>NZ_JBEOSJ010000008.1:0-260358 GCF_040302905.1 Streptomyces sp. NPDC096193 | reverse complement strand
ATCTACCCCACCTGAAGGACCCTCTTTCCCTCCCCGACGCTCTTCCGATCTGGCCCGGCACACGCTGTGTGCCGGGCCCTCCCGCATACCGGGACGAGGCTCCACTACTCCTCGACGAGCAGCCGCTCGCGCAGCTGCGCGAGGGTGCGGGCCAGCAGCCGGGAGACGTGCATCTGGGAGATGCCGACCTCCTGCGCGATCTGCGACTGGGTCATGTTGCCGAAGAACCGCAGCAGCAGGATGCGCTTCTCCCGCGGCGGCAGATCCTCCAGCAGCGGCTTCAGCGACTCGCGGTACTCGACGCCCTCCAGCGCCTCGTCCTCGGCGCCGAGGGTGTCAGCGACCGCCGGCGACTCGTCGTCGGTGTCGGGGACGTCCAGGGACAGCGTGGAGTAGGCGTTCGCCGACTCCAGGCCCTCCAGGACCTCCTCCTCCGAGATGCCCAGACGCTCGGCGAGCTCGTGGACCGTCGGGGAGCGGCCGTGCTGCTGGGAGAGTTCGGCGGTCGCCGTGGTCAGGGCGAGCCGCAGCTCCTGAAGCCGGCGCGGGACGCGAACAGCCCAGCCCTTGTCCCGGAAGTGGCGCTTGATCTCACCGACGACCGTCGGTGTCGCGTACGTCGAGAACTCGACACCACGCTCCGGGTCGAACCGGTCCACCGACTTGATCAGACCGATCGTCGCGACCTGGGTGAGGTCGTCCAGCGGCTCACCGCGGTTGCGGAAGCGCCGCGCCAGGTGCTCGACCAGCGGCAGATGCATACGCACCAGCTGGTTGCGCAGGTCCGCCCGCTCCGAGGACCCGTCGGGCAGCTTGCGCAGCTCGATGAACATCGCCCGCGCCCCGCTGCGGTCATGTGGATCGTGGTGCTGCTGCTCGTGCACGTGCTCGCTCATATGGGCCGCCCGCTCTGCCTGCGCCTGCTCCGCCGCGTCCAAAAGGCCGTCCACCGGATGCGGCCGCGCCTGCTGCTCCGGGATGCCGTGCACCGCGGGTGGCTCGTTCCGCACCGGACCGTCCCCGTTCCTCACGCCGGCCCGGGTCCCGCGCCGCGCTGTTTGTACAGGCTGATGGAGACCGTACGGTCGTCGGCGACCGAGGAGTCGACCTTGCCGGCCAGCGCGGAGAGCACCGTCCAGGCGAAGGTGTCGCGCTCGGGTGCCCGGCCGTCGGTCGTCGGCGCCGAGACGGTGACCTCCAGCGAGTCGTCGACCAGTCGGAACACACAGCTGAGGACGGAGCCGGGGACCGCCTGCTGCAGCAGGATCGCGCACGCCTCGTCGACCGCGATCCGCAGATCCTCGATCTCGTCGAGGGTGAAGTCCAAGCGCGCTGCGAGACCGGCCGTCGCCGTACGCAGCACGGACAGATAGGCACCCGCAGCGGGCAGCCGGACTTCCACGAAGTCCTGAGTCCCGGGCTCGCCTGCGATCTGGGACACCCTCACCTCCAAGGTGGCACAAGCTCTTTCGGGGCCGCGGGAGAAAGATCCCGAAGCCGTGGCTACGCAATCAGAACGCAGCCGGTACTGGCCCGGCGACGCTATCGCGATCCATGGTGCCCTGTCGCCGGGCCCCCACTCGGTGGCTGTCACTCATGGTAGGCATATGACCACACACAGTGGCTAGAGGTCTGCGGGGTCCAATTGTGAGGAACCGGCGGAGGGTTGACGTACCCAGGCTTCAGACGATCGAACCGTCCACGAAGCACCACCGCCAACTCTCTCCCGGCTCGAAACTGCGCATCACCGGATGGCTCGTGTCCGCGAAATGCGCCGACGCGTGACGCATCGGCGAGGAGTCGCAGCACCCCACATGCCCACAGGTCAGACAGAGCCGCAGGTGCACGGGATGGGTGCCGGCCGCCTCACACTCCGTGCAGGTCCCGGTCAGCGCGGCCGGTGCGGGGACGGGCAGTTCTGTTGCGTGCGCACACTCGCTCATGATTGCCAGATTACGGCGGTGGTCGCCGGACGAGGCGTGGACGGACCGAGGGACGGCGAGAGATGGACGTTTTGCCACTGGTGGCACTGATCGCGGGCAGCGCCGCGATCGCCGGGCTGGCCCGCAGGTCGCCCGTGCCCGTACCGCTGCTGCTCGTGGCGGCGGGACTGATCTGCGCGTACCTGCCCGGGGTCCCGGACTACACCCTCGATCCGCACATCGTGCTGCCGCTGGTGCTGCCGCCGTTGCTGCACAAGGCGGCGGTCGACAGTTCCTACCTCGATCTGAAGGCTAACCTCCGGCCGGTCGCGCTGCTCTCGGTCGGCTATGTGCTCTTCGCGACCGTCGTGGTGGGCTACCTCGCCTTTCTGCTGGTGCCCGACCTGCCCCTCACGGCAGCGCTGGTCCTCGGCGCCGTGATCGCGCCGCCGGACGCGGTGGCCGCCACCGCGATCGCCCGCCGGCTCGGGCTGCCGAACCGCATCACCACGATCCTCCAGGGCGAGTCCCTGGTGAACGACGCCACCGCGATCACGGCGTTCAAGGTGGCGCTGGCCGCCGCGGTGGGCGAAGGAGCGAGCTGGGCGGGCGGCATCGGTGAATTCGCCCTGGCCTCGCTCGGCGGCATCGCCGTCGGCCTGCTGCTGATGGTGCCGCTGCACTGGCTGCGTACGCATCTGAAGGAAGCGTTGCTCCAGAACACGCTGTCGTTGCTCATCCCCTTCGTCGCCTACGCGGCGGCCGAACACGTCGGCGCCTCCGGTGTTCTCGCCGTGGTCGTCGTGGCGCTGTACCTCGGGCACCGCTCGTGGCAGGTCGACTTCGAGACGCGGCTCCAGGAGGACGCCGTGTGGCGGATGATCGCGTTCATCCTGGAGTCCGCCGTGTTCGCGCTGATCGGACTGCAACTGCCGTACGTCCTGGACGGTCTCGGCAACTACGGGGTGGGGGAGTCCCTCTGGTACGCCTTCGCGGTCTTCGTGTGCGTGGTGGTGGTGCGGTACGTCTGGGTCTTCCCGGGGACGTACCTGCCGCGGCTGTTTTCCGCACGGGTCCGGGAACGAGAACCGGACGCCGACTGGAAGTCACCCGTGATCGTCGGCTGGGCCGGGATGCGCGGAGTCGTGTCCATGGCGATCGCCTTCTCGATCCCGCTGACGACGGCCGACGGCGAGCCCTTCCCGGCGCGGAACCTCGTGCTGTTCCTGACGTTCACGACGGTCATCGGCACGCTCGTGGTGCAGGGAGTGACCCTGCCGGTCCTGATCCGCAAGCTGAAGCTGCCGCAGCGCGACACGTACGCCGAGACGCTCGCCGAGGCCCAGGCCCAGAACGAGGCATCCCGGGCGGCGGACCGGCGACTCGACGAACTGCTCGCCGACAGCGCCAACGCACTGCCCCAGCCGCTGGAGGAACGGCTGCGCATGGTCCTGGAGCGCCGGCGCAACTCCGTCTGGGAGCGGCTCGGCGGGGTGAACGAAGCGACCGGGGAGTCGGCCGACGACACCTACCGCAGGCTCGCCCGGCAGATGATCGGAGCGGAGCGCGAGGTCTTCGTGCAGCTGCGGGACGAGCGGCGGATCGACGACGAGATGATGCGGACGCTGCTGCGGCGGCTGGATCTGGAGGAGGCGGCGGCGTTCCGCGAGGAGGCCGGGTAGGGACGTCGGGGGGCAGGCTTCCGAGGGCTCGGTCGGGTCGGAGCAGGGCGTTTCCGAGGGGCCGGGCAGGCCGGGTCAGGCCGCTTTTGCGGGTTCGGGGGCGTCCGGCCGGCCGGTCACCACGGCGGCGACGGTGGTGCCGGGCGGGAACGTGCCCTCAGCGGCCAGGGTGGCCAGACCGTAGAGCATTTTGGCCACATACAAGCGCTCGACGGGCAGTCCGTGGCGTGCTTCGAACTCCTCGGCGAACGCATCCAGCCCGGGGGTGGAGCGCGCGTATCCGCCGCAGTGGAAGCGCTCGTCGAGTGTCCAGTCGCCGGCGCGGCCACCGAAGGCCTCCTGCTGGATACGGGCCGTCTCCCCGGCGAGGAATCCGCCCCGCAGGACGGGGAAGCCGATGGCGCGCTGGTGCGGCGCGAGGCCCGCGGCGAGGCCCGCGAGCGTTCCTCCGGTGCCGCAGGCGACGGCGACGACGTCCGCGCGGTGTTGGAGTTCGTGCCCGAGGGCGGTGCAGCCGCCGGCGGCGAGAGCGTTGCTGCCGCCTTCGGGGACGAGGTAGAAGTCGTCCGCGGGGTGCGGGCCGTGCACTGGGCCACCGGCTTGTCCCTCCGCCGCAGCTGCCAGGATCCGGGCCAGGACGTGGGGGTCGTTCCTGGTCCGGTAGGTGGTGCGGTCCACGAAGACCAGGCGCATGCCGTCCGCCGCGCACTGCGCGAGGGACGGATTGAGCGGCCGGGACGCCAGTTCGTCGCCGCGGACCACGCCGACCGTGGGGAAGCCCAGCAGCCGGCCGGCCGCAGCTGTCGCCCGCAGATGGTTGGAGTAGGCGCCGCCGAAGGTCAGGAGCGGGCGGCCGGCCGCGGCCCGCAGATTCGGTGCCAGCTTGCGCCACTTGTTGCCCGGCAGGTCGGGGTGGATCAGATCGTCGCGCTTGAGCAGCAGACGTATGCCGTGCCGGGAGAAGCGCTCGTCCTCGATGGGCTGCAGCGGCGACGGCAGCCGGGGCCGCAGGGCGGCGGTGAGGTCGAGCGCTTCCGGTGGCACACGGCCATTGTCACTTCAGGCGCTCGGCGATGCGTTCGCGCATGGCCTTCATGGTGAAGCCGCGTGGGTCGATCTTGCCCGGCTGCCATTCCAGGTGACCGATCACGGACCGTGAGTTCCAGCCGTGGTGGCGGCAGACGGCCGCCGCCGCTTTCTCGATCGCCTCCAGCTGGACGGCCGGCCAGGGGTCCTTGCCGTCGCCCATGTTCTCGCACTCGAAGCCGTAGAAGTGGCGGTTGCCGTCGGTGTTCGCCTCGTTGTCGGCGGGGAGTGCCTTCTCCGCTATCACCGCGCGCAGGACGTCGTCGTCGCCCAGGCCTGCGTGGTTGGCGCGGCCGTAGCCGACGAGGTGGACCTTGCCGTCCTTGGCGATGACGCCGTGGCACAGCGGGCCGGGCAGGGATGCGTAGCCGTCACGGCAGATGCGGACGGTGTTCGCGGTGCCCTTGGTGACCGTGTGGTGGATCATCACGCCGTGCACCGGGCCCCACGGGCCCTTGTGGTTGCGGTTGTGCGTGCGCCATTCGCCGACCTGGACGACTGTCAGTCCCTCGTCGCGTAAGGCGTCGAGGAACCTGCTCGCGGACATGGGTGCGGCCATCGTGGAGCTCCCTGGGGTGGGGGATGGGGATGGTGGGGGAGGACGCGGAATGCGTCGTACCGGGCTTCTACCCGAACTCCCGCGGCCGGACCACTTGTTCGGGAGGTGATCGAGCCGATCCGGTCACCGGAGCGGACCACTGGCATCCGCCCCATGTGCCCCACTCGGGGATAAGTAGTCCCATCCGTTTGTGTAATGGCGCCTGCACTCTGCGTACTGAAAGGCTTTCTCTCGCAGGTCAGACCATGATCGAGAGGGAGTCCTATGTCGGTTGGTTCGGTTGGCTCTGTCGGCGACGAGGTCCGTGAGCAGCACACGCCGAAGCAGCAGAGCCTCGGTACGGCCGCCGCGCGGAACCTTGCGACCACCACCAAGTCGGTGCCGCAGATGCAGGAGATCACCTCACGGTGGCTGCTGCGCATGCTGCCCTGGGTGCAGGTGCAGGGTGGCACCTACCGGGTGAACCGCCGCCTGAGCTACTCGGTGGGCGACGGGCGCGTGACGTTCGTGCAGACCGGCGACCGGGTGTCGGTCATCCCGGCGGAGCTGGGCGAGCTGCCCGCCCTCCGGGAGTACGGAGAAGAGTCCGTCCTGGCCGAGCTGGCGAGCCGCTGCGAGCAGAGGGAGTTCGCGGCGGGCGAGGTGGTGGCCCCCGCGGGGTCGGCCGCCGACCGTGTCTATCTCCTGGCCCACGGCCGGGTGGAGAAGATCGGCACCGGGCCCTACGGCGACGAGGCGGTGCTCGAAGTCCTCGCCGACGGTGCCTACTTCGGCGAGCAGTCCCTGGTGGACCGGGATGCCACCTGGGACTACACCGCCCGCGCCGCCACCGCCTGTACGGTCCTGGTGCTGACCCGGGACGACGTGCTGAACCTCGCGGAGCGCGCCGACTCGCTCCGCGTCCATCTGGCAGGGCTCGCCGCGCTGCCGCATCAGCGAACCAACAAGTACGGCGAGGCGGCGATCGACCTGTCCGCGGGACATGTCGGCGAAGCCCTCGTCCCGCACACATTCGTCGACTACGAGGGTGCGCCGCGCGAGTACGAACTGAGCGTCGCCCAGACCGTGCTGAAGGTGCACAGCCGGGTGGCCGACCTCTACAACCAGCCGATGAACCAGACGGAGCAGCAGTTGCGGCTGACCGTGGAGGCGCTGCGCGAGCGCCAGGAGGACGAGCTCGTCAACAACAAGGAGTTCGGTCTCCTGGCCAACTGCGACTACGGACAGCGCCTCCAGCCGCACGACGGCGCGCCCAGCCCCGACGACATGGACGAACTGCTGTCGCGGCGGCGCGGTTCGAAGATGTTCCTCGCCCACCCACGGGCCATCGCCGCCTTCGGACGTGAGTGCAACCGGCGCGGGCTCGTCCCGGACAGTGTCGAGGTCGCCGGCCACCATGTACCGGCCTGGCGGGGTGTCCCGATCTTCCCGTGCAACAAGATCCCGGTCACCGAGGCCAGGACCACCTCGATCATCTGTATGCGTACCGGCGAGGCCGAACAGGGGGTCATCGGCCTTCAGCAGGCCGGCATCCCGGACGAGATCGAGCCGAGTCTGTCCGTGCGCTTCATGGGCATCGACGAGCAGGCGATCATCTCCTACCTCGTCACGGCCTACTACTCGGCGGCGGTGCTGGTGCCCGATGCCCTCGGCGTCCTGGAGAACGTGGAGGTGAGTCGCTGGAGGTGACCCGACCGGCGGCCGGGAGCGCGTCTGCTACCCGCGCTCCCGGCCGCCTTCCCCGGAGCGGAGCAACCGGCCGCAACCGCGCACCGGACCCCCGAAAGGACCGCACAGTTGACCATGTCGGAGGCCGTCGAGGGCCGTGAGGCCATCGCCCTTCTGGACCGCACCCGCGAGGTCGTCGATCCCCACCTACGAGCAACCATCGACTCCCTGCCCGGTTCCCTGCGCCGGGTCGCGATGTACCACTTCGGCTGGGAGCACGCGGACGGAACCCCGGCCGCGGGGTCCACCGGCAAGGCCATCCGGCCGGCGCTCGTCCTCGCCGCCACCCGGGCACTCGGCGGGAACCAGCGCCTCGCGGTGCCGGCCGCGGCGGCCGTCGAGCTGGCGCACAACTTCACACTGCTCCACGACGATGTCATCGACGAGGACCCGACCCGAAGGCACCGCCCCACGGCCTGGACCGTCTTCGGCACTCCCGACGCGATCATCGCGGGCGACGCCATGTTCGCCGTCGCGCTGCGTCTGCTCGCCGAGGACCGCCATCCCGCGTCCCCGGCCGCGTCGCGGCGGCTCACGGACTGCGTGATCGAGCTGTGCGCCGGACAGCAGGCGGACTGCGCCTTCGAGGAGCGCGCACCGAACGACGTGTCCCTCGACGAGTGCCTTGAGATGGCGACCGCCAAGACGGGTGCGCTGCTGGGGTGCGCCTGCGCGCTCGGCGCCCTGTACGCCGGCGCGGGGGAGGAGGAGACCGCAGCCATGGACGCGTTCGGCAGGGAGGCCGGGCTCGCGTTCCAGCTGATCGACGACCTCATCGGGATCTGGGGTGACCCGGAGCGGACCGGGAAGCCGGCGGGCGCCGACCTGGCCGCGCACAAGAAGTCGCTGCCGGTGGTGGCCGCCCTGACCTCCGGCACCGCCGCCGGGGCGGAACTGGCCGAGCTGTACCGGGGGCCCATGAACGCCGCGACCGTGCGCCGGGCCGCCGAGGCGGTCGACCGGGCCGGGGGCCGGGACTGGGCGCAGTTGCAGGCAGCCGACCGGATGGCCCGCGCCGTCCATGAGCTCTCCCGGGCGGTGCCGGATCTGGCGGCCGCGGGGGACCTGCTGGCCCTGGCCGAATTCGTCACCCGTCGTACCCGCTGACATGCCCGGCTCGCCGACCATGGAGAGGGTTGACCGATGACGACGTGGACGCGACGCGGGGGCGAGAGGCGGAGACCGATGAGCGTGGAGGTACGGCAGGCGACGGCGGAGGACCGCGAGGAACTCGTCCGCCTCATCCATGAGGCGTTCCGGGACGATCCGGTGAGCCGGTGGGTGTTCCAGAACCCGGCTGAGCTCCGCCGGGCCCACGCACCCTTTGTGGGGGTGTTCTTCGACCTGGCGCTCGCGGTGGGCCGGGCCGATGTCACGGAGGACGGCTCGGCCGTGGCTCTCTGGTTCCCGCGCAAGCCCGGGGCGGCGGGGGAGGGCGACGTGGACGACGAGACAGGGGCCCGGCTGATGGCGATCGCCGGACGCAGCCGCGCCCGGGCGGAGACGGTCGGCCGGCTGACGGACGAGGTCCATCCGCATGACAGGGCCCACGAGTACCTCCAGCTGATCGCGGTCTCGCCGCAGCATCAGGGGAAGGGCCGAGGGACGGCGCTGCTGGCGCCCGCTCTGGAGCGCTGCGACCGGGACGGAGTGCCCGCCTATCTGGAGGCGAGCAACCCCGGCAGCCGACGGCTGTACGAGCGGCTGGGCTTCACCTTCACAGGCACGGCGGTGCACCTGCCGGACGGCCCGGTGATGTGGCCGATGTGGCGGGAGCCGCAGGGGATTTGACGCTCGCACCTGGCTTTGGCCTCGCTGAATTCGGGAAGGAAAAGCTCTTGCTTGACCACTATGATTGAAGCACTATGAGTGGAGTGGTTCGCCCGAGCCCGGCGGATCCTCCACGACCGAAGGTGATCCTGTCTTGCGCAAGCTCAGCTATTTCATCGCGGCGTCGATCGACGGCTTCATAGGAGGCCCGGACGGCAGCGGCGAGTGCTTCATGCAGTACGTGGCCGGGGACTTCCTCGAGTACCTCAGGACGGAGGCCCCGGACACCCTGCCCACCGCCGGCCGCCAGGCGCTCGGTGTCGACGACGTCCCGAACACCGAGTACGACACGATCATCCAGGGCCGGCGCAGCTACGACCTCGCGCTCGAAGCCAAGATCACCAGCCCGTACGCCCACCTGCGGGAGTACGTCACATCCAGCAGCATCACCGAGTCGCCCGACCCGCATGTGGAGATCGTCTCCGGAGACGTCGCCGCCAAGGTCCGGGAGCTCAAGCAGGAGGACGGCCTCGGGATCTACCTCTGCGGGGGTGCCGATCTCGCCGGTCAGCTGAGGGAGGAGGTCGACGAGCTCGTCATCAAGACCTATCCGGTGGTGCTCGGCACCGGCATGCCCATGTTCGCCGCGGGGTTCCGGGTCGACGCCTTCACTCACGACTCCGTGCGGGCATTCGACAACGGGGTCCTCGTCAGGAAGTACCTCAGGAAGCGCTGACCGCCGGGTGTCCTGTCCGCCCGTACCGCCATATCGTGGAGATATGGGCAGCGAAGGACGTCGGACCGTCCGCAGCCCGCAGGCCGAGCACCGATGCCCGGCGTGCGGACAGCCTGTCGGTACCGTGACGAAGCGACGCAAGACTCTCGGGGCGTACGTCCCCTTCTGGGGCCCCGGCCCCTGCCACAATCCCGACTGCGCGCAGAGCGCCGAATCCACGGGCGAGCGGCCGGGTGACGCGCCCGCCGGACGGTCGACACCGCCTGAGGTGCCCCGGCCCGGGCCGTGAGGCATCCCTGCTGTTCGGCGGCGGGTGCGGTACCGCTACAGTCCGCGCCATGTCATCGGAGTCGACGGAAGTCTGGGCGGGCTGGTACCGCGACCGGCAGGGCGCGGAAGCGGTATCGATCGCGGCGCACGAAAGGCAACTGCGCACGCGCATCAGGGGTGTTGAGTACGAAGGGGCGACGTTCGCCGCCCTGCGTGCCGTCGGGGGCGAGGCGTTGCTGTCCTCGTGCGTGCTGGAGTGGGACATACCGCTGCCCGTTCACACGGCCGGCACGGTCCAGCGGGCCACGCTCAGCTGCCTGCTGACGCTCGGCGAACCGCGGCCGGGTGGGTTCCTCGACCGCTCGGATCTCAATCTGACCCTGCACTACGGAGGGGCGGCGTACGAGTCCGGAGTGGCCAGCGGCGACTTCGAGGAGGCGTTCGGCCGGATCCGCGAGCAGCTTCCTCCGGGCGCGGAGCTGGGGGCGCACGCCGCGGTCGGGGCCTGAGCACGGGCGCACGCCGCAGCGGGGCCTGACCGTCGGCCGAAGCCGAAGCCGAAGCCGAAGCCGAAGCCGAAGTCGCAGCCCGGGCCCCCGTCACGGGCTGCGGCCCGGTAATGGCCCGCGTCACGGGCCGCGGCCCGGTCAGGGCCCGAGCCGCCCTCCTGCCTCAGCGCAGGCCCTCCCAGCCCCAGCGGGGGGTGGGACCCGGATCTCCGAGGTCCGTGCCCGGCGGCTTGGCCGACACATCGCGGGCGATCTTCGTACCCCACTGGAAGTACTCCAGCACCCGGCGGCGCAGCAACTCGTCGTCGGGTAGCTCCTTGTCCACCGCTGCGGTCATCAGCTCCATCCAGCGCAGCCGCTGCTCCTCGGTGATCCGCAGGCCCAGATGGGCGCGGAGCAGGGACTGATGGCCGCCCAGCTCGCCGGTGAAGCGGGCGGGCCCGTCGAAGATCTCGGCCAGCCACACCGCGACATGCTCGATGTGGGTGGTCGTGAAGCCGGCGAAGACGGGGGCGAGCAGCGGATCCGCCAGGACGGCGTCGTAGAAGGTGTTGCTCAGGCGCCGCAGGGCCGCGGTGCCACCCATGGCCTCGTAGAGCGTCCCGGTGCGCTCACTCGGATCGGTCATGGCGCCACCCTAGGCGCGAAACAGCGGAGGGGCGCCCTGCCACTTTCCGGCAGGACACCCCTCGTGTCGCGGTCCGCCCCTGCGGCTGGGGGCGGGTGTCAGCGCGTCAGGAGACCTTGGCGATCGCTGCCGCCAGGCCGTTCGCCCACAGGGCGTTCACCCGCGCGCGCTCCGCGGCATTCGGGTTGGCGTTCTGGCAGGACGTGCCGGGACCGCCGCCCGACATCAGTTCGCTGCACGGGCCCGAGTAGTGGTCCGGCAGACCGAGCACGTGCCCGGTCTCGTGGGCCGTGACCCGGGTCGAGTTGTACTGCTGGTTCTGGCGGTAGTCGAGGAAGATGTAGCCGCGGCCGTGGCCGTCCGTGCTCGCGTACGAGCCGCGGGAATCATTGCCCTCGTAGTACCGGAAGTCCGGGCTGCTGCCTTCCTGGAGCCGGACGTTGGTGACCGAGCTGTTCCAGATCTGGGTGCTGCGGGATATCTGCGAGCGGAAGGTCGGTGCGCTGGAGGCGTTGTAGACGACGGTCACGGCCTGTGCGCCCGGGGTGGCGGCGCGCTTCTCGGCCACCGACTTGACGACCGCGTCGAAGAACGCCTTGGTCGACCTGGCGTCCTCGGAGGACCCTTCGTAGGCGGCGTACGACGTGTGCGCGGTGGCCGCAGGGGAGTTGGCCGTCGTCGCAGCGGTCGCGGGCACGGCGGAGAGCGCGGCCGCGAGGCCGAGTCCGACTGCCGTGGAGAGTACGGTTCTCAGGTGACGCATGGGGGGCTCCTACTCGTCCAATGAACGGGTTCGGTGCGTCAGAGTGTCGGGGAGCCGCCCCCTCGTGCGGATGATGTCAACTGCCGATAACTCCGGTGCATCACCTGTCCTGTCCGTCCCCTGTGCCCGAACTATGTGTCTGGTGTGGCAGTTGGTGCCGCCCTACTCTCGGGACATGGAGCTCGAGGTGAGGCACCTCCGCGCCCTGTGCGCGATTGCGGACACGGGCAGCCTGCACAAGGCAGCCCGACAACTGGGCGTCAGCCAGCCGTCCTTGACGACGCAGCTGCGGCGTATCGAGAACTCCCTCGGCGCGGAGTTGTTCTCCCGTGAACGCTCCGGCTGCCGGCCCACCCCGCTGGGCCGCGCGGTCCTGAGCAGGGCCCGACCGCTGGTGGCCGAAATGGCGGCCCTCGTCGTCGAGGCCAGAGCAGCGGCGGGCAGAGCCGGCGGCCCCCGGTTACGGATCGGTTCCACCGCGAGCCGTGCGCTCGCCGGCTGGCTTCGAAGACTCAGGCAGCGGCTGCCCGGCACGGACATCTCGCTGCATGTCGACGTCTCCGCGAACGCCCTGCTCAGGATGGTCGCCGCGGGTCAGCTCGATGTCGCTTTCGTGCACGAGGTGGAGGGCTGTCCGCTGCAGGTGCCCGACGGACTCTCGGTACGCGTACTGGTCGAGCGCGAGCCGCAGTTCATCTCCATGGCGCGTGATCATCCGGCCGCCGCGACTCCCGTGGTGGAGCTCGCCGATCTGGCCGAAGACCGATGGATCGTCGACCCCACCGTGGACGGCGAATGGGACGGGCTGCGCAGGGTCCTGGGGGCGGCCGGACTCAACCCGCGCGTCCTGCACGGGGATTACCACACGGCCGCCTCCCTGATAGCGGTCGGCGAGGCGGTCGCTCCTTGTCAGCCCACCTCGGGGCCGCGTGACGACATGGCGATCCGCCCACTCCGCGGCGACCCCCTGGCGGTACGGCTGTTGCTGTTCTCCCTGCCCGGAGCGTATGAGCTCTACGAGGCCGTGTACGCCGATCTGGAGAGCGCCTACCGCGAGGCGGCGTCCCGGGCGGCCACCTACCGGCACTGGCTGCTGCGGAACAACAGCCCGCTGATGCCGGCGCCCGTGGCCTGCGTGCCCTGACCCCGCCCGCGCGGGAGCGGTCACGGAGGCCGGGCCGGGTCGGAGGGGCGCCCGGCTCGGAAGTGATGGCCAGGAAGGGCGCCCGGCTCAGCCCATCGGGAGCAGGTCAGCCCACGCGCCCGGCTTGGTCAGCCGGGACCAACCTCTGCCGGGCAAGCGCCGGTTCAGCGGCCCACGCGCCCGGCTTGGTCAGCCGGGACCAACCTCTGCCGGGCAAGCGCCGGTTCAGCGGCCCACGCGCCCGGCTCAGCCCGTCGGGAGCAGGCCCAGCCAACGCGCCCGGCTCACTGACCCATGAGTCGTTTCAGCCCGTCGCGAGCAGTGAACGCGCCTGTTCGCGCGCGGCGCCGAGCGCGTCGGGAAAGACGTTCAGGCCGTGTGCCACAAGTGCGCCCTCGTGCAGCAGCATCAGGGTGCGGCCGAGCGTTTCGGGGTCCTTTGCCCCGGTCTCCCGGGCCAGGTCGGTGAAGAGCCCGAGCATCCAGGCCTTCTGGCCGGTGATGAGCGGGAAGGCGGGGTGCGCGGGATCGCTGATCTCGGCATGGGCGTTGACCATGCCGCATCCACGCGTGCTGTGCTCGCCCGCCCACACGCGAGAGGCGTCGAAGACGGCCAGGACACGGGCGTGCGGTTCCGTGCCGGCCCCGGTCAGGCACTCGGTGAGGAAGGCCCGCCACCTTTCGTCGCGTGCCGCCAGGTACTCCACGACGATCTGATCCTTGGAGCCGAACCGGTCGTAGAGGGTCTTCTTGGTCACCCCCGCCTCGGCCGCGATCAGGTCGACACCGACCGCGTGGATGCCGCGTTCGTAGAAGAGACGCGAGGCGGCGTCCAGCGCGCGGCGGGCGCCCGGGGTCATGGCGATGCGGTGCGGGGTCGTGGTGCTGCTCATGACGTCGAGTGTACCGATCTGTATAGTCGAAGGGGTAGACCGATCTGTATACCTTCTTCCTCCGGGTGGTGCGACTGCCATGAACGTCCTGCTCTCCGCGGCCTTCGTCCTGTGCTGGAGCTCCGGGTTCATCGGGGCCAAGGCAGGCGCGGGCAGCGCCGACGCCGTGACGGTTCTGATGTGGCGGTTCCTGCCGCCGGCCCTCCTCCTCGCCCTTGTCTCGGCGTTCGTCGCCAGGGCGTCCTGGCGCGGTCTCACCGCGCGGGACGTCCTGCGGCAGACCGTGATCGGAGCCCTGTCGCAGAGCGGCTATCTGCTCACCGTCTACGCGGCGATCCAACTCGGCGTCTCCAGCGGCACCACCGCGCTGATCGACGGCACTCAGCCGCTCGTCGCCGGCGCGCTCTCGGGGCCGCTGCTCCGGCAGTACGTCTCGCGCCGCCAGTGGCTCGGCCTCTGCGTGGGCGTCTCCGGCGTCGCCGTCGTCACCCTCGCCGACGCCTCGGCGGCTCAAGGCGTCCCGCCCTGGGCGTACGCGGTCCCGTTCATCGGGATGCTCTCCCTGGTCGCGGCCACTTTTCTGGAGGGCCGCACCCGCACGCCCGTCGCCCCGTCGGTCGCCATGACCGTCCACTGCGCCACGAGTGCGGTCGTCTTCACCGCCCTCGCGGCCGCCTTCGGGGCGACGGCCCCGCCCGCCGATGGTTCGTTCTGGCTGGCGGTCGGCTGGCTGGTGGTGCTCTCCACCTTCGGCGGCTACGGGCTGTACTGGCTGGTGCTGCGGCGCTCCGGTATCACCCGGGTGAACACGCTGATGTTCCTGATGGCGCCGGTGACGGCGATCTGGGGCGCCCTGATGTTCGGTGAGCCGTTCGGGCTGCAGACCGGGCTCGGTCTCGCGCTCGCGCTCGTGGCGGTCGTCGTCGTGCACCGCGGCGCGCGCCCGGTCAGGACGCGGGGGTCGAGCGGTCGTAGCGCCGCGCCAGCTCCCGCAGATGAGCGAGCAGTTCAGGGGGGCCGGTGACGTCGAAGTCGTGGCCCAGCATGCCGAGATACACGCCCAGCGTCTCGACGGAGTCCGCGCCGGTGTCCAGGACGCAGGTGTGTTCGTCGAGCGCCTCGACCACCCCGACCGCCGGGTTGACGCGTTCGGCGACGGCCTCCGCCGGGGCGTGCACCGTGACCCGGGCGCGGTGGCGCCAGCCGGCCGCCGAGACGCGCCGGGCGACATAGGTCGCCGCATCGCCGCCGTCGGGCAGTTCGCGCGGTGTGAACCGGGGTCCCGTGGGCGTTCGCGGCCGGATGCGGTCCACGCGGAAGGTACGCCAGTCCCCGCGCTCCACGTCCCAGGCCACCAGATACCAGCGCCGCCCCCACGAGACCACCCGATGCGGTTCGGCCACCCGGCGGGACGCCGAACCGTCGTGGGCGCGATAGTCGAACCGCAGCCGCTCGCGGTCCCGGCAGGCGGCCGTCAGCACGGTCAGCACATCGGCGTCCACGGCCGGCCGCGGCTGGTCCGCCGGGACCGGCACGGTGTACGTCTGCAGCGTCTGCACCCGCCGGCGCAGCCGCGCGGGGAGGACCTGCTCCAGCTTCGCCAGCGCCCGCAGCGATGTCTCCTCCATGCCCGAGAGCGCGCCCTGAGCCACCGTGCGCAGGCTGATCGTCACCGCGACCGCCTCCTCGTCGTCCAGCAGCAGCGGAGGCATCGCGGTGCCCGCGGCGAGCCGATAACCCCCGGCCGGGCCGCGCGTGGCGTCGACGGGATAGCCGAGTTCGCGGAGCCGGTCGATGTCGTTGCGCACCGTACGGCCGCTCACCCCCAGCCGCTCGGCCAGTTCGGTGCCCGGCCACTCACGGGCCGTCTGGAGCAGGGACAGCAGACGCAGCAGTCGTGCGGAGGTTTCCAGCATGAAGTCGAGACTGCCAGCAATTCAGGAACCGAACGTGCCTAATAGGCTTCTACCGTTCTGTTCATGGACACCGACACCTCCGCACAGATCCGCCCCTTCCGCATCGAGATCCCGCAGGCCGACATCGACGACCTGCGCGACCGGCTGCGCCGCACCCGCTGGGGCGCCGAGGTCCCGGGCACCGGCTGGAGCCGCGGCGTCCCGGCCGGCTATCTGCGAGGGCTCGCCGAGTACTGGGCCGAGGGCTACGACTGGCGCGCGGCCGAGGCGGCGCTCAACGAATTCCCGCAGTTCATCGCCAAGATCGACGGGCAGAACATCCACTTCCTGCATCTGCGCTCCGAGAACGCGGACGCCACACCGCTCCTGCTGATGCACGACTGGCCCGCCTCGATCATCGAGTACGTCGAGGTGATCCGGCCGCTCTCCCAGGACTTCCACGTCGTCGTCGCGAGCACGCCCGGCGTGGGCTTCTCCGGTCCGCTCAGCGCGCCCGGCTGGAACAACGGACGCATCGCCGCCGCGTACACCGAGCTCATGTCCGCTCTCGGGTACGGGCGTTACGGCGTCCAGGGCACCGGCGGCGGCGCCTGGATCGCGACCGAGATGGGGCGGCAGGCACCGGACCGCGTCGTCGGCATCCACGTCAACGGCTTCATCGTCTTCCCGTCCGACGACCCCGCCGACTTCGAGGGCCTGACCGAAGCTGAGCAGGGCCGCCTCGCCCGGCTCCAGAACTTCCGTGACGACATGATGGGCTTCAACGTCCTCCAGTCGACCCGCCCGCACACCCTGGCGCACGCGCTGCACGACTCGCCGGTCGGTCAACTCGCTTGGATCACCGAGAAGTTCAAGGAGTGGACGGACGCGGAGAAGGACCTGCCCGAGGACGCAGTCGGCCGCGACCACCTGCTCACCAACGTGAGTCTGTACTGGTTCACGGCCACCGCCGGCTCGTCCGCGAACCTCTACTACGAGTCGGCGCACGACCCGTCCGCCTGGGCGCCGAAGGAGCGCGGCACCGTCCCCACGGGTGTGGCGATCGCTCTCACCACCGATGTCGCCGTCCGGCGCTTCGCCGAGCGCGAGCACAACATCACGTACTGGTCGGAGCTGGAGCGCGGCGGCAACTTCCTTCCCCTGGAGCAGCCGGACCTCTTCACCCGGGACGTATGTGACTTCTTCCGTTCCCTGAAGGAGAACTGACGCGTCGTACGCCGGTCGGGAACGTCGTCGCCGCCGGACGCCGGCGTCTTCCGCGCGGAGTCGGCCCGGCGGCGGACCGCCCAGGGGGGAGCAGCATGGCGACCGGCAAGAGCGGTCCAGAATGATCGCCACCGAGGACGACCACCGGGTGACTCGGCGGAACTCTTCTTCGATCTGGTCTTCGTGTACGCGATCACCCAGGTCACCGCACTCATGGCCCGCGACACCTCCGCCCTGCGGCTGCTCGGCGGGGTGGTCGTGCTCGCGCTGCTGTGGTGGTGCTGGTGCTGCTTCGCCTGGCTCGGCAACGTCGTACGCGCCGACTCGGGCGCCTTGTTCGGCGTCCCGGTCTCGGTCATGGCGGTGGTGCTCATCCTCTCGCTGACCGTGCCCGAGGTGTACGACGACGCCCCCGGCGGACTGCCGGCACCCCTGGTGTTCGTGCTCTGCTACGGCGCGGTCCGCGTGCCGCATCTCGTGTCGTACTGGGTCTCCAGCCAGGGCGACAAGGCGTTGCGTGCGACGCTCCGCCGTACCGCACTGCTGTCGGTGGCACGGCCGTTCGTGCTGCTGCTCGTCGGCAGTGCCTTCACCGGCGTGACCCAGACCCTCATCTGGCTCGGCGCGGTGGCCATCGACTACGGCGGCATCTGGATCACCGGCTCGTCGGGCTGGCGCGTCGCCTCACCCGGGCACTTCGCCGAGCGGCACGGACTGATCGTCATCATCGCGCTCGGGGAGTCGATCGTGGCGATCGGTGTCGGGGTCTCCGGCTATTAGGTCTCCGCCGCGGTGCTGGGCGCCGCCGCGGCGGGCCTGCTGGTCGTGGCGGGTCTGCGGCGGCTGTACTTCCGCCAGGTCGCCGAGGCCGCGGAACACCGGCCGGCCGCACTCACCGGCGACGACCGCACCCGACTCGCGCGCGACGCCTACACGTTCCTCCATCTGCCGCTGGTGGCGGGCATCGTGGTCTCCGCGCTCGGGATGAAGACGGTCCTCCACCAGATCGCCGACACGGGCCACTACGACCTGTCCGAGCCACTCCACGGGATCGTGGCGTGGGCCCTTCCCGGAGGCGCCGGCATCTTCCTCCTGGCGTCGGCCGCGATCCTGCTGCGGACGACGGGCCGCCGTTCGGTCGTCCTCCTGGTGGGAGGCCTCGTCTGTGTGAGCGCCGGCCCGCTGACGGCCGTGATCCCCGCGGGCCTCCGCCCTGGTGCTGCTGGCGGCCGCCGTCACGGCGCTGGTGGTGCTGTACGGCCGCAAGGACAGGACGGCGACGACCGGCTGAGGCCGGCAGGCACCGCACGCGACAGACGACCGCACGCGACAGACGACCGCACCCGGCTCCCCACAGAGGGGCGCCGGGTGCGGATTCGAGAGTGAAGCGATCCGACGGATCGGATCAAGCCTTCTTCGTCTCCCAGAAGATCTTGTCGATCTGGGCGATGTAGTCCAGCGCCTTCTGGCCCGTCGCCGGGTCCGTGGAGCCCTTGGCGGTCGACAGCGCCTTGAGCGCGTCGTTCACCAGCTGGTGCAGCTCCGGGTACTTCTCGAAGTGCGGCGGCTTGAAGTAGTCGCTCCAGAGCACCGAGACGTGGTGCTTCGCGAGCTCGGCGCGCTGCTCCTTGATGACCGTGGCGCGGGCCCGGAAGTGCGGGTCCTCGTTGGCCTGGTACTTCTCCTGGACGGCCTTGACCGACTCGGCCTCGATACGGGCCTGGGCCGGGTCGTAGACACCGCAAGGCAGGTCGCAGTGGGCGCTGACCTTCACCTTGGGGGCAAACAGGCGGGAAAGCATTGAGCTGTCCTTCCTCGTGATCGTCTTCTCAGGTGGGACATTACTCCGTGAGAGACCTGTTTTCGCGAGTGCCCCCTAGGGCTTAGGACAAAAGTCCAGGGTCAGTATGGGACTGGTGGCCGAACATACCGAGGGGCTCGGAGGTGGCGGATGAGTGAGCCGGGGCGGGAGCAGAGAGCGCCGTTCGGGGTCGCCGAAGTGACGGGGCCGTCCATGTATCCGACACTCCGGCACGGCGATCACCTGCTGGTGCACTACAACGCCGAGGTCAAGCCCGGGGACATCGCGGTGCTGCGCCATCCCCTCCAGCAGGATCTGCTCATCGTGAAGCGGCTCGTGGAGCGGCGCGAGGACGGCTGGTGGGTGCTGGGGGACAACCCGGGGGCCGAGGGCGACAGCCGGGTGTTCGGATCGGTGCCCCATGAACTGCTGCTGGGACGGGTGCGGGGGAGATACCGCCCGCTCGCCGAGGATCAGCGATCCGCCCGCGGGCTCGCCTCCTGGGCGCTTTCCGCGGTACGTCCCGTGCTCTCCGACCGCTCCGTCTCCAGGCGCTTGCGGGCGCGGTAGGCGGCCACGTTGGCGCGGGTCGCGCAGCGGTCCGAGCAGTAGCGCCGGGAGCGGTTGGTGGAGGTGTCGAGGTAGGCGTTGCGGCAGGGCAGTGCCTGGCACAGGCCGAGCCGGTCGACACCGTACTCCGTGAGATGGAACGCCAGACCCATCGCGGCGATCGCGGCGTATCCGGCGGTCGCGTTCGAGGGATGGTCGGCCAGGTGCATGTGCCACTTGGGGCGGCCGTCGTCGTCCCGGAGGTCGTGGCCGGAGATCTGCGGACTGACCGGGAACTCCAGCAGCAGCGAGTTGAGCAGGTCGACGGCTCCCGTCTCGTCGCCGCCGTCGGCCGCCGTGAAGACCGCCCGCAGCCGGCCCCGCACGGAACGGAACCGGGTGACGTCCGCGTCGGTGGCACGGCGCGCGGACTGCGTGGACTCGCCGAACAGCTCCCGTACGGCGTCCACCGAGGTGAGGGAATCCTTGTTACGGGCCGGCTCCTCGGTGTTGACCAGGCGCACGGCGTAGTCCGAGTAATAGGCCAGTTCCACTTGTAGTCCTTACCGCGGCGGTCTAGGGTCTGCGTAACAGCTGATGCTGCTTCGAGGGTATTACGGACGGGAGGTTTCCGGTGTCGGAGACAGTGACGAGCAAGGGTGCGGGCACCGACTGGCAGGCCTGGCAGGAGAGCTGGGACCGCCAGCAGGAGTGGTACATGCCCGACCGCGAGGAGCGGTTCCGGATCATGCTCGACATGGTCGAGGCCACGGTGGGCCCCGAACCACGGGTGCTGGACCTCGCGTGCGGTACGGGAAGTATTACGGACCGGGTCCTCAAGCGGTTCCCGAAGGCCACCAGCACGGGTGTCGACCTGGACCCCGCCCTGTTGACCATCGCCCGGGGCTCCTTCGCCACCGACGACCGCGTCACCTTCGTCACCGCCGACCTGACCGAGCCCGACTGGACGTCGCACCTGCCCCACGACTCGTACGACGCCGTGCTCACCGCGACCGCCCTGCACTGGCTGCGCAGCGGACCGCTCGCCACCCTCTACGGGCAGCTCGCCTCGCTCGTGCGCGACGACGGCGTGTTCATGAACGCCGACCACATGATCGACCGCACCACCCCGCGCATCAACGCCGTCGAGCGCGCCCACCGGCACGTCCAGATGGAGCGCGCCAAGGAAGCAGGGGCGCTCGACTGGGCCGAATGGTGGGCCCTGGCCGGTCAGGACCCCGTCCTCGCGGAGCCCACCGCCCGCCGGTACGAGATCTACGGCGAGCACGCGGACGGGGAGACCCCCTCCGCCCAGTGGCACGCCGAGACGCTGCTGACGGCCGGCTTCGGCGAGGCCCGCCCGGTCTGGTGCTCGCCCTCCGACACCCTGCTGCTCGCGCTGAAGTGACACGGCGGGAACAGCGCTGACGCGCGACGCACGGGAGGGCGGTACGGACCAGGTCCGTACCGCCCTCCCGTGTGACGACTCCGGCGCCGTCGTGCGTTTCAGAGCACCGTCGGAGAACCTTCAGAGCACCTTCGACAGGAACGACTTCGTCCGGTCGTGCTGCGGGTTCGTCAGGACCTCGCGGGGATGGCCCGATTCGACCACCACACCGTCGTCCATGAAGACCAGCGCGTCGCCGACCTCACGGGCGAAGCCCATCTCGTGCGTCACGACGATCATCGTCATGCCGTCCTCGGCGAGACCCCGCATGACGTCCAGCACGTCGCCGACCAGCTCCGGGTCGAGCGCGGATGTCGGCTCGTCGAAGAGCATCAGCTTCGGCTCCATCGCCAGCGCACGGGCGATCGCCACCCGCTGCTGCTGACCGCCGGAGAGCTGCGAGGGGTAGTTCCCGGCCTTGTCGGCCAGGCCCACGCGGTCCAGCAGCCGCTCGGCGCGCGCCCGGGCAACCGCCCGCGACTCGCCCTTGACCTGGATCGGCGCTTCCATGACGTTCGCGATGGCCGTCATGTGCGGGAACAGGTTGAAGCGCTGGAAGACCATGCCGATGTCCCGGCGCTGCGCCGCGACCTCGCTGTCCTTCAGCTCGTAGAGCTTGTCGCCCTTCTGCCGGTAGCCCACCAGGTGCCCGTCGACCGAGAGCCGGCCGGCGTTGATCTGCTCCAGGTGGTTGATGCACCGCAGGAACGTCGACTTGCCGGAACCGGACGGACCGACCAGACAGAACACCTCGCGCGGGGCGACCTCGAGGTCGATCCCCTTGAGGATGTGCGCCGGGCCGAAGGACTTGTGCACGCCCTCGGCCTTCACCATGGGGGTCATGTCACACCCCCCTGGGGCTGGTGAGGGACAGCATGTTCGCCTTGACCTTCTGCCATGGCGTCGGCGGCAGCTGCCGCAGCGAGCCACGGGCGTAGTACCGCTCGACGTAGTACTGGCCGACGCTGAAGACGCTGGTCAGAGCCAGATACCAGACCGACGCCACCAACAGCATCTCCATCACCGCGAACGATGTGGATCCGATGTTCGTCGCCGCCCGCAGCAGATCGGTGTACTGCACGGCGGAGACCAGGGACGAGGTCTTGAGCAGGTTGATGAACTCGTTGCCGGTCGGGGGCACGATCACGCGCATGGCCTGCGGAAGGACCACGCGGCGCATGGTCTTGCCGTTGGACATGCCGAGCGCGTGGGACGCCTCCGTCTGGCCCTCGTCGACCGACTGGATGCCGGCCCGGACGATCTCCGCCATGTAGGCGCCCTCGTTCAGGCCCAGACCCAGCAGGGCGACCATGAACGGGGTCATCACGTCGACCATCTCGTCCTTGTAGAACCCGAGGTTCAGGACGGGGAAGATCAGCGCGAGGTTGAACCACAGCAGCAGCTGCACATAGACCGGAGTGCCGCGGAAGAACCAGATGTACAGCCAGGAGACGGCGCCGGTCACCGGGTTCTTCGAGAGCCGCATGACGGCGAAGACCACGCCCAGGATCAGACCGATGAGCATGGACAGCACGCTGATCAGCACCGTGCGGCCCATACCGGCCAGGATCCGGTCGTCGAAGATGAAGTCCCCGACGGTGTCCCAGTTGACGTCGCCCTGCGAGAACGAATAGACCAGCGAGCCCAGCAGTGCCACGACGATGACACCGCTGACCCAGCGGCCCCAGTGCCGGACCGGGATGGCCTTGATCTGGTCGGGCGCCGTGGATGAAGCCTTGACGACCGCCGGGTCCGAGGGTGGCTCGCCGGCGGGCGTCTTGTCGAACTTGTCAGTCACAGTGACTGCCCTTCAGTGAAACGCGTTGAAGCGGACGTACCGTGACCTACTTGCCGGCGTTGATGGTCGCCTCGGTGACGGCGCTGTTCTTGACGTCCCACTTCTCGAGGACCTTCTCGTACTCGCCGTTCTTGATGATGGCGTCCACGGCCGCCTTCAGCGCGTCGCGCAGCTGCACGTTGTCCTTGTCGACCGCGATGCCGAACGGGCCGGCGTCGGTCTGGTCGCCCGCGACCTCGAAGTCGTTGCCGCCGCCCGCGGTCTTCGCGATGTGCGCGGCGACCGGGTAGTCGTTGAGGTCGGCGACGGCGCCGCCGGACTTCACACGGGTCTGGGCCTCGGCGTCGGTGTCGAACGCCTCGATGGTCAGCGTGCCCTTGCCGTCCGTCTTGCACTTGGTGGCCTGGGTCTTGAACGTGTCCTCGTAGATCGTGCCGCGCTGGACGGCGACCTTCTTGCCGCACAGGTCGTCGAGCGACTCGATCTTGCTCGGGTTGCCCTTCTTCACCAGCAGCGAGACGCCGGAGGTGAAGTAGTCCACGAAGTCGACGCCCTGGCCGACCTTCTTGCCCTTGTCGTCCAGGCCGTCCTGGCGGGCCTTCGTGTCGCTCATCGCCGACATGACGATGTCCTGGCGACCGCTGTTCAGCGACGAGATCAGGCCGTCGAAGGTGCCGCTGGTGAACTGGAAGGTGACGCCCAGCTCCTTGCCGAGAGCGGCGGCGATGTCGGGGTCGATACCGACGATCTTGCCGCCCTCCTCGTACTCCATCGGGGCGTAGGCGGCGTCGGTGCCGACCTTGATCACCTTGGAGTCCTGGTACTTCTTGGGCAGCTTGTCGAAGAGGGGCGCGCTCGAGGCAGCGCCGGTCTCCGAGGAGCCGGAACCGGAGTTCGTCTGGTCACCACAGGCGGTGAGGAGCAGTGCGCCCGCGACCGCGATGGCGCCGACCGCGGCGATCCGGGTCCTGGCGGCGGTCGTACGACGAGTGGTGCTTGCGGTCATGATCGGGGTCCTCCGGCGGGTGAGGGAAGTGCCATTTCAGCGGTCGGGCACTCATCTTCGAGTGTCGCCACCTTGTGTGTTTTCGGCATCTTGCCATTCGGACTAGCCCATTCAGGGGGCCGCGCATGTCAAAATCGGGTAACGGGACACCCCCGACCCTCTCCCGGGCCGGTACATCACGACCGGACCATTCACGGGAATACCTGCTTCCGACCGGAAGATCTACGGCTCGTAGCCTGCTACGGGCGGCATTCAGGGCACGTAGCTGACGTGTCCTGACATTCGGCGACGAGTCATGTCAGCAACTGGATACCGACTCGTCGCCGGTGCTCCTGGTCAGGTAAGAAGGACGCTTACACCCCTCATCCGGGGCTCAGGGCGCGTGTGCGGCGCGCCCGCGCGTATGTACCTCCCCCCGCCGGAGCGGGCCAACCGCCGAGGCAGGGCACGTACGCGGTGCCCGCCCACCCCTCCTCAACCAGGAGTGGAAACCCTCAACTGATGAAGACTTAAGGGGTCAAACACATGGCAGCGGAGATCGTCAATCCTCGCAGCGACAGCGGTGCGGAGAGTGCTCCCGAAGAGCCCTTCGATCCGGCCTTCGCGCTGCATCGCGGCGGCAAGATGGCCATCCAGGCCACTGTGCCGGTGCGGGACAAGGACGACCTGTCCCTCGCGTACACGCCCGGCGTCGCCAAGGTGTGCAGCGCGATCGCCGAGCAGCCCGAGCTCGTCCACGACTACACCTGGAAGTCGCAGGTCGTCGCCGTCGTGACGGACGGGACCGCGGTGCTGGGTCTCGGCGACATCGGCCCGGAAGCCTCTCTTCCGGTGATGGAGGGGAAAGCGATCCTCTTCAAGCAGTTCGGCGGCGTGGACGCGGTCCCGATCGCGCTCGCCACGACCGACACGGACGAGATCGTCGAGACCGTCGTGCGCCTGGCGCCCTCTTTCGGTGGAGTGAACCTCGAGGACATCTCGGCGCCCCGCTGCTTCGAGATCGAGCGCAAGCTCCAGGAGCGCCTGGACATCCCCGTCTTCCACGACGACCAGCACGGTACGGCGGTCGTCACCCTGGCGGCCCTGCGGAACGCTGCGAAGCTGACCGGGCGCGGCCTGGGCGAGCTGCGCGCCGTGATCTCGGGCGCGGGCGCGGCCGGGGTGGCCATCGCGAAGTTCCTGCTGGAGGCCGGCCTCGGGGATGTGGCGGTCACCGACCGCAAGGGCATCGTCAGCCGTGACCGTCAGGACCTGAACTCCGTCAAGCGTGAGCTCGCGGAGATCACCAACAAGGCCGGGCTGAGCGGCTCCCTGGAGACCGCGCTGGCCGGCGCGGACGTCTTCATCGGCGTCTCCGGCGGGACCGTGCCCGAGGAGGCTGTCGCCTCGATGGCCCCGGGCGCATACGTCTTCGCCATGGCCAACCCGAACCCTGAGGTACACCCCGACGTCGCGCACAAGTACGCGGCCGTCGTGGCGACCGGCCGCAGCGACTTCCCGAACCAGATCAACAATGTGCTGGCGTTCCCGGGGATCTTCGCGGGCGCCCTCCAGGTGCGGGCGTCGCGGATCACCGAAGGCATGAAGATCGCCGCGGCGAACGCGCTGGCCGATGTCGTGGGCGACCAGCTCGCCGCCGATTACGTCATCCCGTCGCCGTTCGACGAGCGGGTCGCCCCCGCGGTCACGGCGGCGGTCGCGGCGGCGGCGCGCGCCGAGGGCGTCGCACGGCGCTGACCACCTGACCACGCGGCCGGTCTCCGGCCGCGGACAGGCGTACGGGCCGTGCCGCGCTCCGAGAGGGGCGCGGCACGGCCCGTACGCGTTCACGGCCGGGCGTGACCGGTGCCCACGGGTTTCCGCGGGTCGCCGTTGCGCCGATTTTTCGGGGCTCTGGGCCGAACGGGTGCCCAACGGGTGCCGTCCGGCGCCCCGGTGGCCGGGACGGCGCGGTGCGTCTCACACCGTTGTGTGGTTCCGCCGCGTCATGCCCCCGCCCTAAGGTCAAGGTCATGTTCGCCGCCTATGCCGCCCGCATCGACCGTGACGCCCCGTTGAACGGCCTCGAACTGGGTGAACGCCCCGCGCCCGAGGCCCGCCCCGGCTGGACCACCGTCACCGTCAAAGCCGCCTCCCTCAACCACCACGACCTCTGGTCACTCCGGGGCGTCGGCCTCGCCGAGGACAAGCTGCCGATGATCCTCGGCTGCGACGCCGCCGGCATCGACGCCGACGGCAACGAGGTGGTCGTCCACTCCGTGATCGGGCAGACCGGTCATGGAGTCGGCCCCGACGAGCCGCGCTCGATCCTGACCGAGCGCTACCAGGGCACCTTCGCCGAGCAGGTCCTGGTCCCGACCTGGAACGTGCTGCCCAAGCCGAAGGAGCTGACCTTCGAGCAGGCGGCCTGCCTCCCGACCGCCTGGCTCACCGCGTACCGGATGCTCTTCACCAACGCCGGTGTCCGGCCCGGTGATTCGGTCCTCGTCCAGGGTGCGGGCGGTGGCGTCGCCACCGCCGCGATCGCGCTCGGCAAGGCGGCGGGCCTGCGGGTGTACGCCACCAGCCGCGACGAGGCCAAGCGCAAGCGCGCCGTCGAACTGGGCGCCGAGGAGGCGTACGAGCCCGGAGCGCGACTGCCCCGGCGTGTGGACGCCGTCATCGAGACGGTCGGCGCCGCGACCTGGTCCCACTCGGTCAAGTCGCTGCGCCCGGGCGGCACCCTGGTGATCTCCGGCGCGACGAGCGGCGACCGCCCCTCGCACGCCGAACTCACCCGGATCTTCTTCCTGGAGCTCAAGGTCGTCGGCTCGACGATGGGTTCCAAGGACGAACTGGAGGACCTCCTCTCCTTCTGTGCGACGACCGGTCTGCGTCCGGTGATCGACGAGGTCCTGCCGCTGGACCGAGCCCGTGAGGGGTTCGAGCGGATGGCCGGCGGCGAACTCTTCGGGAAGATCGTGCTGACGCCCTCTTGATGGACCGTCAGGTGTGCTGATGGGATCCGCCCCATGCGTGCACGCCGAACGATCCGGACACTGATCGGCTGCCTCCTCCTGTCGGCGGCGGGGATCCCGGTCCCCGCCGCGGCCGCGGCCGCCGGTCCACCTGCGGCCGCGGCCCCCGGCCCACCCGGGTCGGTCTCGGGCGGCCCGGCACTTGTCTCCTCCTCCTCAGGTGCCGCGAGCGCCGTGGGAGCGTCAGCCGCCGTGGGCGTCGCGGACCCGAGCGGTATTCCGCCGCTGCTGGACGACCGGGGGCGGACGCTCACACTGCGCGGCTGGAACGTCGAGGACAAGGCCGGCCGCGGTGACCAGGCACTGACGGCGATCACGGAGAAGCACTTCCGCGATCTGCGGGCGAACGGCTTCAACTTCGCCCGCCTGCTGGTCTTCTGGGACGACCTCGAACCTCGCCGCGGCCACTACAGCGCGGAGTATCTGCGCAGGATCGAGCGGGTGCTCGACTGGGCCCGGGCCCATGGCATCCAGGTGCTGATCGACGCCCACCAGGACGTCTTCGGCCCCGCCTTCGGCCACCGCGGCATGCCCGCCTGGGCGACCCGCACCGACGGTCTGCCCTTCACCCCCCATCCCGACGACTGGTTCGCCGAGTACTTCGAACCCGCCGTGCAGCGCGCGTTCACCCATCTCTACGAGGACGACGATCTGCGCCGGGCCCAGGCGCAGATGTGGCGCGTCCTCGCCGACCGGTTCGGGGGCCATCCGGCGGTCTTCGGCTACGACCTGATCAACGAGCCCATGGGAGAACTCCGGGAGGGGGAGGATCTCCCCACGGCGGCCCGCCGCATCGAACGCGATCAGCTGACGCCGATGTACAACCGCCTCGCGGACGCGGTGCGTTCGGTGGACGACGAGAGCCGCCTGTTCATCGAGCCGACGCCCATTGTCGGCGAGGGGGTACCGACCGGCCTCGGGCGGATCGACGACCCCGGGGTCGTCTACGCACCGCACTTCTACAACACCGCGATGGAGGCGGGCGCGGACTACGACCCCTCGGCGGGCTGGATCGAGTCGTACGAGACGGCCGTCACCGTCTACCCCCGTACGTACGGCGTACCGGTGGTGGTGGGGGAGTGGGGTCCCCTGAACAACTCCCTTCCGAACATGGGCCGCTTCTACCGCGACGCCCTGACTTCTCTGAACCGCTACAGCTCGGGCTGGGCGGGCTATGTCTGGTGTTACGGCGGCGGGTACTGCGCGCTCGACGAACGCGGCCGCTTCCGGACGAACAAGGAGCGGACGGCGATGCCCTATGCCGCCGCGGTCGCGGGCCGCGTGGTCTCCGAAGCCCATGACCCCGGCGTTGTCCCCGGGCAGGGTCATGGCCTCGACCCCGGACTCGGGGCCTACCGGCTGACGTACCGGGCGTCGCTGCGGGCCGGTACGACGGAGATCTCGCTGCCGCCGAGCTCGTCCGACCGGAGCATCTCCGTGACCGGACCTGCCGTCGCGGACATCCGCACCGCCGCGGCCGGCCGGTCGCACCGGGTGCGCGTCGCCGCCCTCCCCGGCGCGCGCATCACCCTCACCGTCACTCCTGTCGGACGACGATGAACTCCCCGCACCGGCTCTCGCCCTCCGCCAGCGCCTCTCCCAGCCGGAGCAGATGCCCCGCCGTCAGCTGGAGCGGCGGTTCGTCCGGCTGATACGTGGTGCCACGGGGGTAGTCCCGGTCGGGGACGGTCGTCATCTCTATGTGGCAGCCGAGCACATGGGTGACCGGTCTGGTCTCGCAGAACGCGATCAGGCGGTCCACGGTCGCGGCGAAGGCCGCTGTGTCCTCGACGTACACCCGGCCCGGGTACAGCGAGTCGCCGGTGAACAGCAGCCCGGTGTACCGGTCGTGGAAGACCACCGCCGCCTCCTGATGACCGGGGCCGGGCAGCACATCCAGCACCCGGCCGCCGAGATCGAGCTCCGCCCGTTCGTCCGGCCAGTCCCGGAAGCCGAAGAATTCCCGCACTTCGGTGACCGACGGCCCCACGATCTCCGTGTGCGGACGGTCCGCGAACTGAGGATCGCCCGCGATGTGGTCGCCGTGCCCATGAGTGTGGGCCACCACCAGTCCGTACAGCGCGTTCCCCTGTGCGTGGGGATGGCGGGACAGCCAGCCCTCGATCAATTCGTCGACGGTCGCGCGCAGTGGGAAGTGGGCGGGGTCGGCGGTCGCGCCGGAGTCCAGCAGCAGCGCTCGTTCGTTCCCGAACAGCAGGAAGAGGAACGGGGCTTCGAAGTGCACCGACTTGTTCTGCCGCAGGATCACGGTGTGCTCGCCGTACGCATGCACCTGTATCTCCGGAGCGGGGTCGTGCTTCGGAGAGGGGCTGCCGGCATGCCACTGGACGTCGAGGGTGCCGGCCACGGGTGAGGACGTGCGGAAATCGATCACGCGACCACCGTACGGCGGGGCGTGTCAACCTGGGTTGACTGTGGACAACTGTCAATGTAGGTTGACAGTCATGACGGATGCAACGGATCTCGCCGAACGGGCGGGCGACCGGGACCCCCGGGTCGGGCTGCGAGCGGTGGCCGCCCTGCGGCGGCTTCTCGAACAGCTCGAGGCCGTGCAGGTGCGCAGCGCCCGCAACCAGGGCTGGTCGTGGCAGGAGATCGCCGCCGAGCTGGGCGTCAGCCGGCAGGCCGTGCACAAGAAATACGGGAGGCAGTGATGTTCGAGCGCTTCACCCGCGACGCGCGGGAGGTCGTCACCAACTCCGTGGCACATGCGGAGAAGGTGGACGCGGATTCCGTCACCGAGGAACATCTGCTGCTCGCGCTGCTGGACCAGCAGGGCACGAAGGCCGCGTTCGCCTTCTCCGCGCTCGGCGTCACGGACCGGCGGGCCTCGATCGAGACGGCGCTCGCCGAGGGGCGACGCCGGGGCGGCCTCTCCCATGCGGACGTCGAGGCGTTGGCGGGGTTCGGGGTCGACGTGGGCGAGATCGTCGCGCGCGTGGAGGAGGCGCACGGTCCGGGTGCCTTGCAGCCCACAAAGGCAGCGAAGTCCTGGTGGTCCGGGCACCGGCCGTTCACGTCGGCGGCGAAGGAGGTGCTGGTGAAGTCGCTGCGCATCGCGACGGGCCGGAGGGACCGGGTGATCGGCGGCGAGCACCTGCTGCTGGCGCTGACGTCGGGGCCGGGGGTCGTGTCGGAGGTGCTGGCGGACCACGGGGTGACGTACGAGTCACTGGAGAGGGTGCTGTTCCCGGTCCGCGCGTAGGGGGCCTGGGCGGTGGTGGCCCCTTGTCCGGCGCGGGTTGCGTGTGGCTGGGCCCTGCTGTGCGGTGCGGGCGCTGGTGGCTCGGGCCCGGGTGCTTGGCGCTCAGCCGCTTGTTCGGTGCGGGCCGTTGCTGTCCAGGTGCGGGCTGCTGGGGCGCGGCTCGGGTGCTTGGGGTCCAGCCGCTTGTTCGGTGCGGCTTCTTGTGGCTCGGGCCCGGGTGCTTGGGGTCCAGCCCCTTTGCGTGGCTCGGGTGCGTGTGGCTTGGGTCCGGGTGCTTGGGGTCCAGCCCCTTTGCGTGGCTCGGGTTCTTGTGGCTTGGGTCCGGGTTCTTGTGGCGCGGCCGGTTGTGGGGTTGCTGTCCCGGTGCCGTTCCGGGGTCACGTCCGGGACTGCGGTCCTCACCGCGCTTCGCGCGAGTTGCGGGCGCTTTGACGTCCCGGACACGACCCCTGCACGTCCCCGTCCCTGAGCCCGAGCCCCCGCTCCGGCCGGACCTGTATCCGCCCCCTCGCGTCGCGATCGGATCGGTTCACGAGACCTTGGTCCCGGACGGACGGGGGGTCGCTGACGGGGGAGGGGGACGGGGGCGCAGGAGGGGGTGTCCGGACTGCTTTCTCACCGCGCTTCGCGCGAGTTGCTGAAGCTTTGACGTCCGGACACCCCCCTCCGGAGAACCCGGCCCCCGCACCCACCCACACGCGGGGCGCAGCCGCACAAACAACAGGGGCGCACCGCCGTCACTTCCGCCGCAGCACCGCCGCCACATGCGCCGCCGCCGTCGACAAGTGACGCCGTGCCTCCCGCAGTTGCGCGTCCGTCACCCCGTTGTCCCGCGCCGCGTCCCGGATGTCGTCGCGGAAGCGGTCCAACAGGCGGTCCAGGTCACGGGCCGGTTCGCCCGTCGTCTCCGTCCCCGACGGCCACTCGGGATCGACCTGCACACCCTCGGTCCGCACATCTTCGGCCGGCACACGTTCGACCCGTACCCCCTCGGCCGGCGGAGCATCATCCGGCACCGGCTCGCGTTCCGGCTTCCCGTACGGCCACCCGCCCCCGCGCGCCAGCCCGCCGAGTTGCGTCGTGAGCTCCGAGAGCCCTTCCCGTACACCCGTCGGCCAGTCGCCCCGCGTGAAGTGGTCCTGCATCTGGTCCTGGACCTGCTTGGCGATCCGCTGCATCTCCCGGCGGGCGGTCTCCTGCGCCTCCTTGGCCTGGCGCCGTGCCTGCTGGGCGTCCTCGCGGGCCCGGCGCGACTCGTCCTTTGCCCGGCGGGCCTGCTCCTGCCACTCGTGGGTGACCTTGCGCAGTTCTTCCTTCGCCGAGCGCCAGGCGGCCGCGTCGCCCTTCTCCGTACCGGCGGACTGGCGCGTCTGGGACGCCGCCGCGCGCATCTCGCTGCGCAGCTTCCCCGCAGCGCCGCGTACGTCGTCGCGGATCTCCGCCGCCAGTTCGGACACGGACTCGCGGATCTCCAGCTCCAGGTCGGCCAGTTCGCCGCTGCGGCCGGCCAGTTCCTCGCGGCCCGCGTCGGTGATCGAGTAGACCTTGCGGCCGCCTTCGGTGGCGTGGGTGACCAGGCCCTCGGCCTCCAGTTTGGCGAGCCGGGGGTACACGGTGCCCGCCGAGGGCGCGTAGAGGCCCTGGAAGCGCTCCTCGAGGAGACGGATCACCTCGTAGCCGTGGCGCGGGGCCTCGTCCAGGAGCTTCAGCAGGTACAGGCGCAGACGGCCGTGGGCGAAGACAGGCGGCATGTCAGAGCACCTTTCCGGTCGGGGCGGCCTCGTGCGGTTCGTCGTCCTCGGGTGGCCGCCGCAGCAGGGCGATGGAGCCGGAGACGGTCGTCGCGCGGAGCGTGCCGGTGCCCGCCCCCAGCGTGCCGGTGATCTTCTTCGCACCCCACTGCCCGCTCACCCGGAGGTCGTCGAAGGCGTTGGACACGGCGCCGCTCGCCGTGTTGGCCTCGACCTGGGCGTCCGTGGGGTGTGGCAGCCGGATGGCGACCTCGCCGGAGACGGTCGTGAGCTTGATGTCGGTCGGCTTCGGCACTCCGTCCGCGTCGAGCACGGTGAGGTCGACGACCATGTCGCCGCTGACGGACTCGGCGCGGACGGAGGAGCCCGCGCCCTCGATGACCGTCAGATCGCCGGACACGGAGTTGTAGCGGAGTCCGCCGGTCACCGAGTGGGCCTCCAGGTTCCCGGAGACGCTCTCGGCGTGGACGTCTCCGGAGAGCCGCACCAGTGTGGTGTCTCCGCTGACGCCCCGAACCGAGGTCGCTCCCTTGATGCCGGAGACGACCGCTCCCGCGCCGACGACGCCGACCTCGACCCGTGCCCGGGAGGGAACGGCGAGGGAGACGACCGCCTTGCGGTGCCAGCCCTTGGGGTCGAGCCATTTGAGGAAGCCCTTCCAGGGCAGATCCTCGTACGCCACCGTGAGGGTGGAGCCCTCTCGGGTCACGATCAGCGGAGGGCCTTCGATCTCGCTGACCTCGAGGCGGGCGGAACCTTCGTCCGTGCCCACGACGTTCACCGTTCCGTTGACGATGCGCACATTGAGCGCCGTCACGGGCTCGTCGAAGGTGAGCTTCCTCGGCTCGGAGACTGCCCACGTCGACTCTGTCATGACCTGACCTCCCAGGGCGGTCCGCGACGCAACATATCGCGTCTTCTGGTCGATACGATATATCGCGAGATCGGGATGTCAAGCGTCTGTGCGAAGCCCACTGGAGGCCCACCTGACGGGACATGAGACGCCAAAAGCGGGCAAAGTGCCCTAGCGTGAGTCGCATGAACGCGACATCCCTGGGGGCGCTGCTGCTGTGCCGGACCGACCCCTCCGCCGTACGGCCGGCCGCCCAGTTGTTGCGTGAGCAGCAGCTTCTCGTCCCGGCCGGTGACGACTGGAGCGTCCTCGTCCCCGACGGAACACCCTGGCAGGAGGCCGGCGAGCCGGTCGACCAGGTGCTCGGCGGCTGGGCCTCGGCCGTCGCGATCGGCACGAACCGGCCGGCCCTCGCCGTGTGGTGGGACGGCGACCACGCCGGATTCACGCTCGCGTCCGGTTTCCGCAGGCCCGTGGGGTACGTCTGGCTCGCGGACGGGACACCGGTCGGCGAGGACGAGGCGATGCGGACCTTCGCCGCGCGGCTCGGGCTGGATCCCGTCCTCGATGTGCAGGCGCTGGAGCCGCTGACCCTGCCGGACCCCGTCGCGGACGCCAGGTCCCGGCTGCTCGGCCTGCTCGCCGTTCTGGCCAGGGCGGGTCTCGATCTGCCCGAGGGGCTCGCGCCGGGTGAGGCCGCCGGGCGGCTGCGGTCCGTCGCGCAGGCGATCGGCGCGGAGACCGTGGAGTGGTCGGGCTGGCGCGACGCGGTACGGGCGGAGTTCCACGCGGTCGAGGAGGGCGCGGGCGGCCCCCGGCGGCCGGGTCCGACGGTGCGTGTGGTGGGCCTGGTCGAGATGACGGCGGGCCTGCCGCTCGTGGCGTGGGGGCTGCGGCGCGGGAGCGGCGGCTGGCTGGTGGCCGGGGCCGTGCTGATCGTGCACGGGGCACTGGCGCTGACGTACGACCGTATCCGCGAGCAGCCGCGGTAGCCGCGGGCCCCCCGGAAACCGCGCACCCCGCCCCGTACCGCCCGGTCTGTGCAAGCCCTGCGGGGCGTCGTCACGCCCGTCCGGCTACTCGTCCTCGTCCTCGTCGTCCAGGCGCGCCAGCCACGTCGCCAGGCGCTCCACCGGGACCTCGAAGTCGGGGTTGAGGTCGACGAACGTACGCAACTGCTCGGCGAGCCACTCGAAGGTGACCTCCTCCTCGCCGCGCCGCTTCTCCAGCTCCTCGATACCGCGATCGGTGAAGTACAAGACATGCTCCTGGGACGGATGGGGGACTACCTCCTCAGATTACGGCGACTTCCCGCTCTCCCCCGCAACCGGACGGGCCGGTAACGTCGTCGCCCTTCGCACAGCGCTCAACTGCACCGGGACAGGGCCGAGTCGGCCGTCAGAACGGGGGAGCCGTGAACGGACGCATCCAGCGCATCGAACTTCCCGGGGGAGCCGTCGTGCTCGCCCGGCTCTCCACCGCGGGCGGGGGCTACGGCGAGGACGACGAGGACGTCGGCTTCGTGGAGAACGCCACCGCCAAGGTGCGGCAGCTCCGCGAGCTGATCACCGAGGTCGGGGCGTCCGTCCTGGAAGCCGCGGCGGCGGCCCGCCCCGACGAGGCGAGCGTCTCCTTCGGCGTCGAGCTGACCGCCAAGTCCGGCGTCGCGCTCGCCGTGCTCGCCGCGGGGGAGGCCAAGGCATCCGTGCAGGTCACGCTCACCTGGCAGCTCAAGGACCAGCCCGCACCGCCCGCCCCGGTCACGGCTCCCGCCGGTTCGCACGTGCCCGCGCCCGCCCCGCCCACGGCTCCCGCCGGTGCACACGTGCCCGCGCCCGCCCCGCCCACGGCTCCCGCCGGTGCACACGTGCCCGCGCCCGCCCCGCCCACGGCTCCCGCCGGCGCACACCCACCCGCCCCCACCACCCCGCCGCCCCCGCCCCCGGTACCGCATGAGTGACACCGACTCCGACTCCGTCATCGACGCCCTCACCCGCGCCGCCACCGTCCACTTCTCCTCCGCGCGCGAGGGCGAGACCGCCATGTGGGGCAGCGGCTTCTTCGTCGCGCCCGGCTGGGTGCTGACCTGCGCGCATGTGCTCGCGCCGCATCTGCGCGGCGACCGCGAACGCGTCTTCCTGCTCGGCGGCAGCGAGGTCAACGACGGCGAACCGCTGGAGGCCCGGCTCGACCGCTGGCTCCTCGACGGCGAGCCGCGCTCCGAGCAGCGGGTGCCCGTCGAGCAGGACCTCGCCCTCGTCCGGCTGCTGGACCCGGACGTCGAGCACGAGTGCGTCTGGCTCACCGACCGCACGGACTATCCCGGCGGGCAGGGTGTCGTCCAGGGCTACCGACCGGAGACCCAGGAGGAAGGGTCCGCCCCCCTCGTACGCAGGGCCGCGCGCTGGAAGGCGACCGCCAGGATCAACGGCTTCGACGACGACTACGGCATGCGCTTCCGGCCCGAGGCGGAGTTCCCGAAGGGTGGTTCCGGGTCGCCGGTGCTCGACGCCCACACGGGCGCCGTCGTCGGCGTCCTGAAGTCCCGCCGTGCCGGGCGGGACGGCGGGATGGCCATCGCGGCCACCGCCCTGCGCCGGTTCGGTCCGGCCTATCAGTCGCTGATGGCCGCGCACGACCGCTGGCACGGCCAGTCGCCGAAGATCGGGGGGCACAACTGGATCGAGCGGCAGCACCAGTTGCCCGGCGCGGGCGTGCACACCGGCGGCGACCAGTGGAGCCCCCGCGACCGGCGTGAGGCGCTGTCCCTCCTGTCGGGGGTGCGCCCGCCCGACGGCATCCGGCCCGTCGTCGAACTCGCCAAGAAGGCACGCGGCGGTGTCGCCGGGCCGCCCGGCCAACTGCTCCCGCACGCCTGGCGCGACGGACACGGCCTGCTGTACGAGGCGGGGCAGCCCGTCGCCGCCATCGCCGCGCTGCACTACCTCCAGCTGGTCGTGGAGTACGAACGCAGCCGCGGCGGTGACCCCGCGCCGCTCGCCGACTGGGTGGTGAACCGGCTCCAGGACGTCCCGCGGATCGTGCACACCGTCGTCACCCAGGCCACGCTGCCGCCCCGGCTGGTCCCTGCCCCGGGCCCGGACGGCCGGGACCGGGCCGTGGTCCGCTACCCGAGACCCGGCGACGGCTCGACCGTCGTCATCGTCGAGCTGGAACCCGTGTGCGACGCCCCGACGACCCGGTTCTACTGGCGCATCCGCGTCGACGACGGCCAGGACGTCAACGAGCCGCTGCACGAGGAGCAGACCGGCGAGGGTGTCCCGCCCGAACAGCTCGTACGCCGGCTGCGCGGACCGCTGGACGAGGTCTTCGCCTCGGTGGACGCCCCCGGCGCGCCCGCCCCGCTCGAAGTCGCCCTGCCCGTCGACCATTTCGACACCGCGGTGCACCGCTGGCAGCTCACCGAGATGGCGCGGCTGCACCATCCCGCGTATGTCGGTGTACGGCGGATGGTGGTGCTGCGTGACCTTCTGAGACGAGGCAGACCGGACGACACCTGGCTGGAGCGCTGGCAGGCGACGGTGGCCGCCGGGGCGCTGGCCGCCGTCCGTACGCCACCGCCTCGGCAGGTTCCACGGGCCCGCCACTTCGCGGACATGCCGCCGTCCGCGGTGCCCGTCCTGTGCAGACCCGCAGGCAGCGGCGTCGGACGCCGCGCGATCGGGCTCGCGCTGGACGCCGGGCACGGCGTCGCGCTCTGGCACACCGACGGTCATCCCGAGCACGGCTGCACCGATTTCTGCGAGGAGATGCACGACGGGGCGGCCGCGCTCCTCGCGCAGACGGCGGGCGTCCTGGAACTGCCCGACCGGTTGCGCCGAATCAGGGACGACATCAGCGGATCGAGGAACGGCGGACACTGGGCGGAGGGGGTGGCCATGCTGTACGACGACCCGACCCGGCCGCTGCCCGCTGACGACAACGGACCGGTGGACTCCCCATGAGGAGTGGCACCGGAGCAATGGGACGGCGGGTCGCTGGGTACATACCCGGCGTGGTCCGCCACGGTGCCCACCGGCCGCCGACGAGGAGCGAGCGATGGACGACTGGCTGATCTACCGAGGTGTCGGTGCACCGGATCCCGACCGGATCCGCAGGTTGCCGCCGCCCCCGCCCTGGCGCGCCTTCTCCGGCGAGCCGCTGCCCGATCCGCCGCCCCCCGTGGACAGTTCGTCCACTCGGCGGCTCGGCGCACGTGTCGAGGCGCCGGGCGCCCAGGACGCCGAAGCGCTCGAACTGATCAACGCCGCCCTCTACTTGCGCCGGCCGCTGCTCGTCACCGGTGAGCCCGGCTCCGGCAAGTCCACGCTCGCGCACTCCGTCGCGTACGAACTGGGCCTCGGCCGCGTGCTCCAGTGGCCCGTCGTCAGCCGCACCGAGCTCAGGGACGGCCTCTACACCTACGACGCCATCGGCCGGCTCCACGACGCCCAGCTCGCCGAGCGCCAGTCCGACGACATCGGCCGGTACATCAGGCTCGGGCCGCTCGGCACCGCGCTGCTGCCGTCCGAGCGGCCGCGGGTGCTGCTCATCGACGAGCTCGACAAGAGTGACATCGACCTGCCGAACGATCTGCTGAACGTGGTGGAGGAAGGCGAGTTCGCCCTTCCGGAGCTGGAGCGGATGGCCGACCGGCCGGGTCACGGCGAGGTCCGGGTGCTCACCGACGACGGCCGCAGGGTGCCCGTCCGGGACGGCCGGGTGCGCTGCGCCGCCTTCCCGTTCGTGGTGATGACCAGCAACGGCGAGCGCGACTTCCCCGCCCCGCTGCTGCGCCGCTGCATCCATCTGCACCTCGACCCGCCGCGTGACGAGCGGCTCGCCGCCATGGTGCAGGCCCACTTCGGAGCCGGCGCCGACGAGCGGAACCTCGATCTGATCGGCCGGTTCACCCGCGAGGACGGGGACGGCGAACTGCGCCCCACCGACCAGCTGCTCAACGCGATCTACCTCACCCAGCACGCCGTGCAGGCAGAGCCCGGGCGGCGGGACGAGGTCGCCGAACTGCTGATACGCCCGCTCGACATCCGGCAGCGGTGAAGCCGTGCACTCCGCGGCCCTGACCGCGCTCGTCGCGCGGCTGCGCGAGGCGGAACTGAAGCCGACCGCCGAGGAACTGGCGGACGCGCTGTGGTTGTCGCGGTACGTGCCCGCGGCCCGCGCCGGTACGACCGAAGCATCAGCCCCTGTCCTGCCACCCGGCCCGGCGGACCGGCCGTCCGCCGGGCCCCCGGAGCAGCCCGCCGTCTCCACACCCGGAGTCCGCCCTTCGTCGCGGCCCGGCACCGGTCTCTACGGGCCCGCCCAGCCGGACACCGTCGGCGGGTCCCTGCCGGACGGCGCCACGCGCAGCGTCCCGGTCCCGGCTCCCACGGCGCTGCCCGACACCCTCGACCTCCAGCGCTCCCTGCGGCCTCTCCAGCACTACCGACCGCCCATGCGGCTGGTGCGCAGGGAACTCGACGAGATCGCGACCGCGGACCGGGCCGCCGAGACGGGTCTGGTGGTGCCCGTGCTCCGCACGGTCCGGCGGCGTCAGGCCCGGCTCGCCCTCGTGATGGACGAGTCGTCGTCGAACGTCGTGTGGAGCACCGCGCTCGAAGAGCTGCGGGAGATCTGCGAACGTGCGGGGGCCTTCCGCGAGGTGGCCGTGCACCGCCTCGACGAGCACCGGCCCGTACCGGCCCAGCTCGGCGATCCCACCGGGCGGCAGCTGACCGTGGTGCTCAGCGACTGCGCGGGTCCGCTGTGGCGCAGCGGCCGGATGCAGCGGCTGCTGCACATCTGGGCGTCGACCGCGCCCGTCGCGGTCGTGCAGCCGCTGCCGCAGCGGATGTGGGGGCGCACGCATCTGCCCGCACGGCCGGGACTGCTGCAACGCCGCGAAGGACCCGCCGGGCGGTTGGAGTTCACTCCGCGGCTCGGTGCGCCCGGCCCGGCGGACGGTATCCCCGTCCCCGTTCTCGCGCTGCGCCGCTCCTCCTTCGAGGCCTGGACCCGGCTGATCGCGGGTGCGACCGGGCAGTCCATGAACGCCGCGGCCGCGCTGGTCCTGCCGAGGCACGAACCCGCCTCCGTCCGCCCACGCGCGGCCCGGCGCATCGAGCCGGCCGAACGGGTGCGGGCCTTCCGCCGAACCGCGTCGCCCGCCGCCGCGCAGCTCGCCGTCTATCTGTCGGCGGTTCCCCTGGTGCTGCCGGTGATGCAGCTCGTGCAGCGCGCGATGCTCGTCCGCAGCGGTCCGGACGTCCTGGCCGAGGTGCTCCTCAGCGGGCTGCTGCGAAGGGATCCCGACGACACCACGGGCCCTCGGGAGGGGGGTCCGGCGTACGCCTTCCTCGACGGCGTCCGCGAAGAGCTGCTCGGCCAACTGGGCGCCAGCAGCGCGTCGCTCGTGCTCAAGCATTGCTCGGAGTACGTCGCCTCCCGCTACGGACGCACCGTGCGCAACTTCCCGGCGATGGCCTCCGCCTTCCTCGCCGGATCGGTGGATCCGCACCCGCCGGCCCCGGCCACCGGAGACAACCGCGGACTGTGGGCCTTCGCCCAGGTCTCCACCCAGGTCCTGCGCCGCCTCGGCGGCCCCCAGCCCGCCGTGACACCGGGGCTGACGACGGAGGGCCCCGCCGCACTCGTCGCGAAGGCCCGCAGCTGTCTGGCGCACTTCGGCCAGTACGGCACCGTACGCGACCTGGACGCGGCCATCCGACTCCTCGGCTCGGCGACCCAGGCGGAGCGGCGGTCCGGTGAACGGGCCGCGCTCTACGGCGAACTGGCCGAAGCGCTGCTGCGGCGCTGGCTGGTACGCCCGCTGCCGGAGGATCTGCCCGAGGCACTGGAGGCGGCCCAGAACGCGATCTCCGGCGGGGCGCGGGCCTACCTCACGCTGGCGCGGGTTCTGGAGGCCATGGCGGAGGAGGTGTCCGCCGGGCGGCTCAGCCCCAAGCTGATGCCCGAGTGGGTGTGGGTGCAGGCGGGCCCGGCCGGTGACGACACCGATCTGGTGGCCGCCGTGCTGTTGTCGACCGCCGACAGCAGCCTCGCCGAACTCACCGGCGACCCGCCGCCGTGGGACACGCCGGCCGCTCTCGTGCAGGCGGCCGCGTCCGCCAGGATCCGGGTGCTGCGACGGCTGGCGGTGACCGGCGCGCCCTACGGACTGCGCGGACCGATCGGGCCCGCGGGCTTCTTCACCGAGACGCTGCACACCGCGCTCGGCGTCGTGGAACTGCTGCTGGACGGAGAGCGCCGGGAGTCGGCCCTGCTGCTGCGCGGTGGGCTCCTCCTCGACCTGGCCCGCCACCACCGCGGCGAGGGCCCTGTCCCGAGGGCCGTCGGCGACCACGACCTCGCCGCCTCACGGACCTTCGCGGAACAGGCGGACGAGGACCTGCACGAGGGCATCGACGCCATCGACTGGGAGACCGCCGAGCAGAGCGACCTGTGCCGCGCCTGGCTGGACTACGCCGACGCCATCGAGTTCGCCCACGAACACCTCGACGACGACGCCAGGCTCCGTATCCTCCAGGCCCTCGACCAGGCACGCCGGCACACCGGCCGCGACGAGGAGACCCAGGCCGACATCCTGCTGCGGATGGCCCGGGTGCTGGAGCAGCGGTACGTGTCCACCGGCGGCTGGGCCCACCGCGACTCCGCGGTCGCGGCCTGGACCGAGGCGCTGCCCCTGCTGCCGTGGCGGGACCCGAGCCGCGCGCTCGTCCTCACCTCCCTCGGCCGGCAGTTGACCGAGCGGGGAGTGGACAAGGACGCCCGGGCCGACATCCAGGCCGCCGTACGGGCACTGCGCGGCGCGATCGAGGAGACCCGGCCCACCGACCCCGAACTCCCGCGCCGGCGCGCCCTGCTGGGCCTCGCCTACATCGAGCGGTTCCGGGCCGAGGGCACGGTCGCCGACCTCCACGAGGCGGACTGGGCGCTCGGCGCGGCGGCCCGGGCGGCGACCGACGCCGAACTCGCCGCACACGCCTGGTGGCACCGCGCGGTGGCGGCCGCCCTGCTGTCCGGTCTCCGCGAGGGCCCGGCGTCCGCGCACCCACTCCACCGCGACGCCGTCGCCCACGGCCGCCGGGCCCTCGCGGAGGCCGGCCCGGTCCTCTTCGACCGGTTGGTCAACGCCCAGTGGCTGCGGACGGGCCGGCTGGAACGCACCGCCGGTCCCGAGCGCGCCCTGGAGGAACACCGGGCGGTGGCGGCGATGCTGGCGCGGGTCCGGCCGGCGGACGCGCCGGGTGTGGAGCCGTTCCTGCGGGAGATCGAGCGGCTCGAAGACGGTGGGTGAAACGCCGGAGGGCCCGGTCCGCGTCGAGTGACGCGGACCGGGCCCTCCGGTCGGAACCGGGCCCGAGAGGCCTTGCGACTAGGCGTCGAAGACCTCGTCGACCAGCTGCTGCTGCTCCGCCTGGTGGCGCTTGGCCGAGCCGACCGCCGGGGACGAGCCGTGCGGACGCGAGATGCGGCGCAGACGCTCGCCGTGCGGGATGTCCGCACCGACGGCCAGGTCCAGGTGGTCGATCAGGTTCAGCGCGATGAACGGCCACGCACCCTGGTTCGCCGGCTCCTCCTGCGCCCAGAGGTACTTCTCGGCGTTCGGGAACTTGGCGATCTCGGCCTGGAGCTCCTTGCCCGGCAGCGGGTACAGCCGCTCCAGACGCAGGATCGCGGTGTCGGTGACGCCGCGCTTGACCCGCTCGGCCTCCAGGTCGTAGTAGACCTTGCCGGAGCAGAAGACGACCTTGCGGACCGCGTTCGGGTCCACCGACTCGTCGCCGATCACCGGGCGGAAGCCACCGTTGACGAACTCCTCCGCCTTCGACGCCGCGGCCTTCAGACGCAGCATCGACTTCGGCGTGAAGACGATCAGCGGCTTGTGGTGCGGGTTGTGCACCTGCCAGCGCAGCAGGTGGAAGTAGTTCGACGGCAGGGTCGGCATCGCGACCGTCATGTTGTTCTGCGCGCACATCTGGAGGAAGCGCTCGGGTCGCGCGGAGCTGTGGTCCGGGCCCTGGCCCTCGTAGCCGTGCGGCAGCAGCAGCGTGACGCCGGAGGTCTGGCCCCACTTCTGCTCGGCGGAGGAGATGAACTCGTCGACGACGGTCTGGGCGCCGTTGACGAAGTCACCGAACTGCGCCTCCCACATGACCAGCGCGTCCGGCCGGGCGAGGGAGTAGCCGTACTCGAAGCCCATCGCCGCGTACTCGCTGAGCAGCGAGTCGTAGACGTTGTAGCGGGCCTGGTCCTCGGCGAGGTACAGCAGCGGGGTGTAGTCCTCGCCGGTCTCCTGGTCCACCAGCACCGCGTGGCGCTGGCCGAACGTGCCGCGGCGGGTGTCCTGACCGGACAGCCGGACCGTGGTGCCCTCCATCAGCAGCGAGCCGATGGCGAGCGTCTCGCCCATGCCCCAGTCGATCGTGCCGTCCTCGACCGATGCCGCACGACGCTGCATCTGCGGCATCAGCCGCGGGTGCACGGTGACGTGGTCGGGGATGTTGACCTGGGACTCGGCGATCCGCTTCACGACCTCCTGGGAGACCGCGGTGGTGACGGCCACCGGGAACTCGGCCTGCGCGTCCGGGACATGCGCCGGGGCCGGCAGGCTGGTCGCCTCGCGGACCTCCGCGAAGACCTTCTCCAGCTGGCCCTGGAAGTCCTGGAGCGCCTGCTCCGCCTCTTCCAGCGTGATGTCGCCCCGGCCGATCAGCGACTCGGTGTAGAGCTTGCGCACCGAACGCTTCTTGTCGATCAGGTTGTACATCTGCGGGTTGGTGAACTGCGGGTTGTCGCCCTCGTTGTGACCGCGGCGGCGGTAGCAGATGAGGTCGATCACGACGTCCTTGTTGAACGTCTGGCGGAACTCGAAGGCCAGCCGCGCGACGCGGACCACGGCCTCCGGGTCGTCGCCGTTCACGTGGAAGATCGGCGCCTCGATCATGCGGGCCACGTCGGTCGCGTACATCGACGAACGCGACGACTCCGGGGAGGCGGTGAAGCCGACCTGGTTGTTGATGACGATGTGGACCGTGCCGCCGGTGCGGTAGCCGCGCAGCTGCGACATGTTCAGCGTCTCGGCGACGACACCCTGGCCGGCGAAGGCCGCGTCACCGTGCAGGGCGACCGGCAGGACCGTGAAGTCCGTGCCGCCCTTGTTGATGACGTCCTGCTTGGCGCGGGCGACACCCTCCAGCACCGGGTCGACCGCCTCCAGGTGGGAGGGGTTGGCGACCAGCGAGACCTTGATCTGCTCGCCGTCCAGGCCGGTGAAGGTGCCGTTGGCGCCCAGGTGGTACTTCACGTCGCCGGAGCCGTGCATCGACTTCGGGTCGAGGTTGCCCTCGAACTCCCGGAAGATCTGCGCGTACGACTTGCCGACGATGTTCGCCAGCACGTTCAGCCGGCCGCGGTGGGCCATGCCGATGACGACCTCGTCCAGCCGGGACTCGGCGGCGGAGTCGATGACCGCGTCGAGCAGCGGGATGACGGACTCGCCGCCCTCCAGCGAGAACCGCTTCTGACCGACGTACTTGGTCTGCAGGAAGGTCTCGAACGCCTCGGCGGCGTTGAGCCGGCGCAGGATGCGCAGCTGCTCCTCGCGCTCGGGCTTGGTGTGCCCGCGCTCGACGCGGTCCTGGATCCACTTGCGCTGCTTCGGGTCCTGGATGTGCATGAACTCGATGCCGGTGGTGCGGCAGTACGAGTCGCGCAGGACGCCGAGGATGTCGCGCAGCTTCATCATCGACTTGCCGGAGAAGCCGCCGACGGCGAACTCGCGCTCCAGGTCCCACAGCGTGAGCCCGTGCTCGGTGATGTCCAGGTCCGGGTGCTTGCGCTGGCGGTACTCCAGCGGGTCGGTGTCGGCCATGACGTGGCCGCGGACCCGGTAGGAGTGGATCAGCTCGAAGACCCGGGCGGCCTTGGTGACGTCGTCGTCGTGGCTGGCGTCGATGTCCTTGAACCAGCGGACCGGCTCGTAGGGGATCCGCAGCGCCTGGAAGATGTCGTCGTAGAAGCCCTGCTCGCCGAGCAGGAAGTTGGCCACGACCCGAAGGAACTCGCCGGAGGCGGCGCCCTGGATGACCCGGTGGTCGTACGTGCTGGTGAGGGTCATCACCTTGGAGATGCCCAGGCGGTTCAGGGTGTCCTGGGAGGTGCCCTGGAACTCGGCCGGGTAGTCCATGGAGCCGACGCCCATGATGACCGACTGTCCGGGCATCAGACGCGGCACCGAGTGGACGGTGCCCAGGCCGCCGGGGTTGGTCAGCGAGACGGTGACGCCGGTGAAGTCGTCCATCGTCAGCTTGTTGTTCCGGGCGCGGCGGACGATGTCCTCGTAGGCCTGCCAGAACTCGAAGAAGTTGAGCGTCTCGGCCTTCTTGATGGCCGCGACGACCAGCTGGCGGTCGCCGTTCGGCTTCACCAGGTCGATGGCGAGACCGAAGTTCACGTGCTCCGGCTTGACCAGGGTGGGCTTGCCGTCCTTCTCCGCGAAGGAGTAGTTCATCGACGGCATGGCCTTGAGGGCCTGCACCATCGCGTACCCGATGAGGTGGGTGAAGGAGACCTTCCCGCCCCGGGCGCGCTTGAGGTGGTTGTTGATGACGATGCGGTTGTCGAAGAGCAGCTTCACCGGGACCGCGCGCACGGAGGTGGCCGTCGGCAGTTCCAGCGAGGCGTTCATGTTCTTCGCGACAGCGGCCGAGGGGCCGCGCAGCGTCACGTACTCGGGACCCGAGGGGGCCTCGGTGTCCGGTGCGGCCTTCGCCGGCTCGGCCTTGGCGGGCGCGGCCTTCGCCGGCTCGGCCTTGGCCGGAGCCGGCTGTGCCGCCTTGGCCTCGGGCGCGGCGGCCGGGGCCGCCTTCGCCGCGGGAGCGGCCTGGGCCGGTGCGGCGGGCTGGGCGGCCGGGGCCTTCGCGGCCGGTGCGCTCTGCGGAGCGGCGTTCACGCCGTTCGCGGTGGCACTGCCGGTCTGACCGGCGGTACCCGCAGCCCCCGCGGCTGCGGTACCGGGCTGCGCGGGGGCAGCGTCCGCGGCCGTGCTTCCGTCGGAGGGCTTCGCCGCCGTGGCGGCGGAGCTGCCGCCGCCCGGCTTGTAGTCGGCGAAGAAGTCCCACCAGGCGCGGTCGACGGAATTGGGGTCCTGGAGGTACTGCTGATAGATCTCGTCGACGAGCCACTCATTGGGCCCGAATGCGGCGGCAGGGTTCTTGCCCTGCGCGCCTTGGTCGGTCGAGATGCTCGAGTTACTGGGGGACTGAGACGACACGGCGGCAACCGCCCTCTTCCGCTTCACAAGGTGATGGACAGCGGGAATCAAGGCTACGCCTCCCCGGCCGGGAGATGCAGGCGGGGCTGGTCATCGTCGCGCAAGTCACACCGAAAGGCGGGTTTCGGGGCTGACAATGGCGGGAAACAAGCACGGTTCGACCCCACCACGGGTCGGCGACACCGCGGCCATGGCCCTCCGGCCCGCCTCGTGAGCGGCCGCGCGGGCCCGTCCTCACGGATCACCACGCAGAACGGCCGCTTCCGGTTCGAACCCTACGTCAACCGCGGGGTGACGGAATTCCCGGAAGAGTGACCCGGATCCGGCAGCCGCGGGCGGATTCGGCCACGCCGATGCGCCCGCCGTGCAGATCCACCGCCCAGCGAGCGATGGCCAGGCCCAGACCCGTACCGCCGTCGCTGCCCTTGCCGTGCGGGGCCAGGATGCTGCCCCGGTTGAACCGCTCGAAGACCCGGTGGCGCTCCTGCTCGGGAATGCCCGGGCCCTCGTCGACCACTTCCAGGTCCAACGACTCCGGCTGGGTGCCGCGGCGCGCCCGTACCGTCACCCGGCCGTGCGGCGGCGAGTGCTTCACCGCGTTGTCGATCAGATTGGCGACCACTTGGTGCAGCCGCTCGGCGTCCGCGTGCGCGGTCAGCTCGGGCGGCGAGACATCCAGATGGAGATGCACGTCGGTACGGGTGTGGTTGCCCGAGCCCGAGGCCACACGGCGCTGGGCGGCGGCCAGATTGGCCTCCTTCAGCACCCCGGAGAGATACGGCCACACCTCGAAGCGCCGGGCCCGCAGCGGCACGACCCCGTTGTCCAGCCGGGACAGGTCCAGCAGCGTCTCGACCAGCCGGCCCAGCCGCTCGGTCTGCTTCAGCGCCGTGCGCATCGTCTCGGGATCGGCGGCGGAGACCCCGTCGACCACGTTCTCCAGGACCGCGCGCAGCGCGGCGATGGGGGTCCGCAGCTCGTGCGAGACATTGGCGACCAGCTCCTTGCGGTGCCGGTCCACCGCCTCCAGGTCGTCCGCCATGCGGTTGATCGTCGAGGCGAGGTCGCCGAGCTCGTCACGGCGGTCGGCGCCGCTCACCCGGCGGGTGTAGTCGCCGTGCGATATGCCCTTGGCCACGGTGTTCATCTCGTCCAGCGGCGCGGTCAGGCCGTGCGCCACGAACTGGGTGATCAGCAACGTGGCTATCACCGAGAAGACCGTGATGAAACGCAGCTCGGTCTCCGTGCGCAGGGCGACGACGAGCAGCCCCGTGGTGATGAAGACCGAGACGACGACGAGCGCGCCGAGTTTGGTCTTGATCGAGATCGACAGGGAGGCGGAGCGCAGCCTGTTCAGCCGGTCGGGGCGGCCGGGCGGCTCGTCCCGGAGGCGGCGCCTCATGGGGCAGGCGTCTCCAGGGCGTATCCGACGCCGTGCACCGTACGGATCCGCTCGGCGCCGATCTTCCGGCGCAGCGCCTTGATGTGGCTGTCGACGGTGCGGGTACCCGAGGCGTCGGCCCAGTCCCACACCTCCGCGAGCAGCTGCTCGCGGGACAGGACGGCGCGCGGGGTGTTCGCCAGGCACACCAGCAGATCGAACTCGGTGGGCGTCAGGTGCACGTCGTCGCCGCGGACGCGTACCCGGCGCTGGGCGTGGTCGACCTCCAGCTCGCCGAGACGCAGGATCCCGCTGCGCGGCGTCACCGCGGCGAGCGCGGCCCGCTCCACCCGGCGCAGCAGCACATGCACCCGGGCCGCCAGCTCGCGCATCGAGAACGGCTTCGTCATGTAGTCGTCGGCGCCGACGCCCAGCCCGACGAGCATGTCGGTCTCGTCGTCGCGGGCCGTGAGCATCAGCACCGGGACCGGGCGCTGCGCCTGGACCCGGCGGCAGACCTCGAGACCGTCGAAGCCCGGAAGCATCACGTCGAGGACCATCAGGTCGGGCTGCCAGGCCTCGGCCGCGTCGACGGCGGCGGGGCCGTCGGTGGCCGTCTGGACGAGAAAGCCCTCAGCCCGCAGTCTGGCGGCGATGGCGTCCACGATGGTCGAGTCGTCCTCGACGACCAGCACCCGGCGCTGAGCGCCTGGCGTGGCCGCGACGCCGTTGTGCGTGGTGTGTGTCTGCTCCATCGCCCGCCCCTGTACGCGTTCTCGCGAGTTGCATCTGGTTATTTGATCCGGTGTGTAGGTGAGCAGCGTAAAGGCAGTCGCGGCGTCCCGGCTACGCAGGGCTAACGGCGAGATGGACCACGTCAGGTACGCCTCGGGCAAGGCGGATCTCTTCGGTTCTTACCCCGCTGAATCCGGCATTCCGCAACGCATCCTCAAAAGCCGGGGAAGGCTGGGCCGACCACACGGCCAGAACTCCGCCGGGCGTCAACCGGTCCTGGCAGGCGGCGAGTCCGTCCGGGGAGTAGAGGCTTTCGTTGTCGTCCGTGACGGTCCAGTCGGGCCCGTTGTCGATGTCGAGGCACAGGGCGTCGTAGTGGTCGGCGGACTCACGCAGATGCGTGAGGAGGTCCGTGTGCAGGATCACGCAACGGGGGTCGCCGAGCGCCTCACCGGAGATCCGGGCGAGCGGTCCCGAGCGGTGCCAGTCGATGACCGCCTGCTCGCGCTCGACCACCGTGATCCGGCGCCAGCGGGGGTCGGCGGCGGCGTGGGCCAGCGAGAAGCCGACCCCGAGTCCGCCGATGAGCAGGGCGGACGGGTGTTTGCCGCTGGCCGTGAGCGCCTCGCTCGCCGCGTCCACCAGCAGCCGTTCGGAGCGCCCGTCGGAGGTGTCCATCAGGAAGCATCCGTTGGCGATGATCTCGTGGTGCTCACCGCGCTGCCGCAGCACGATCTCTCCGTAGGGTCCCTCGCGCCGGTCGAGGGTGACGGGAGTTTCGGCGTCGGCGTGCAGCGGCATGGCAGTACCTCCGGATGGCTGGCCGTCGATGGCGTCGACCATGCTTGCGGGACGGCGCGACCGGGACAAACCGATATTCCGGAGCGCGGGCCCGATGGGCTCCTGCCCCGGGGCGGCGTCCGCACGCGTGCCGTGTTCGCGCCGACGGCGAACACGCGGGGCGCGGACGGCGGGGTGCGCGGCCCGCGACGTACGGGCGAGGACGCAGGTTGCCTCGTGTGGCGTACGTCATGGACGCGGGTCACGCTGATCGCTTGGGTGGGGTTTGTTCGGGGGCTTGGCGAAAGGGGCCTCACGCCGTGCACCAGCACCCGAAGGGCGACCGGACCAGGCGCGACCGGACCACCGCGGGCGACGGAGTTCAGCGCACCATGCCGGAGCGGGCTCAGGAAGGCCGTCCCGACGAGGTGCTCGGGGAGCAGGCCGCGCTCACGGAGCTGCTTCCCGCCATTCCGGCGCAGCGGACCGGGCCCGTACGCGCCGGACAGCCTCCCGCCGTGCCCTTCCCGGCCGCCGACCCGCTGCGGACGCCCCGGTGGCGGCAGGCTCTGCGGCTGCTGCCCACTCCGACCGGTGCCCCCTTCACCTTCGGGTACCTCCTCGTTCTGCTCGCGACCTCCCTGTTCGCCCGCTACGCGGACCCCGCCACTGTCTCCGCGCTGCTGCACGGATCCAGCACCGATGTCGCCCATCTGGCGGACAGGCCGCTGCTGGTTCTCGGTGCGAGCGCCCTGTGGATCGCCGGCGGTCCGGCGTCCCCGTACGCCATCGCCTTCGTCGTCGTGCTGACCGCGCTGGAACGCCGCATCGGCGGTTTGCGCACCGCTTTCGTCTTTCTCGTCGGCCATGTCGGGGCGACCCTGGCGACCGAGGTCCCGGTCGGTGTATCCGTGGCGGTCGGCCATCTGCCCGCCACCTCGCTGCACCGGCTCGACTACGGCATCAGCTTCGGGCTGATGGCGAGCGTCGGCGCACTTGCCGGACTGCTGAGCCCCGTCCTGCGGGTCACGGTGCTGGGCTTCGTCGCGATGACGCTCCTGCGGGACCTGCTCGCCTTCACGGACCCGCTCACCGACTGGGGCCATCCGCTGGCTCTGCTCGCCGGTCTCGCCTGCCTGCCCGTCGTCCGCCGCTGGGCGGGACGCTCGGGCGGCCGTACGCCGGTGCCTGCCTGATCCGTGAACGTGTACGGCCCGGGGGCCGGTCCTGCCGCTCTGGCGGGGCCGCGATCACCTCGCGCAGCCTCGGCACCTCGGCGGTGTCGTCCGTCGTGACCGTGTGACCGGCGTGGGTTCCGGTGGGTGATTCCGTCCACGCCGTGCTGCGGAGGGTGCGCGGCGGGCGGCGGTGAGGGCTGCGGAGGGGGAGGGGCTGATCGCTGAGAGCGAACAAGAGGCGGGGAACATCTGCGGCGCCCCAATCATTGAGTCCACATAGCTCAACTTCACTGCCTAAGGGGAGATCATGGCTTTGTCGTCCACACCACTCACCCTGCCCGTGCTGCCGCTCGATGACGAGGTCGTGCTGCCCGGAATGGTGGTGCCTCTGGACCTTTCCGACACCGATGTACGAGCCGCGGTGGAGGCCGCACAGGCCGCTGCCCGTTCCAGTGGGGCAAGCAAGCCACAGGTGCTTCTTGTTCCTCGGGTCGACGGCCAGTACGCCGCCACCGGCGTGCTCGGCACGGTCGAACAGGTCGGCCGGCTCTCCGACGGCGACCCCGGTGCCCTGATCCGCGGCCGCGGCCGCGTGCAGATCGGCGCGGGCACCACCGGCCCCGGCGCCGCTCTGTGGATCGAGGGCACCCAAATCGAGGAGACCGTTCCCGACCCGCTGCCCGGACAGGTCGCCGACCTGGTCAAGGAGTACAAGGCGCTCGCCACCGACTGGCTGAAGAAGCGCGGGGCCTGGCAGGTCGTGGACCGTGTCCAGCAGATCGACGACGTCTCGCAGCTCGCTGACAATTCCGGCTACTCACCTTTCCTGACCACGGCCCAGAAGATCGAACTGCTCGACACCGCCGACCCGGTGGCCCGCCTCAAGCTCGCCACCGAGCAGCTGCGGGAGCATCTGGCCGAGCAGAATGTCGCGGAGTCCATCGCCAAGGACGTCCAGGAGGGCGTCGACAAGCAGCAGCGCGAGTTCCTGCTGCGCCGACAGCTCGAAGCCGTGCGCAAGGAGCTGCGCGAGCTCGACGGCGACGGCGCCGAGGATGAGTCCGACGACTACCGGGCCCGTGTCGAGGCCGCCGACCTGCCCGAGAAGGTCCGCGCAGCGGCCCTCAAGGAGGTCGAGAAGCTCGAGCGGTCCAGCGACCAGAGCCCTGAGGGCTCCTGGATCCGGACCTGGCTCGACACCGTGCTCGAACTGCCGTGGAACGAGACGACCGAGGACGCCTACGACATCCAGGGCGCCAAGGCGATCCTGGACGCCGAGCACGCGGGCCTGCAGGACGTCAAGGAGCGGATCACCGAGTACCTGGCGGTGCGCAAGCGCCGTGCCGACCGAGGACTCGGAGTGGTCGGCGGACGGCGCGGGGGCGCGGTGCTGGCACTCGTCGGCCCGCCGGGCGTCGGCAAGACCTCGCTCGGCGAGTCCGTCGCGCACGCGATGGGACGCAAGTTCGTCCGGGTCGCGCTCGGCGGCGTACGGGACGAGGCGGAGATCCGCGGCCACCGGCGCACCTACGTGGGCGCGCTGCCCGGCCGGATCGTCCGTGCCATCAAGGAAGCCGGGTCGATGAACCCGGTGGTCCTGTTGGACGAGATCGACAAGGTCGGCTCGGACTTCCGGGGCGACCCGGCGGCCGCGCTGCTCGAAGTCCTGGACCCGGCGCAGAACCACACGTTCCGCGACCACTACCTGGAGGTCGAACTCGACCTGTCCGACGTGGTGTTCCTCGCCACGGCGAACGTCCTGGAGGCCATCCCGGAGGCCCTGCTCGACCGTATGGAGCTGGTCCGGCTGGACGGCTACACCGAGGACGAGAAGGTCGTCATCGCCAGGGACCACCTGCTGCCGCGCCAGCTGGAGCGGGCGGGCCTGCAGCCCGGCGAGGTCGTCCTGGAGGACTCGGCACTGCGCAAGCTGGCCGCCGAGTACACCCGTGAGGCGGGCGTGCGGAACCTGGAGCGTTCGGTCGCCAGGCTGCTGCGCAAGGTGGCGGCCCAGCACGAACTGGGCGAGCGGGAACTGCCGCTCACCGTCGGTTCCGAGCAGCTGCGCGCCCTGGTCGGACGGCCGCACCACGTGCCCGAGTCCGCGCAGGACCCGGCCGAGCGCCGTACCGCGGTGCCCGGTGTCGCCACCGGCCTCGCCGTCACCGGCGCGGGCGGCGACGTGCTCTTCGTCGAGGCGTCGCTGGCCGACCCGGAGACGGGCGGCTCCGGACTGACCCTGACCGGTCAGCTCGGTGACGTGATGAAGGAGTCGGCGCAGATCGCGCTGAGCTTCCTCCGCTCGCACGGCGCCGAACTGGAGCTGCCGGTCGCCGACCTGAAGGACCGGGGTGTGCACATCCACTTCCCGGCGGGCGCGGTCCCCAAGGACGGCCCGAGTGCCGGTATCACGATGACGACGGCGCTGGCGTCGCTGCTCTCCGGACGGCTGGTTCGTACGGACGTGGCGATGACCGGTGAGGTGTCGCTGACCGGCCGGGTGCTCCCGATCGGCGGTCTGAAGCAGAAGCTGCTGGCCGCCCACCGGGCGGGTACCACGACGGTCGTGATCCCGAAGCGGAACGAGGCCGACCTGGACGACGTCCCGGCCGAGATCCTCGAGAAGCTGGAGGTGCACCCGGTGACGGATGTCCGCCAGGTGCTGGAGATCGCGCTGGCCCCGGCGGAGGTCGCCGTGCCCGCGGCGGCCTGACGGAAGTCCGGTGACGCGAGAGCCCCGGGCGGAGGGAACACCCCTCCGCCCGGGGCTCCGTGCTGTCCGCCCGCCCCCGGCTCTAGCCCTTCGCCGCCTTGTCGTACAGCCTGCGCGCATCCGCGCCGAAGCGGACCGCCGTCGACTCGCGGTCCGTCTGTCCGCCGCTGGTCACGCCGATGATCCGGCCCGGGTGCTCGGCGTCGCGGTAGTCCGCGAGCCAGGGACCGCCGCTCGTGCCGTCCCAGAAACCGGCGCACTCCATCCGCAGTGACACCGCCGGCTCCGGGTCCTGCCGGGTGTCGGTGGTGCAGGAGATGGGCCGGTTCTGCGGGTTGTGGTCCGCGTTGGGGTGGCCGACGACGGTCACCCGGCGTTCGGCCGGGGAGGCCCAGTCCGCGGGGGTGCCGCCCACGACGTCCTGCACGGCACGGCCCTTCGCATCGGGTTCGAGCGTGAGGAAGGCGTAGTCGACGGCATCCGAGACGTCGGTGTTCCTGCGCCAGCGGTCGTCGACCTGGATGGCGCGGACCTTCCACCGTCCGTAGGGCGCCTTGCCGTTGCCCGGGCCGGTGAAGCCGGGGGCGAAGGTGACGTTCTCCATGTAGCTGCCGTACTCGAAGACGCAGTGGGCCGCGGTGGCGACGACATTGCCCCGCGGGCTGTCCACGACGCTCGCGGAGCAGTAGTGCACGCCGTCCTCGTCGAGCAGCACCCCGGCGGAGGCCGGCCCGGCGAACGGTGCCGCCGACGACTGCGGCGAGGGTCCCGGCGGCAGGGGCGACGGGCCGTCACCCGCGTCGGGATCGGCCGAGACCGGACCTCCGCACGCCGTGACGGCCGTGAGCAGCGCGAGGGCCGGCCACCTCGGCAGCCTCTTCGGGAGAGCGAACCACGTCATCCGGCCATCTTGCCCGCCGTCGGGGAGGAGTCCAGTGATCTCGGCAGAGCCGGTGATCACACTCCACGAACGCCTCTCAACGCGACGGTCCGCGCCGGCCCCGGCTCCGTCAGTGGAGCCAGCCCCGCAACGTCGCCTGCGCGCCCGCCTGGAAGCGGGTCTCCGCGCCCAGCGTCTGCAGTAAATGGCTGATTCTGCGGCGGGCGGTGTGCACATGGACCCCGAGCCGGCGGGCGATCGCCTCGTCCTTGAGGCCGGCCGCGAGCAGCCCGAGGAGTTCCTTCTGCGCCTTCGGGAGCGTGCGGTCCTCGCCGTCCGGGCCGCCGAGGGGTGTGGCGCGTTCCCAGACCGTCTCGAAGAGGGGGACCAGCGCGTTGTGCAGAAGGGCGTCACCGATGACCAGGGCGGTTGCCCTCGGATCCGCCGCGTCGGTCGGCGGGAGCAGGGTGATCCGGCGGTCCACGCAGATCAGTTTGGTGGGGACGGCGGTCGCGACCCGGGCCCGCAGCCCCCGTTCGACCAGACCGCTCACCGAGCCCATCCGGCCCGGAGTCGCCAGTCCGTCCCGGTCCAGGACGGTCCGCACCTCGATCTCGCGGTCGAGGAGCGCTTCGATACCGAGCCCGGCCTGCCCGGCACTGCCGTCGCGCGGGCCCTTCACATACGGCGGGCGGTCGAGGATCGCGACCTCGCGTTCCGCCGCCGCCAGCAGGTACTCCGCCCGTTCGCCGATCGCCCGCGGTCCCGTCACCACCTCGATCCCGCCCTCCGGGGCGGTGGGTGAGCCGGACATCAGCCGCCCGGCGATCCGGTCCGCGGTCATGCGTAATCGCTCCAGCTCGGCCGAGCGCAGATGCAGTTCGGCCTGGCGGCGGTGGATGAGCGTACGGATCGCGGCGGCGGGCGCCGCGGGATGCGGCAGCGCGCCGTCCCCGTCGCCCGGGACGGCCAGCCCGTGTTCGACGAGGTGCCCGAGCGCCAGGTCGAGACGGTCGCGCGGCAGTCCCAGGAGACGGGCCAGCTCCTCCGCTTCGAGCGCCCGTTCCTTGAGCAGTGCTTCGTAGGTGCGTTCCTCGGCGGCCCCCAGGCCGAGGGTCCGCAGTTCCCCCTCGCTCATGCCCGGGATTCTCACCTTGTCTTCACGGGCCACACAAGTGTGCGTGTCCACTTGTCAACGCGTCGGCCACATTGTTCGGTTGGCGCCTCACGGGTTTGCATGGCCATGACCACCTTTACGGCTTGACCAGCACGTGGGAGGGGTACGAACTGTGCGCAAGGCCAGAACAAGCACACGGAGACCGGGAGTTGCCAGGGGGACCGGTCTCGCCGCGCTGCTCGGCGCGGCAGGGTTGCTGCTGACGGCGGTACCGGCTCAGGCGGCCACCCCGCCGGCGGCCGCACCGCCCGCCGACGTCCTGCCGGGGGCAGGAACGGCCACCCCGTCGCTCGTCGACGGCATCAGGGAAGCGGCGGACGCCGGGGCGAGCCCCGCGGACGCGGCCCGTGGCCATCTGGACGCCAAGGAGAGCCGCTACCGGATCGCCGACGCCCGGCGCGACCTCGCTCCGCTCGCGACCGTCGAGCGTGGCAAGGAAGAAACCGTACGGCTCCAGCAGAAGCACCACGGGATAACGGTGTTCGGCGGGCAGTACGTGGTCCGCATGGAGCACCAGGGCGGCAAGCGGGTCGTCACCGGCACCTCCGGCAAGTACTTCACCGGTCTGAAGACCGGCACCACGGCCACGGTGAGCAACGAGACCGCGGTGCGACGGGCGGTCGCCGCGACGGCGGCCCAGCTCGGCGGCAAGACGCTGAGCAAGGCGGACGTCATCCGCGCCAAGGGCGCCGAGTCCGCCCGCGCGGCCGCGCTCACCGGCTCGGTCGCGGGCCTCGTGGTGATACCCCGGGGCGAGGGCGTCCTGGCCCACCAGGTGACCGTGCGCGGCGCGAACCCCGCCACCGGTGAACCCGTGCTCCAGCAGGTCTTCATCGACGCCCGCGCCGGCTATCCCGTCCTTCGGTTCAGCGGCATCAAGACGCTGGCCGAGCAGCGCAACGGCGCGTCCGGCGAGGCCCCCAAGGCGGCCGCGCGAGGAGCGGGCTCCGCCACGGCGGACGCGATCCCCGGCACCGAGGGCACGGGCGTCAAGCTGGACGGGACCAGGGTCGGCCTGAATCTCGTCTTCGACGGGAACGCCGCCACGTACCTGATGAGCGACACCGAGCGCATGGCGGCCGGCAGCAAGAACACGCTGACCACCTGGGACGCGCGGCAACTGGACGTCAATGACGTCCTGGGCGTGTGGCCCGGCGGCATCAAGGAGTTCGCCGACCCGTCGAAGGACGTCGGCAAGGACGCCACGGACGCCGGCGCGGTCGACGCGCACTGGGCCGCCGGCCGGGTCTACGACTACTACCGCGACGCCCACGGCCGCGACAGCCTCGACGCCCGCGGGATGACGGTCAACTCCCTCGTCGGCGTCACCAGTTTCGGCTTCCCGTACGTCAACGCCTTCTGGGACGGCCAGAAGATGGTCTACGGCGGCGGCGACGAGGAGTACAAGCCGCTCTCCGCCGACCTCGACGTGGTCGGCCACGAGATGACCCACGGCGTCGTGGAGAACACCGCCAACCTGGTCTACGCGGGCCAGTCCGGCGCCCTCAACGAGGCCGTCGCCGACTACTTCGGCAACGCCATCGACCTGGCCGCCTCCGGCGCCTCCATGGACGACCCGGACTCGGGTCTGATCGGCGAGGACCTCTGCCGTACGGCGGCGCCCCGCGCCTGTGCGCTGCGCGACCTCAACGACGGTGCGAGCACCTCGAAGAACTTCCTCGGGGTCACCTACTCCACCGACAACGGCGGAGTGCACCTCAACTCCACGATCTTCTCCGGCGCGCTCTGGGACCTGCGCCAGGACGTGGGCGGCGAACTCACCGACCGGATCGTCTACAAGGCGCTCGCGGAGTACCTGACCCCCCTCGACGGCTTCACCGACGGCCGCAACGCCGTCCTGGCCGCCGCCAAGGACCTGGGTGCCGACGCCAAGCAACTGAACGCCGTGAAGCGGTCGTTCAACGCCCACGGCATCGTGGCCGGCTGGGAGGACGCCCTCGGCGTCGACTCCGACCAGCTGCTTGGCAAGATCAACACCACCGGCACCGGCGCCCAGGCGGGCGGCGGCCAATGGGTCGTCTCGCAGTCCGACGACGAGGGCTCCGAGCCGTACTCCGTCTACACGGGCCGCACCGACGGCAGGGGCGCGGTGAAGCCGGTCAGCCCGAACGACGGCCGCTACCACGTCTACCCGGCCACCGACGGCAAGACCGTCGTATGGGCGGCGTACGGCACCACCAGCCTGGACATCCTGTCCCGGCCGGTCGCCGGCGGCCGGATCAAGAAGCTCTACACCTCGTTCAGCGACATCAGCGGACTGCGGGTGGAGAACGGTGTGGTCGTCTTCGAGACGTCCGGCATCTTCGGCGACCGCCATGTCGGCTATCTGCGTCCCGGTGACACCCGGCCCACGCTCGTCGACGGCGGCGGCTTCGACATCCTGACCGCACTGCCGGCCATCAGGAACGGCAAGCTCTCCTACGCCAAGCTCTATCCGACCCCGGACGACTACAAGCTCGGCGTCGAGATCCTCGACCTGAAGACCGGCAAGGCGGCCCTGGCCCAGCAGCTCGGCGAGCCGCAGGTACTCGGTCAGACCGGGGTGAACGCGACCCACGCCTTCTGGCTCGTGGACGAGAACCTGAACGACGACGGCCGGATGGGCATCCGCAGGTCGGCGCTGGACGGCACCGGCACGGTCGACATCAGCTCGGAGCGCAAGCCGAAGGCGCTGGTCTCCTTCGACCTCACGGTCTCCGACACCGCCGTCACGGTCAACAGTCAGGTGCCCGACCTGGCGCTGCGCAACGAGACGCTGCCGAAGATCTGGCAGCTGACCACCGACGGCTCGCGCCAGGAGCGGCTGTCCTGCAACCGCGGCGAGCAGATCTCCCCGGCCGCGGTCTCCGGCCGTCAGGTGGTCTGGATCGACGGCACCACCGGCTGGACCGACCTGGTCACCCGGGACCGTCCCGCGGGTCAGTGCGGCTGACCTGCTCGCACGGATGACGTGACCGACAGAGGGACCCCCGGCGCCCGTGCGCCGGGGGTCCCGTCCGGTCCGCCACAATAGAGTGATGAACACGACGCCCCGGCAGGCCGGGAACGGCGAGCTGCGGGCGGACTGCGGGAACTGCTTCGGGCTGTGCTGTGTGGCCCTGCCCTTCACCCGGTCCGCGGACTTCGCGCTCGACAAGGACGCCGGCACCCCCTGCCCCAACCTCGCCGCCGACTTCCGCTGCGGCATCCACACCCGACTGCGGCCGAGCGGCTTCACCGGCTGCACGGTCTACGACTGCTTCGGCGCCGGGCAGAAGGTCTCGCAGGCCATCTTCGGCGGCAAGGACTGGCGGGCGGCCCCCGACACGGCCGCACAGATGTTCGCGGTGTTTCCCGTCGTCCGTCAGCTCCACGAGCTGCTCCGGTATCTGAACGAGGCGCTCACCCTGGAGCCGGCCCGCTCCCTGCACGGCGAGATCCGGGGCCTGTTGACCGAGACCGAGGCCCTCACCGAGCTCGGACCCGACGCCCTCGTGGAACTGGACGTGGCGGCGCACCGGCAGCGGGTCAACATGGTCCTGCTGCGGACCAGCGAGCTGGTACGGGCCGGAGCGGGCCGCGGGAGGAAGGACCGCAGGGGAGCGGACCTGCTGGGCGCCCGGCTGAGGGGTGCGGACCTGCGGGGCGCCAGCCTGCGCGGCGCGTATCTCATCGCCGCCGACCTCGGCGGCGCCGATCTGCGCCTCGCCGACCTCATCGGAGCGGACCTGCGGGACGCGGACCTGTCGGGGGCGGACCTCAGCGGCAGCTTCTTCCTCACCCAGCCGCAGCTGAACGCGGCCCGGGGGGACGCCTCCACCAGGCTGCCGGGAACACTGGACCGCCCCGCGCACTGGTCCTGAGACCGGGGGAGACGCGGGGCGGTGAGGGTCGCAGGGCCGTTCCGGCGGTTGCCGGACGGTACCGGGGTCAGCCGTTCGCGAGGGCCACGACCCGGTCGTAGGCACCGTTGAACCGGTCGTGGTCGCCCACGGTCGGTCCGGACGAGGTGTACTGCCACATGGTGTGGGTGCCCCAGCCGGCGGGGAGAGGGCCGGGAGTGGTGTCGTAGCGCGCGATCCACAGCGGATTGCTCGTGCCGAAGCCGGCGTAGTTGCCGGTGCACTGGGTCCACCAGGTGGTGGCCGTGTAGATCACCGCGTCCCGGCCGGTCAGGACCTTGTAGCGATTCAGGAAGTCCCGGATCCAGGTCACCATGCCTGTCGGGGACTTGCCGTAGCAGGCGTCGCCGTAGGGATTCCACTCGATGTCCAGCGCGCCGGGGAGGGTGCGGCCGTCCTGGGACCACCCGCCTCCGTTACTGACGAAGTAGTCGGCCTGGGCGGCACCGGTCGTCGTGTCGGGCGTGGCGAAGTGGTACGTGCCGCGGATCATCCCGATGTCGTACGAGCCGCCGTACTGCTGGGTGAAGTAGGGGTTCCGGTAGTAGGTGCCCTCGGTGGCCTTGACGTAGGCCCACTGCACACCGCTGCTCCAGAGCGTCGGCCAGTCGACGTTGCCCTGGTGGCTGGAGACGTCGACGCCTTCCGACTGGGCGGCGCGGCTGCTGCGCGGCACTCCTCCCTGGCCGTCGTGCGCGATGACGCCCATGCCCAGATAGGCGGAGCCCCGAGGGGGGACGTCGTCGGCGCCGGCGGTGCCGGGGAGGGTGAAGAGGAGGGAAAGGACAGCGAGGAGTGCGCCGGACACTGCGATGAGGGAGCGGCGGGATCTCCTCGCGGGGCGGAGGGGAACGGTCGTTCCGGATCTTTGCACGGGCACAAGCGTGCCTCCGAAGATCTCGGCGGGGGGACCTGAGGACGCGCCGCCAGGCGGCCGTCCCAGGCATATGATGTGGACATGACACGCGGCAGGCCGCGCACGTGGGGCGGCCCGGAGGAAGAGGGGCGGGGAGCTGCCATCGGTCTACACCTGCGAAATACTGGTGGAGCGGCGAAGGTGTGAATCGTTGACAGAAGAAACCGGGATCGGGAAAGCGCGCGAGGGGTGCTGACGTGCACAAAAGCGGTACGAGCGGGGAAGCGGGCCCACAGGCCGAGAACGGCGTGGACCACGAATTCCTGGCTCTGGAAAGGGAGTTGGCTGTCTTTCTGCGTCGGGCGAGGGCGTCGTCCGGCGAGATGGCACGTGAGGTCCACCCCGAACTGGAGCCCGCTGCCTACGGCCTGCTCGTCCGGCTCGACGAGACGGGACCGCAGCGCGCCACCGACCTCGCGGTGTACTTCGGCGTCGGCAAGGCGACCATGAGCCGGCAGTTGCACGCCCTGGAGGAGCTCGGTCTGGTGACCCGCGAGCCCGATCCCGCCGACGGCCGCGCGTCACTCGTCCGGCTCACCGAAGAAGGTCTCGCGCGATTCCGCCGAGTGAGGGACGCCCGCCGTGACCGCTACGTCCGCAAGCTCGCGGGCTGGGACCGCGGCGAGATCGCGGAGCTGGCGAGGCTGCTCCATCAGCTGAACGCGCGGGCGGAGAGCTAGATTTCACCCCCGGCCGCTCGCCCGGTGGGATGACCGCTGACGCCGAACGAGTGGCCGCGCCCGCGAGTCCGCGCACGGCCGGGGTCTGTCGCCTGCCGCCGCCGAGCGGGTGGCCGGGGCCGTGGTGCCTGCCTGCGTCGTACGGATGGACTGCTGCCGCTGCCGCCGCCGCTGCTGCTTCCGCGGCCGGACGGGCGGCCGGTCCCGGGTTGCTCTCGGAGCGGCGCTGTTATGGGGATGTTCGGCATCTTCGAGGGCGGGATTCCGTTCGCTGCCGCCCGGCCCGCGCAGGTGATACCGGCGAACATGCTCGGTGGTGCGGTGGCCGGCGCGATCGCCGGTGTCGCCTCCGTCGAGGACGCCGTACCGATCGCACGCCGGACGGGTGGTCGTCCTCGGTTGCTCTCGGACGTCGGACGGCCGGTCCCGGGTTGCTCTCGGACGTCGGACGGGTGGCCGTCCTCGGTCGCTTCCCGACGTCGAACGGGTCGCGGACCCGGCTCCCCGACGCGGCCGAACGAGTGGCGGGCGCCGCTGATCGGACCGGCGGGCCCGCCCCCGTTCATCGGACCGGCTTGCCCCCGCTCATCAGACCGGCGGGCCCGCCCCCGCTCAGAGCTCCGCGAAAACCACCGCCGCGTCGTCGTGCAGCTTCCAGCGGATCACTTCCGTACGCTCCTCCGCCTCCGCCTCGACCGCCCGGACCCGGTCGATCAGGCCCTGCGGCCCCTCCTTGCGCAGCAGCGCCACGCACTCGGCCCAGGTCCCCTCGGCGAACATGTCGACCCACCGGGAGGCGCCGTCCGTCAGTGCGGCCACCGCGCGGACCTCGGCCCGGGGTGTCCGGCCGGTCACCGCACGGGCCGCCACGGCCGGGTCGGCCGCGGCGGTGAAGAACCCGCCCTCCGCATTGCGCAGGAGATCCGCCGTGGCGTGCGTCCGCAGCTGATCCCGCGGCAGCCGGTCGATGCGGTCGTCCAGCACCGCCCGCACCTCCCCGTCGGGCGACTCCAGCAGCAGCGCCGAGTCGGAGAGCACCAGATGCTCCACGTCGTCCTGCGGGCCGCCCCAGCGCACCATCACCACGGTGGCCTGCGGCGTGCGCACGTGAGAAAGGTCACAGGTGTCGCGGTGGGCGTCGGCGGTGCGCCGGATTGCCGCCGAGAGGGCATCGGCCAGTGTCATATCCCGGAGTGAACCGGACAGTTCGATCAGCGCGCCGCCGAGCCGTGCGGTGAACCACGGCACCCCGTGCACACATCCGAAATCCGACACCGGGGGGGTCACGCCGTCCAGTACTACCAGCGTTCCCCCCTGACCCGAGGCGGGAAGGGCGACCGACGCCCAGTCCTCGTTGGGGCGTTCGGGCGAGCCGGGTGCGGTCGCGAGTTCGATACGCATGATGCCCAGTCTGCACGACTCGTTCACGATGCCTGCACCACTGTCGAAATGCCCCGTACCGGCAGGTCAGGGCATGTTTCTGGGGGACGGGCCGCCCGGCGGCGAAGCTGCGGGCGCGCATCTTGCCAAAGCCCGGCCGGAAGATCCAGCCGACCGCCCGGAGAGGGCCGATCCGCGGACGGGCGCGAGTTGTTTGCCAACTCCCGATTGCTGTTCACTCGTTCAGGTGGCGGAGCGGCCGATGCGCGCCTCCCTCCCAGGAGCACTGCAATGGTCTGAAGCCGTGCAGGGGGCGGGAACTCGCGTGTGACCGGTCGTCATCTCTGCTGCAAGGGCGGACAAGTCAAGCAGGATTGCGAGCACCGGTGCAGAAGAAGCGGCCTCAGGCCCCCCTGGTCCCTGAGACGTTCCCGGCACAGGAGACCTCGCCGGATCCCGCCGCGCGCGGCCGCACGAAGCGGGTGCGCAGCCGGCTGGTCGCGGGCGTCGCCGTCGTCGGCCTCGTCGTCATCGCCGCGGGAACCCCGGGCATCCTCAACGCCTCCGCCGAACTGAACGAGTCCCAGCGCCTCGTCACTCTCGCCGGACTCAACCGCCAGGCCGTCACCCTCGCCCACTCGCTCGCCGACGAGCGCGATGAGGTCACCTCGTACATCGCGGCCGGACGCGAGGACCAGGAGGGCGAGGAGAAGGACCGGCGGGTCATCTCCGACAGCACGAGCGCCCGCGTCGACCGGCAGATCGACGAGATCGGCAGCCTCATCTCCGGCGACCACGCCGGACTGGGGCGCGAACTGGCCGCCGTGCCCTCCGTGCGCCGCACCGCCCTGACGGGCAAGGGCACCGCCACCGAGGCCCACCGGGCGTACTCCGCCGTCATCGCCCATCTGCACGCGGTCGCCGACGAACTCACCGAGAAGACCCCGCCGCGGGCCTGGGGCGAGTCCCGGAGCGCGTCGGGTGGCGACACCCGCGCGCCCGCCGAACTCGGGCTCGCCGTCGAGCAGGCATCCGCCACCCGCGGGCTGCTGCTCGCCGCGCTCGCCGTGCCGGGCAAGGGCACCACCGAGACCATCGACCCGATCACCGGCTTGCCCGTCCAGGAGGAGGAGGCCGACGCGCCGGGCGACGCCCTGCGTAACGGCCTGAGCGGCGCGGCCCAGCAGGCCCGCGTACGCGAACTCGCCGCGCTGGCCGACTTCGACCAGGCCGCGGGCAAGGGCGCCCGCGACTCGCTGGCGGCCACCGTCACCGGACCCGAGATCAAGACCGCCGAGAGCTATCTCGCCCGTCTGACGGACCAGCCCGTGCTCTCCAAGGGCGAGCGCAAGTCCGACCACGAGAAGGTCGAGGCCTCGCTGACCGCCCGCATCGAGCAGATGCGCAGCGTCGAGTCCTCTCTCGCCTCCGGCCGGATCACCAGCTTCGAGAAGCTGCGGGACGACGACGTCACCGCCCTGGAACTCCAGATCGCCCTCGTCGGCGGTCTGCTGATCCTCGCCATCGGCGTCTCCTCGGCCGTCGCGCGGACCCTCACCCGTCCGCTCGCCGTCCTGCGCATCGGCGCGGCCCGCCTCGCGGCGGCCCCCGAGGTGGAGGAGCCCGTACGCTTCACCGGCCGCAACGACGAGTTCGCCCAGGTCGTGCGGTCGCTCAACACCCTGCACGGCAAGCTGCGCGAGCTCTCCCTGCGCGCCGAGCGGCTGGAGGGCGACCGCGGCGACCTGGCCGGTGCCCGTGACGAACTGGCCGCCGAACTCGCCACCGGCCGCGCCGAACTGCAGCACCGCACCGAGCAGCTGACCGCCGAGCTCACCCGGCTGCGCACGACGATCGACCACACCTTCGTCAACCTCTCGCTGCGCACCCTCGGCCTCGTGGAACGTCAGCTCGGCGTCATCGAGAAGCTGGAGGACCGCGAGCAGGACCCGGAGCGGCTCGCCACGCTCTTCAAGCTCGACCACATGGCCACCGTCATGCGCCGGCACAGCGAGAACCTCCTGGTCCTCGCCGGCGCCGAGCACGGCCACGCGAACCCCGGTCCCGTGCCCCTCGTCGACGTGCTGCGCGCGGCCGTCAGCGAGATCGAGCGGTACGAGCGGGTCGTCATCCAGTCGCTGCCGCCGCACGCCCAGGTCGCCGGCTTCGCCGCCGACGACCTCAGCCACCTGATCGCCGAACTGCTGGAGAACGCCACCTCGTTCTCCCCGCCGGACGCCCAGGTCGAGCTCTCGGGCTGGCTGCTGGAGAGCGGCGAGGTGATGCTCTCCGTGCAGGACAGCGGCATAGGGATGACCGGTGGCCGGCTCGCCGAACTCAACGAGCGGCTGGAGAACCCCGAGGGGTACGAGACCCGTCCGGACAAGGACGGCGACGGCCTCGGGCTCCGGGTCGCCGGTCTGCTGGCCGCACGCCACGGCGTACGGGTCCAGCTGCGGGAGCAGAAGCAGGGCGGCATCACCGCGGTGATCGTGCTGTCCAGGGGCCTGCTGCCCAAGGAGCCGCCGGCCGAGCAGCACACCGCGAGGACGGCGGACGCCACGCCCGCGGTCCAGCAGCCGGGCTCCGTCGCCGAGGCCAACTCCAACGCCCTGCCCAGCAGTCCGCGACAGCTCGCCCACTCCGCCGACCCGCTGGTGGCGGCCGCCGAGGCCTCCGTCCGGGCGGCCGAGGCGGACGCGGAGGCGGAGAGGCACGAGCGCACGCCCGACGGTGAGCCGGAGACCGTCGGGACGGACCAGGCGACGTTCGAGATGCGTCTGCCGGAGACGGCGGAGCCGGCGCCGCAGGCACCCTCCCCGGTTCCCGCCCAGGCCCCTGCCGAGACTCAGGACTGGACCCAGGCGCTGCCCGCCGAGCCCGAGTCCCGGCCGCGGCCGGAGCCCGTCGGCGACCGGCCCGCGCCCGTCTGGGACCGCGTCACCGACAAGGGCCTGCCCAAGCGGACGCCCAAGGTCGTCCAACCCGCCACCACGCCCGGCGAGCGCACCGGCAGCATCGATGCCGACGCCCTGCGCCGCAGGCTCGGCGGCTTTCAGCAGGCGGCCGAGGAGGGCCGCCGCGATGCGCAGTCGGAGATCGAGCGCACCGCACCACAGACAACAACAGAAGATGCGGGGGACACAGTCGAGGAGGCACGCAGTTGACTGCGACCGGGACGTTCGGCCTGAGCAGTGAAGCCCGCAATCTGCACTGGTTGCTGGGCAATCTCGTGGAAGAGGTGCCGGGCGTGCGCTCGGTCGCCGTCGTCTCGTCGGACGGACTGCTGCTCCTGTCCTCCGACCCGGCACAGAACGCCGCCCCCGCCGAGGCCCCCCGCCGGGAGGGCCCGCGGGGCTCCAGCGCCGACCTCGCCACCATCGTGTCCGGCATCGGCAGCCTCACCGTGGGCGCCGCCCGGCTGATGGACGGCGGCGGTGTGAAACAGACGATGGTCGCCATGGAGGAGGCCAGCGTCTTCGTCATGTCGATCAGCGACGGCTCGCTGCTCGGCGTCCAGGCCGACGCCGACTGCGACATGTCCGTCGTCGCCTACCACATGGGCATGTTCGTCGGCCGCGCCGGACACGTCCTCACCCCCGAACTCCGCAACGAACTGCGCCAGTCGTTGGAGGGCTCCCAGTGACGTCCGCCCGCAAACTTCCGGTGCGCGGCGAGAACCGCCGCCCCGCCCGCGTACGCCCGTACTCCCTCACCGGAGGCCGCACCCGCTTCGGCCATGTGCTGCTCGTCGAGACCTTCGTCGCGGCGCTGGAGGCGCCCGCCGAACGCAGACAGCTGCCCCAGGGCGACCTGTCCTCGCGGGTCATGCCCGAGCTCCAGGCCATCGTCGAGCTGTGCCGCCGTATGCGTACCGTCGCCGAGATCTCGGCGATCCTCAAGATGCCACTGGGCGTCGTCAGGGTCCTTCTCAGTGACCTCGCCGACCAGGGAAAGATCCGTGTGTACGGCACCGGGCACGGGCCCGGACGGCCCGAACGCGCACTGCTCGAAAGGGTGCTGAGTGGACTCCGCCGCCTCTGACACGCTTCCCGTCCGGCCCGCCCCGGAGCCGGAGACCGGCCCGCCGCCGGCCGCCGACGAGGGACTCAAGGACTGGCAGCTCGACCACACCCGTGCCCCCACCGCCACCAAGGTCGTGGTCGCGGGCGGCTTCGGTGTGGGCAAGACGACCTTCGTCGGCGCGGTCTCCGAGATCACACCGCTCCAGACCGAGGCGCTGATGACGACGGCGAGCGAGGAGACCGACGACCTCACCTCGACGCCCGACAAGACGACCACCACCGTCGCCATGGACTTCGGCCGGATCACGCTGGACGACGACCTCGTCCTGTACGTGTTCGGGACACCCGGCCAGCAGCGCTTCTGGTTCATGTGGGACGACCTGGTGCGCGGTGCGATCGGGGCGATCGTCCTCGCCGACACCCGAAGGCTCCAGGACTGCTTCCCGGCGCTCGACTACTTCGAGAGCAGCGGGCTGCCGTACATCGTGGCCGTCAACCACTTCGAGGGGTCCGAGCTGTTCGAGGCCGAGGACGTGCGGGAGGCCCTGACGGTACCCCTGCACGTGCCGGTTGTGATCATGGACGCACGCAGCCGGATCACCGTGATCGAATCGCTGCTCGCGCTGGTCGCCCACGCGCTCGAAGCAACCCCCGAACAGTCCTGACAGACGAAAGAGACTCCCCGATGCGGAAGATACTCATAGTCGGAGCCGGCCAGTCCGGTCTCCAGCTCGCCCTCGGCCTGCAGTCGCAGGGCTACGAGGTCACCCTGATGTCCAACCGCACGGCCGACGAGATCCGCTCCGGCCGGGTCATGTCGACGCAGTGCATGTTCCACACCGCGCTCCAGCACGAGCGTGACCTGGGCATCAACTTCTGGGAGTCCCAGGCCCCGCGCATCGAGGGCCTCGGCGTCTCCGTCGCGGGACCCGAGTCCCAGAGAGTGATCGACTGGGTGGGCAAGCTGGACGGCATCGCCCAGTCCGTCGACCAGCGGGTGAAGATGGCCGGCTGGATGGAGACGTTCGCCCAGCGCGGCGGACAGCTCGTCATCCATGGTGCGGCCGTCTCCGACCTGGACTTCTTCTCGCGCACGTACGACCTGGTGCTCGTCTCCGCGGGCAAGGGCGAACTGGTCTCCATGTTCGGCCGGGACGCCTCCCGTTCCCCGTACGACGCCCCGCAGCGCGCGCTCGCCGTCGCCTATGTGCACGGCCTCGGCCCGCGCCCGGAGCACCCCGACTTCGACGCGGTGCGCTGCAATCTGATCCCCGGTGTCGGCGAGCTCTTCGTGATGCCGAGCTTCACCAACAGCGGACGGGCGGACATCCTGTTCTGGGAGGGCATCCCCGGCGGACCGCTCGACGCCTTCCAGGGCATCAAGGACCCGGCCGAGCACCTCTCCCTGACGCTCGAACTCATGGAGAGGTTCACGCCCTGGGAGTACGCGCGGGCCACGAAGGTCGAACTGACCGACGCGGGCGGCACGCTCTCCGGCCGCTACGCCCCGACCGTACGCAATCCGATCGGCCGGCTGCCCGGCGGCGGCCTGGTCCTCGGTGTCGCGGACGTCGTCGTCGCCAACGACCCGATCACCGGCCAGGGCTCGAACTCGGCGTCCAAGTGCGCCGCCGCGTACCTCTCCTCGATCGTCGAGCACGGTGACAAGCCGTTCGACGAGACCTGGATGCAGTCCACGTTCGACCGCTACTGGGACACGGCCCGGCACGTCACCAAGTGGACGAACGCCATGCTCGGCGTCCCGCCGGAGCACGTGCTCAACCTGATCGGCGCCGGCGGGCAGTTCCAGCCCGTGGCCGACCGCTTCGCCAACGGCTTCAACGACCCCGCGGACTTCGAGAACTTCTTCTTCGACCCCGCGCTCACCGAGGCCTATCTGGCCGAGGTCGCCGGAGCCTCCGGGGCCCCCGCCTCCGAGTAACCGGTGTCCGGCCCCGCCGTGGCGCCCTCAGGGAGCCGCGGCGGGGTGTACTCCTCCAGAGGGCTGCCCTTCGGGTCGGGCCGCACCGCGCCGATCAGCGGGTTCGCCGCGATGGGGGAGACCTTCACCGTCGCCCCGGGACGCGGTGCCTGGATCACCATGCCGTCGCCCAGATAGAGGGCCACATGGGTGGCCCCGGCAAAGTAGACCACCAGGTCACCCGGGCGCAGTGAGCGCAGAGGGACCTTGGGAAGCTTCTCCCACTGGGACTGGCTGGTGCGCGGAATCGTGCGTCCCGCCGCCGCCCAGGCCTCGGAGGTCAGCCCCGAGCAGTCGTACGAAACGGGACCCTCCGCGCCCCACAGATACGGCTTGCCGATCTGCTCCACCGCGTACCGCAGCGCCTTCTCGCCCTCCTCGGTCGGCATCCGCTCCCCGTCGAGCACCCCCGAGGCGAGGATCTTCTCCTGCGCCTCGGCGGTGTCCGACTCCTCCAGCGCGGTCAGTGCGGCGATCTCCTCGGGGGAGAGCGAGGCGAGCATCTCCTCGACGGCCTTCAGCCGGACGGCCGCCGTGTCACGGGCCCGCTTCTGCCGGGCGGCGAGCGTCTGCTCCTTGTCGAGCGCCGCACGGGAGGCCGCCGCGAGCGCGGACGCCCGCCGGGCGCCCTTCTCCAGCCGGTCGGTGGTCGCCAGCCGGTCGGCCGCCGCACGCTCCATCAGATGGTCCTCGTCCAGGGCGTGCTGGGGGTCGCGGGCGAGGAGGAGCCGCACGTAGGCGGAGAGTTCGGAGCGGCCCTGGTACTGCTGGCGGGCGAGCCGTCCGGCGTCGCCGCGGCTGTCGGCGAGCGCGTTGCGGGCCCTGGCGAGCTCGCGGCCGACGGCGGCGGTCCGGGCCTGCTGGGCCTTGAGCTGCTCCTCGGTGGCGTTGTACGCCTCGCCGGCCTCCTCGGCCTGCTGGTACAGCGTCCGGAGCCGGGTGAGCATCTGGGGGACCGTGGTGGGCAGGGCACCCGCCGCGCCCTCCGCGGTGTCGTCGCCGCCGGTCCCCGGCCCTTCGGTCTCCGGCCCCGCGGTCTCGTCCGCCGGCTCGTCACCGGTCTCGTCCCCCTGCCCGGTGACCGTCCCGGCCGCGTGCCCGGCCGGTGGTTCCGGTACGGGTTCCGCCGCGGCCGGTACCGCCGCGATCACCGTCGCCGCGGCCAGGGCCGCCGTACAGACCGTGCGCAGCAACCTGCCTGACACCTCATCACCTCCGGCTGACGGGCGGGCACTCCGCCCCACAGCCGATCGTGGGAGCCCGCAAGCCAGAGCGCGCCGCGAGTGGTCGATTCAGCGCAATGCCGTCATCCGTCGAGGGGGAGTGCGCGCGACCTACGGCGTGTCGGGGCGGCGGCCGGGCTTCGACCAGGGCCACTTCAGTTCACGGCGTTCCTTGCCGCCCGGTGCGTACTCGTACTTCCAGCCCCGCTGCAGACCGAGCCGCTTGGTGTAGCCGGAGGGGACACGCCGGTACGTGTGCACCGCCGGCGGGGCGCCGTCGTCGTCGGGCACGGGGACCTGGTACCACTTCGGCGGATGTCCGGTCGGTCCCACCAGGACCGGCAGTACCCGCCCGTCCAGCGGCCCGCCCACGAAGGGGGTGTTCTCACTTCTCACCCGGTCAGTGTCTCCCGTCCCTCCGGCCCGTCCGTCACCGGGCGCGCCGCGGCGCGCCCCGCACCCGCGGGAGCGCGGCCGGGCCGTACGGCGGACACCGAGCACTGTTTCGAACGGATCCCCGTACCTGACTCATTGACAGGCCAAATCCCCCGCGACTACTTTCGGCCCAGGCCGAAACAGCCGGGCTCCCGTCGCTCCCTTCTCAGCAGGCCTTCCGGAGGCCCCCATGAAGACAGGCTTCACGCGCGCCACCGCTCCTCTCGCTCTGTTCATGCTCGCCGCCTCGCTCTCCGCGTGCGGGGGCGGCGGATCGGGCTCCGACTCGGACGGCGTCACCGTCTGGATGTACCCGGTGATCGCCGACCCCAAGGCCAACGCGGCCTACTGGGACGGAATCGAGAAGGCCTTCGAGAAATCGGCACCGGGCACCGAGCTCACCGTCGAGCAGCAGCCGTGGGACAACCGCGACCAGAAGATCGCCACCGCGTTCGGCGGCGGCAAGGGCCCGGACGTCGTCCTGCTCACACCGGACCAGATCCCGCAGTTCTCCGCCGGCGGCGCCATCACGCCCGTGGACGCGGCGCTGAAGAACAGCGCCGACAAGTTCCTGCCCGCGACCCTGGCCGCGATGAAGCAGGACGGGAAGATCTACGGCGCCCCGATCTACCAGACCGTCACCACCACGGTCTACAACAGGAAACTGCTCACCTCGGCGGGGATCGCCACACCGCCCGGCACCTGGGACGAGATCAAGGCGGCTGCCCCCAAGCTCAAGCAGAAGGGCGTCGCCATACTGGACTACTCGGCGAGCCCCGAGGCCTCGCTGAACCTCAACTTCTACCCGCTGCTGTGGCAGGCGGGCGGCACCGTGTTCGACGAGTCCGGCAAGAAGGCGGCGTTCAACAGCCCCGCCGGTGTCGAGGCGCTCACCTTCCTCACCGACCTCTGGAAGGCCGGCTCGGTCCCGAGGTCCGCGATGACGAACACCAACCTCCTCGCCGATCACGCGCTCGGCAAGCAGGAGGCGGCCATGGGCTTCTCGGTCGTCCTCGCCGACGCCGAACTGGCCGCGAAGACCTGGGGAGCGGACAACGTCGTGGTGGGCGCCCCGCTCAAGGGCCCGGCCAAGGAGATCGCCTTCGGCATCCCGGGCGCTCTCAGCGTCAACGCCAAGTCGAAGAACGTGGCCGGTGCGCAGAAGTTCCTGGAGTTCATGACCCAGCCGGAGCAGATCCGGTCGCTCGGCAAGGCCAGCGGCTACTTCTCGCCCCGTACGGACGTCAGTGTGCCGAACACCTCGCCGTACGCCAAGCAGTACCAGGCGGCGCTCACGGCGGTCTCGCCCGGTGAGCCCAACCCGGCGGCCCGCCAGTTGATGGGCCTGCTCGCACCGGAGATCCAGGCGGCGCTGACCGGCAAGAAGAGCCCCAAGGAAGCGCTGGACGACGCGGCGAAGGCGGCCGACGACCTGCTGGCACGGCAGCGTTGAGCGAGGCGGCCACGGGCAAGGCCCTCCCGCGCACCACCGAAGCGCACGAGAGTGTCGCGCCCCGGCCCGGACGACGTCAGGGGCGGCGGCGCGAGGCTCTCGTGGGCTTCGCGTTCCTCGCCCCGATGCTCGTGCTGTTCGTCGTCTTCCGGTTCGGGCCGACGATCGGCGCCGCCTTCCTCTCGCTCACCGACTACCGGCTCAGCGGTGAGTGGGAGTTCATCGGCGCCCGGAACTACACCCGGCTGTTCGGCGACGCCCTGTTCTGGGAGAGCCTCGGCGTCACCGCCGTCTACACCGCGGTCTACGTCCCGCTGACGGTGCTCCTCGCCCTCGGCACGGCAGTGCTCCTGCATCGCACGGTCTGGATGCGGGGCTTCTTCCGCGGAGTGTTCTTCCTGCCCTACGTCACCAGCATCGTGCTGGCCGCCGTCATCTGGAAGTGGATCTACGAGGTCGACGACGGCCTGCTGAACACAGCCCTCGGCGCCATCTCGCTGGGGCCCGTGGACTTTCTCGGCGACGAGAACCTCGTCCTGCCCTCCATCGCCGCCACGGCGGCCTGGAAGGGCTTCGGCTACACCATGCTGATCCTGCTGGCGGGGCTCCAGTCCATCCCCCGCGAGGTCACCGAGGCGGCCACCGTCGACGGCGCGAGCGCCTGGCAGCGCTTCCGCTGGGTGACCCTGCCGATGCTGCGGCCGGTGCTGTTCTTCGTCCTCGTCATCGAAGCGATCCAGGCCTTCCAGGTCTTCGACGCGATGTACGTGATGACCGGCGGCGGACCCGTCCGCGCCAGCTACTCGCTCGTCTACTTCCTGTACGACTCGGGCTTCAAGTACTTCGACTTCGGCTACGCCAGCGCGGTCGGCCTGATGCTCTTCGTCGTCGTCCTGGTCTTCTCGCTCATCCAGCGCCGGCTCATCGGCAGAGAGGTGGACTGATGGGCCGGCTGAGACTGCCCGTGCTGCTGGTCCTGGTCGCCTTCGTCACCGTGGCGCCCTTCGCGGTCATGGTGCTCGTCGCCTTCGCCCCGCCGGAGGGCTCGACGCTGCCCGGCGCCCTGGACGTCACCCGCGCCACCTGGCAGAACTTCACCGACGTCCTGGAGGGTGCCGACGTCACCCAGTGGGCGGTGAACTCGCTGATCTACTCGCTCGTCTCGGTCGTGCTCATCCTGCTGTTCTCGTCGATGGCCGGGTACGCCTTCGCCAAGAAGCGCTTCCCCGGCCGCGAGGTGCTGTTCTGGGCCTTCCTGGCCACCCTGATGGTGCCGTTCCAGGCGACGCTGATCCCGTACTACATCCTGGTGTCGAAGATGGGCGGGGTGGACACCTACTGGGGACTGATCGTGCCGACGCTGGCCAACTCCCAGGCGGTGTTCCTGATGCGGCAGTTCATGTACCAGCTGCCCGACGAGCTCTTCGAGGCCGCCAAGATCGACGGAGCGTCCGAGTGGCGCATCTACACCACCATCGTGATCCCGCTCATCCGGCCGATCCTCGCCACCCTCGGCGTCTTCGTCTTCCTGTGGCACTGGAACGACTTCCTCTGGCCCCTCGTCATCGGCCAGTCCTCGGACATGCGCACCCTCACGGTGGGCCTCGCCACCCTCGCCGGCCAGGACGTCACCATCAACCAGATCATGGCCGGCGCGACCATCACGGTGATCCCCTGTCTGCTCGTCTTCGGGCTGCTCCAGCGCTATCTGACGGACTCGATCGCCACCTCCGGCCTCAAGTCGTGACCGTCGTCGACATCAACCGGATGCTCGGCCCGCTGCCGTACGACGAGGTGGCGAGCCGGGACCCGGAAGGACTGGCCGCGGAGCTCGACCGTCTGCACATCGACAGCGCCTGCGTGGTGCACACGCACGCCGTGTACGGCGACCCCCGGGACGGCAACGCCTCCCTGGCGGCGGCGCGGAACCCGAGACTGCGGCCGGTGCCCGTGCTGATCCCCGGCCCGCTCGGCACCGGGGACGTCCCCGCCGGACGCGTGGTGCGGCTGTGCCCCGGCGAACACCGCTGGTCCCTCACCGGCGAGCACTCCCTCGCGCTGGCGGCCGAACTGGCGGGCAGGCGCGCCAGCGTACTGCTCGCCTGGGAGACGGTGACCGCCGCCGAGGTGCGGTGGTTCGCCGACGCCCGCCCGACCCTGCGGATCGTCCTCACCGGCACCGGTTACCGCAGCATGCGGGAGCTCGCCGAACTCATGGACGTCCACGAGGAACTGTCCGTGGACACCTCCACACTCGCCGGGCACCTCCAGGTCGAGTGGTTCGCCGGGCGCTACGGGGCCCGGCGCGTCCTCTTCGGCACCGGCGCCCCGGTCACCGACGACGCGGGACCGCGCTACCAACTGGACACCCTGGACCTGCCGAAGGCTGACACGGCCCTCATCGCCGGCGGCAACGCCCTGCGGCTGCTGGGTGAGCACCCGTGAGCGTGATCGACGCGCACGGCCACCTCGGACGCTGGCCCGCGTTCGCCGTCACCGACGGCTCCGCGCGGAGCCTGCTGGCCGTGATGGACCGCTGCGGCGTCACCACCGCCTGTGTCTCGCACCTCCTCGCGGTGGGCCCCGACGCCCGCGCCGGCAACGCCCTCCTGCTCGCGGAGCTCGCCCGCCACCCCGGCCGCCTCCTCGGCTACGCCGTCTTCAACCCCCACGACCCCGAAGCACCCGAGCGGCTGCGGGACCTCCTCGAAGCCCCCGGTGTCATCGGCGTCAAGCTCCACCCCGAGGTCCACGAAGTCCCGCTCGACCACCCCGCGTACGCCCCCGCCTTCGAGATCGCCGCCGGGCGCGGGCGCATCGTCCTCGCGCACAGCCAGTACCGCTCCGCCTGGTCCGACCCCGCCCGATTCGCGGCCGTCGCCCCCCGCTACCCCGAACTGCCCCTGCTGATGGGCCACTCGGGCCTCTGGACGGACGGCTTCGCACCCGCCGCCGAAGCGGCCGCTCACTGCCCCAGTCTCGTCCTGGAGACCTGCGGCTCCCGGATGACCGCACGCCATCTCGTCCGGCTGGTCGCCGAGGCGGGCGCCGAACGCATCGCCTTCGGTTCCGACGCCGTCTTCCTCGACCTGCGCGTCGGGCTTGGCCGGGTGCTGCTCGCCGGCCTCGCCGCCGCCGACCGGCAGCAGATCCTGCACGGCACGATGAACCGCCTGCTCCAGGGGTTGCGATGACACCCGTACGCACCGAGGGCTGGCCGCAGTGGCCACCGCCGGCCACCGACGAGCAGCGCGAACGACTGATGCGGGTCCTCGACGGCGGCCGCTGGGGAGCGACCGCGGGCCAGGGCGACGACTCCCTGGTGGCGCGGTTCGCCGCGGACTTCGCCACCGGCGTCGGCGCCGCCCACGGGGTGTGCACGGTGAACGGGACCGTGGCGCTCTTCCTGGCCCTGCGGGCCCTCGGAGTACGGCCCGGCGACGAAGTGATCGTGCCCGCCTACACCTTCGTCGCCACGGCCACAGCCGTCGTCCTCGCCGGTGCGGCGCCCGTCGTCGCCGATGTCACCGACACCCTGCACCTCGACCCGTCGGCCCTCGCACGGCTGGCCGGGCCGCGGACCCGGGCCGTCGTGCCGGTGCATCTGGCCGGCGCACCCGCGGACACCGAGGCGTTGAGGTCCGCCGCCGAGCACCACGGTCTCGCCGTCGTGGAGGACGCCGCCCAGGCCCATGGCGCCCGCCGGCACGGACGCCCCGCGGGGACACTGGGGGACGCGGCCTGCTTCAGCTTCCAGTCGAGCAAGGCGATGACCGCGGGGGAGGGCGGCATCGTCGTCACCGACGACCGGCGGACCCACGAAAAGCTGTGGGCGCTGCACAATGTCGGACGCGGTTCCGAAGACGGCTGGTACGAACACCCGGAGCTGGGCTGGAACCTGCGGATGACGGAGTTCCAGGCGGCCGTCCTCGGCCCTCAGCTCCCGCTGCTGGAGGGCCAGATCGACCATCGCGAGGCACGGGCGGCCGCGCTCGCCCGGGCGCTGGACGACGTCGAGGGACTCTCGCCGGTGCCCGAGCCCGCCGGGACGACCCGTCACACCCGGCACCTGGCCCTGCTGCGTTACGAGGCGGCGGCGTTCGGCGGCCACCCCAAGGCGGTCTTCCTCGCCGCCATGAACGCCGAGGGGGTGCCACTGGACACCGGGTACCGCTCCCTCACCCGGGAGCCCTCCCTCGCGCCGTACGCCGTGCGGACCCGCCCCTGTCCGGTCGCCGAGGCGGCCGAGGACTCGGTGGTCTGGGTGCGCCAGCCGATGCTGATGGCGGACGACGCGGCCATGGCGGACATCGCGCAGGCGGCGCTGGTGGTCCAACGCGCCTTCAGAAGACGGCCGCTCAGGCGGTGAGCCCGGGAGCAGGCCGGTGCTCAGGCGTTGAGCCACGGGCGCCCGTCGGCGCTCAGGCGTCGAGCCGCGGGTGCCCGTCCGCGCTCAGGCGTTGAGCCGCGGGAGCACCTCGGTGCCGAACGCCTCGATCGCGCCCAGCGCGTCCTTCTGCGGCATCCCCGGTGGCTGGATGCGCAGCACCACCCCGTCCGCGCCCATCTCGCCGTACGCCCCCAGCCGCTGCACGCACTGCTCCACCGAGCCGATCACCGAGCGCGCCTCGATGTCGTCCCACTGCTGGGCGTAGCGCGCCGCGTCCGCCGAGGTGCGCTTCCAGTCGCCGTACGCGTCGTACAGCTCCCGCAACGGCGCCTCCAGGGCCCCGCGGGCCTGCTGCGAGGTGGCGGCGGCGAAACCCTCGCGGCAGACGATCACCTCGGAGCCGAGACTCGCCGCGCCGCGCGGGTACGAGCGGTACTCCGCGATCTTCTCGGGCAATTCGGAGTCCAGTTCGTTGAAGGACGTCGTCCAGCCGTCGCACATGCGGGCCGTGCGCTCCAGAACCGCCGAGACCCGACCGCCGTTCCAGATCCGCGGGCGCGGCGACTGCACCGGCCGCGGCGAGAGGAACGCCTGGTCCAGCGAGGTCCAGCGGCCTTCGTGGGTGACCTCGTCCTCGGTCCACAGCCGGGTCACCAGCTCCAGGCACTCCTCGAACCGGGAGACGCGCTCGCCCGGCCGGGTGCCGTACAGCGCGAACTCCTCCGGCCGGTAACCGAGGACGAACCCGGCCGTGAGCCGGCCGCCCGAGAGCACGTCGATGTGCGCCAGCGTCTCCGCGAGCCACACGGGCTGGTAGACGGGCGCGATGAGCCCCGCGGTGGCGAGCCCGATCCGTTCGGTGTGCGCGGCGAGATACGCCAGTGAGGTGACGGCCTCGTGGTAACCGGGCCGGTGCAGATGGCGCTCACCGAGCACCACCCAGTCGAAACCCGCCTGCTCGGCCAGCCGGACCTGCTCCACCGCGTCGGCGAGCCGGGGCCGGTCCGCCTGGTCCGCGTAGAGATTGACGTACAGACCGAGACGCATGGGGCGCTGGGACATTCTGGCTCGCCTTTCCTTTACGGTCCGGACCGTAAAGGCTAGCGTGTCGGGAACGACCGCAACAGACGGGAGAGACCGCCCATGTCTGCGACCCAGACCCTGGTGCGCGGACTGCGCGGCACCGTGGTTCCGGCAGTGGCCACACCCATGGATGCCCGGGGAGCCGTGGATTTCGGTGCGCTGCGCGGCTACGCGGAACGGATCGCGGCCGCCCGCATCGGAGGCGTCGCCGTCTGGGCGCACACCGGCCGCGGTCTGTATCTCTCCGAACCGGACCGCGCGGAGGTTCTGCGGATCTGGCGGGAGACGGTCGACGGGCCGATCGTGGCAGGCGTGGGGGTGCCACGATCGGTCCGCGCCACCACGCTGCGGGAGGCGTGGGACGCCACCCTCACCATGGCCGTGCAGGCGGCCGGACTGGGCGCCGACGCGGTCATGGTCTATCCGCTGGCCCAGTTCGCCGAACGCCCCGAGGGCGAACGGGAGGCGGTACGCCTGCACGAGCGGGTGGCCGAGGCCTGCGGGCTGCCCGTGCTCGGCTTCTTCCTCCACGGCGAGGCGGGCGGCTACCCCTATCCGCCGTCCCTGATCCGCCGGTTGCTGGCTCTGCCGTCGGCGGTCGGCGTCAAGCTCGCCACCCTGGACCGCGCGATGGCCTGCCAGGACGCGATCCGCGCGGCCGAGGGCAGCGGAAAGCTCGTCGTGACCGGCGAGGACCGGATGTTCGGCCCGTCCCTGATGTGGGGCGCAGACTCGGCTCTGGTCGGCATCGCCGCGGCGCGCGTGGGTCTGACGAACGCGGTCCTGGACGCGTGGACGGCGGGTGACCACACCGCGTTCGTCCGCGCGTCGGGCCGCCTCGACCGGTTCGCCGAGGCCACGTTCACGGCCCCGATCGAGGGTTATGTGCAGCGGATGCTGTGGGCGGCGGTGTGGGAGGGCCTGCTCCCGGAGTCGGCGGCGCACGACCCGTACGGGCCGCGGCTGCCGGAGTCGGAGCGGACGACGGTCGTCAGGTGCCTGGAGTCCCTCGCGCAGGAGAAGGACTGAGGCCGGTCCTCACCGCACCCGGCCCCTGGCCCTGCCCCTGCCGACCGTCTCGGCCGGGCTGAGGCCTGTCCGACCGCGCGGCACCACGCCGGCCCGGCTACGGCGTGGCCGCCATGGCCGGGCGCAGCGCCGGGAAGAGCGTCAGCGCGTTGCGCCACAGCACCATCTCCCGCTCCTCCTCCGTGAAGCCCGCATCCCGGATCACACCCAGCGACCAGCACGGGTCGATCAGCGTCGCGTCCGTGCCGAACAGCATCCGCTCCACCGGCACCCCCGCCTCCCGCGCGTAGGCCACCCGTCCCGAGTCCGCCGCCGTACGGCAGTGCTCGAGGTAGAGCCGGTCGCAGCCCGCGGCCGCGTGCGCGGCCTCACGCCACGCGTCCCCGCCCGCGTGGCCCATGATCACCCGCAGTCCAGGGCGCTCCGCCAGGAGTTCGGGCAGCAGGGTCACCTCGCGGCCCCAGGTGTGCAGCAGGAGCGGTACGCCCGCTTCCGCGACCACGTCGAAGGCCTCCGCCATCTCGCGGGTCCCGGGCAGCCGCCCGGGGTAGTGGGTGTGGATCTTCGCCCCGACGAACAGCCCGGTGCCCAGGCAGCGCTTGAGGTCCGCCGCACTCTCCTCGATCCGGTTCGGGTTCACCACCGCGTACCCCCGCAGCCGCGGACGGGTCTCCAGGACCTCCCGCAGCGCCGCGTTCCCGGCGACCGCGTCGAAGACCACCGCCTCCGACGCCGACACCAGCTGGACGTCGATGCCGTAGCGGTCCATCTGGCGCAGGTTGTTGTCCGCGTCGCCACAGGTCAGATGGAACTGCCAGCGGCCCACATGCGCGTGCACATCGATGATCGGCATCAGACGAGCAACTCCTCGATGTTCTTGGTGGAGATCGCGGCACGGTCGTCGTCGGAGATGTCCGCGTAGCGCAGCCGCAGCGTCAGGGGCGAGATGTCCATGAAGGGCGTGCGCGAGCCGAAGACCAGATGGCGGGAGCCCACCCCGTCGACGACCCGCTCGATCGAGTCGCAGCCGGACAGCAGACGTGTGGTGACCCGGAACCCCGGCTCGTCACGGGCCATCAGCAGGAAGTCCGCCAGCAGATACGCGTGCAGATCCAGGAAGATCACCTCCGCGCCCCGGTCGGCGAGCGCCGGTCCGAAGCGACGCGGGTCACCGTCGTGCAGGAGCACCATCCCGCGCTCCAGGGCCAGCTTCACCACCCGCCGGTAGCCCGGGAAGCCGGGCTCGGCCGCCTGCTCGACGGTGAACAGCCGCAGGAACCGCACCCCGTCGGCGGCCAGTTCGTCCAGACGGTCCTCGGCGGTGAGCGCGTCCCGGACGTCGACCGTGCCGACGGGCAGCAGCTCCGGGCAGTCCGCGAGGTCGCGCACGGTCTCGGCGTTGCCCGCGCCGTCGTGGAAGAGGGGCCCCCGGGTGGAGAGCGCGAGCGCACCGGACACCGGGGAGCGGTCCAGGACCGAGCGCACTTCCGCGAGCCCGAGATCCCGCTGGTGCCGCGGCCAGGGCCCGTACAGCACGTCCACGTCCCAGCCGATGTGCTCCGCCGGTGTCGGACGCAGCCACTCGTACGTCTGTGTCGCGCTCATCGTGCTCCCACCTCGCACAGGGCCCGCGCGATGCGGTCCACGTCGTCTTCGGTGTACGCCTCGTTCCACGGGAGCACGAGCAGCGTACGGTCGATCAGCTCCTCCGCCCGGGGGCACAGGCCCGGCGGATACCCGGGCATGGCCGGGTTGGCGTACAGCGGCCGTTCCAGATAGCCCGGCACCGACGGGATGCCCAGATCCAGGAGCCGCTTGCTCCAGCGGGCGTTGTCGTCGACCAGGAGCGGCACCACCCACCAGGCGTGCCCCTCCCGGCGCTCCGGCATCCGGCAGTCCCGGAGGCCCTCGACCGCGGCGGCCAGCTGCCCGGCCCGCCGGCGCCGGCGGGACACCACGTCCGCCACCTTGCCGAGCTGCGCCCGCGCGACCGCGGCGACGAGCTCCGGCATCCGGTAGTTGAGACCCATCGTGCGGTGGATACGGCCCTCGGCGCGGTCCCAGCCCTTGTCCATGAACAGCCGCATCCCGCGGGCGAGCTGCGGGTCGTCGGTGACGGCCAGTCCGCCGTCGCCCGCGGTGATGTGCTTGAACTGCTGGAGGCTGAAGCAGGCGATGTCGCCGAGCGTGCCGAGCAGTCGGCCTTCCTCGTCCTCACCCAGCCAGGCCTGCGCGCAGTCCTCGATCAGCACGAGCCCGTGCCGGTCGCAGATCCCGCGCAGCGCGACGGTGTCCGCGGCGGCGCCGAAGAGATGGACGGCGATGACCGCCTTGGTACGGGGGGTGATGGCCGCCTCCACCGCCGCCGGGTCGAGATTGCCGTCCTCGGCCCGTACGTCGGCGAACACCACCCGCGCGCCCTGGGCCATGACGGGAGCCACGGTGCCGAAGTCAGAGATGGGCGTGGTGACGACCTCGTCGCCCGGCCCGGCCCCGGCCGCCGCGACCGCCAGGTGCAGAGCCGCCGTACCCGAACTGCAGGCGACGGCCTCCCGCCGGGAGTACAGGCGCGACATCTCCGCTTCCAGGGAGCGTGCTTCACTTCCGAAAGAACTGCACAGCACCGCGGAGTCGAGGACCCGCAGCACCGCGGCCCGTTCCTCCTCGCCGAAGGTGCGGCCGCGCGGATCGAGATCTGTGGGCAGTGGCATTTCCCGTTCGGGCATCGGGGCACTATCCTCTCCGCAAGTGTGCGGTTATGGCCTGGGCCGAAATTAGGGCCGTGGGTTGGTGGGCGTCAACCTCCGGCCGAATGTGTCGTACCCCCTCCCACCACTCCAGCAGAACGGAGACCGGCCGATGGCTCTCACGGTCGGCGTCATCGGTCCCGAGGACCTTGTCCACAAGGTGGTCGCGGTCGGCGGCGCGTCGGGCGCCGAGCGCCTGGTGCCCCTCGCGTACCGGCACGAGGACGAGACCCTCGACATGGTCACCCGGGCCCAGGCGGAGGCCGACGCCCTGCTGTTCACGGGCGTCGTCCCGCACACCCTCGCCGCGGCGGCCGGCCTGCTGGACCGGCCCGCGATGTACGTCCCGTACAACGGCGCGACGCTGCTGCGCGCCCTGGTGGAACTGCTCCGCCTCGGCCACGACGTCTCCCGTGTCTCCATCGACACCCTGCGCCGCAGCGAGGTCATGGAGACGCTGACCGAGGCCAAACTGCCCACCGAGCATGTGCACGTCCTGCCCTACCGCCCGGGGCTGACCTCGCAGGACCTCGCCGACTTCCATCTGAACGCGCGCGACAGGAAGCAGGCACGGGTCGCCATCACCTGCCTCGGTTCGGCGTTCCACCTCCTCGAACACGAATTGCACGCCGTCCGGCTCGCCCCCTCGCGGCATTCCATACGCTCCACGCTCCAGGCGCTGGTCCTCGCCACCGCCGGAGCGCACAGCGGCGACGCGCAGATCGCCCTCGGCATCATCGATCTGCCCGCGGACGACCGGGAACTCGCCGCCGACCTGCGGGTGCTCGGCGGAAGCCTCGCCGGGCTGCCGGACGGCGCGCGGCTGGTCGTCACCACCCGCGGGGTCCTGGAAGAGGTGAGCGAGGAGTTCACCCGGCTCCCCTTCCTCGCCGATCTCGCCGCACGGCACGGCACCGCCCACGTCGGCTTCGGTCTCGGACGCACCGCCGCGGAGGCGGAGTCCCTGGCCAGACGGGCCGTCAACCGGGCCCGCTCGGTGGGCGCGGTGGCCGGAGTCGTCTCCATGACCGACGATGTCGACATCGTCATCGACGCGGAACGCACCCCGCCCCTGAGCCCCGCGACGGGTCCGGAGAGCACGGCCACGCTGGCCCGCCGCGTCGGACTCAACCCTCGGACGCTGGACCGGCTGCGGGAACTGGCCGCCGAGGAAGAGGAGGACGGCATCACCGCGCACCGCGTCGCCGAACACCTCTCCGTCCAGCAACGCACCGCCCGCCGCATCCTCAAGCGACTCGAACGCGCGGGTGTGGCGGTCCCCACCGGCAGCCGGCAACTGGGTCGGACCGGCCGCCCTCCGATCGTCTACCGCGTACGCCTCTGAGCCCGTGCTTACGGCCCGGGCCGTAAACCGAAGGAGCCGTGCTTGAAGATCGCCTCGGTCCACACGCGCGTCGTCAGGGCCCCCTACCGACGCCCCTTCGTCATCAGCAGCGGCACCAGCCCCGAACTCGTGAGCCTCGTCGTCGAGGTGCGCACGGCCGACGGGCTGTCCGGCTTCGGCGAGGCCTCCCCGATGACCGCCTACACCGGCGAGACCCTGGCCGGACTCGAAGCCGCGCTCACCGACCACGCGGCGCCCGCGCTCATCGGCCGCGATCCCCGCGATCTGGCCGGAGCCCATCTGGCCATGGACAGCGCCATCCGCGGTCAGCACCTCGCCAAGGCCGCGCTGGACATCGCCCTGCACGACCTCTCCGCGCGTGCCGCCGACCGGCCCGTCCATCTGCTGCTCGGCGGCTGCGTACGGCCACACGTGCCCACCACCTGGGTGGTCGGTCTCGGCACCGTCGACGAGATGGTGAAGGAGGCGGCGGAGTACGCGACCCGGGGTTTCACCCATATCAAGGTCAAGGGCGGCGAGGACCCGGACCTCGACGTCCAGCTGGTGCGCCTCGTGCGTGAGGTGCTGCCGGACACGGCCGAACTCTGTCTCGACGCGAACGAGGGTTACGACCCCGGCACCGCGGGCCGTACCGTCGCCCGGCTGGCCGACGCCGGACTGGACCTGGTCGAACAGCCGCTGCCGCGCTGGGACCTGACGGGCATGGCGGCGCTGAGGAGCAGCGGTGGGGTGCGGGTGATGGCCGACGAGAGCATGCAGTCGCTGCACGACGCGATGGAGATCGTGCGGAGGGGGGCGGCCGACGTCCTCAACATCAAGATCCTCAAGGTGGGCGGGCTGCACCGGGCCCGGCAGATCGCGGCGCTCGCGGAGGCGGCGGGCCTGTCGGTGAAGCTCGGCACGATGCCGGAGCTGGGTGTGGCGACCCTGGCGGCAGCGCATCTGGCCGCGTCGCTGCCGCACGCCACGGTCCCGGCGGATCTGGTGGGTCCGCTCCTGGTCTCGGAGGAGCCCCTGGCCCCGACGGCGTTCGCCCACACCGCGGACCAGGGCCGGCTGGCGATCCCCACGTCGCCGGGTCTGGGGCACGACCTGTAGGAGCGCCGGGCAGACGGTTCATGCGCGGGGCCCGGTGCTCCGGCCGCCCTGCCCGGCTACAGCAGGCGCGTCGCGTCGTCCATCACCGGGACGACCCGGCGCGCCAGTATCCCCACGGGCCCCTCGGCCCGCTCCAGACCCAGCAGCGCCGTCACCGCCCCCGCGGTCTCCGTGTCGGTTGCCGCGGTCGCCGTCAGCAGCGCGATCAAGTGGTCGATCAGCCAGTCCCGAAGCTCCTCGGCGGCGGGTTGCTTCCCCTCGTCCAGCCAGATCAGCGACGCCGCCTCGACCGCCGCGATCCACGTCCGCACCATCATCCGCAGCCGTGGGCCCGGCCGGTCCACGCCGAGGTGGACGAGGATCTGCTCGGCGGCGGCCCGCCGCACCTCGTCCACGATCGCCGTCGTACGCGAGGTCTCGGCCACGCTGCCGCCGCGCAGCAGCGCGCTGAACCCCGCGTCGTGCTCGTCGACGAACGCCAGATAGCGGTCCAGCACCCGCGAGAGCCGCTCCGTCGGCGGCCCGGACGGCGGTTCGGTGAAGCACAGCTCCAGCTCGTCGGCCGCCGAGCGCAGGGCCGCCTCGTACAACTGCGGTTTCCCTCCCGGGAAGTAGCGGTAGACGAGGGGCCGGGACACCCCGGCCGCCTCGGCCACGTCGTCGAGCGAGATCTCGCCCGGCGGCTGGTGCGCGAAGAGGGTGAGGGCCGCCGCCAGGAGCTGCCTGCGGCGTTCCTCGACGCTGAGCCGTCGGTACGCACGGGTCGCCGGAGCGGGACTGGTCATGCTCGCAGCGTAACCGCACGGCTCCGGCGGCAGGCGGCGAGCGGGGAGGCCTGACACGGGCCCGGCCACCTTTCCGGCGGCCGGTGGCGCGACGCGGACGGCCCGCACGGCCGGGCCGTCGGCCGCGCCGACGTGCGTGGCCGTACCGTTGACCCTGCCCACCCGCGTGGCCGCACCGCTGACCGTGCCCGCCCGCGTGACCGGGCGGCCGTCCACTACGCCAGCAGGCCCGAGCTCTTCCACAGCCTCCTCCCCGGCCCCCTCAGCACGCCGATGTCGTCCAGGAAGTCCGTGAGCCGCTTGGCACCCGACTGCATCACCTCACGACGGTGGCCGCTCGCCTTTACCTGCGCCACGGCCTCACGGCGGTCCAGCCCGACGTTCGTGTAGACCTGCGGATTGATGAAGCACACGGAGAACACCTTGGCCGCCTCGCCGCAGCTGAGCCGGGTGAACTCCTGTTCCCAGCGCGGCGCGGTCACCATCTGGCGCCGCAACTCCTCGCGGGCGTACCGGACATGGCGTGCCTCTTCGACCACATGGATACGGGTGACACCGCGCACCAGGGTCTGGACGCGCTCGTCCGGGAACGTCAGCCGCTGCATCCAGTCGAGGATCTCCTCGCCGAGCAGGGTCGCCGCGAACGAACCGGGCGTCGTCGACACGGTCTTCAGGACGCGGGCGAGATTGTGGTAGACGCGCGGCACCGGGTAGGCGGGCGCTCCACCCTTCTGGATCATCCGGGCGAACATCATCGAATGCCGGCACTCGTCCGCGATCTCGGTGAGCGCGTACCGCACATGGTTGCTGGTCACGGACTTGTCGTAGATGTGCCGCACCAGCAGCTGCATCAGGATGATCTCGAACCAGATGCCCAGCGAGGCCAGTGAGGCCGCCTCGTGCCTGGCCAGGTCCATCCGCTGGTCCTCGGACATCTTCCGCCACAGCGGGGTGTCGTACAGCGACACCAGCTCCGGCGGCCAGAACCATTTGTCGTCCTCGACGGGGGAGTCCCAGTCGAGCTCCTTGTCGGGGTCGAAAGAATGCTTGGCGGAGGATTCGAGCAGGCGCTCGGCGACCTGTTCACGGTCCCTCAGAGGGCCGAGTGCATCGCGCAGCAGCCGCAAGTCGCGTTCGGTCACGGTCGTCATGGCAGTTATGAGACTCCTTGTCAGTAAGCTCGTCAATCCCCTGCGCACGACTTGTTGACTCTCCGTCTACCAACGTGTGAGCCTGCCAAGTGGCCTTCGGTATACGGGATATGAGGCGAAGGAGTCGCCGGTGTCGACGTACGACCGCTACACGAACGCCCCTGAAAGCCTCCAATGGCAGGTCCCGGCCTCGGGCGCGGCCCGCTTCAGCTGGGAGTACGACGACGGCCGCGACCGTCTTCTGGCCCTGTACCAGAAGGGCAAGGACAAGCAGTGGGACGGCGCCAAGCGCATCGACTGGGACCTCGAGGTCGATCCGTACGACCCGCTCGGCACCCCCGACGAGGCGCTGACCCTCTACGGCTCGCGCCACTGGGCAAAGCTCACCGAGAAGGACAAGGGCGAGCTGCGCAAGCACTACACCTCCTGGCAGTTCAGCCAGTTCCTGCACGGCGAGCAGGGTGCGATGGTGTGCGCCGCGCGCATCGTCGAGTCGGTGCCCGATCTGGACGCCAAGTTCTACTCCGCCACCCAGACCATGGACGAGGCCCGGCACGCGGAGATCTACGGGCGCTTCCTGCACGAGAAGGTGGGGATGCTGTACCCGGTCAACGACAACCTCCAGGGGCTGCTCGGCGACACCCTGCGCGACTCGCGCTGGGACATGCCCTACCTCGGCATGCAGGTCCTGATCGAAGGGCTCGCTCTCGCCGCGTTCGGCCTGCTCCGCGACACCACCGACAAGCCGCTGCCCAAGCAGATCCTGGCGTACGTCATGCAGGACGAGGCGCGGCACGTGGCCTTCGGGCGGATGGCGCTGCGCGACTATTACACGCAGCTCAGCGACGCGGAACTGCGCGAGCGCGAGGAGTTCGTGATCGAGGGCTGCTATCTGATGCGCGACCGCCTCAGCGGTGTCGAGGTCCTGGAGAACTTCGGCATTCCCCGGCGGGAGGCCGCCGAGCTCTCCGAACAGTCCGAGTTCCTCCAGCTGTTCCGCAAGCTGCTGTTCAGCAGGATCGTGCCGTGCGTGAAGGACGTCGGGCTCTGGGGCGAGCGGCTGCAGAAGGCGTACCTGGACATGGGCGTCTTCGAGATGGGTGACGCCAACCTCGACCTGCTGATGACGCAGGACGAGGAGATCGCGGAACAGCTGGACCGTGAACGGTTCGTGGAGGAGGAGCGGGCCAGGGTGGCGGAGGTCGCGGAGGTGATCGCGGACGGCGGGGACAGCCCAGCGCTGTCCTGAGAGACACCGGGCCGTCGGCCGGTGCAGCGGGCGGGCGTACGCTTCCCGCGCGGACGACCTGCCGGTTGAACCGGGAACGCCTGCCGGCCGTACTCATAGCCGGCGGCCCGGTCTCCCGAGCCCGGTCCGCCGTGCCACCACCGCGCTTCGCACGGAAGGACCTTCGGGTGCCGCTCTTCACGCGCTCTCGTCAGCTGCTGCACAAGGACGCGGCGACCACCGATGAGGACCCGAAGCCGACGGCGGGTGACGCGGCCGACTCCGAAGGGGACGATGCCGCCGATCCCGAAGCGGAAGCCGGCCCCGACGCAGACGCCCCGGACCCCGACGCAGGCACCCCGGACCCCGAGGCAGGCACCCCCGGCCTCGGCGCAGGCACCCCGGGCCCCGAGGCAGGCACCCCCGGCCTCGGCGCAGGCACCCCGGGCCCCGACGCAGACCTCCCCGGCCCCGACGCAGGCACCCCGGACCCCGACGCAGACACCCCCGACCCCCACTCGGACACCCCCGACCCCGAAGCGGCCCCGGCCGGCGGGCGGAAGCACCCGGGCCTCGCGCGCGCCCGCTCGTCGACGACGACCGTGCTCGCCGCCCTGCTCGTGTTCGCCGCGCTCGTCGTCCCCAACGAACTCACCCGCCTCACACCCGCCGCCTTCACCCGCATTCCCGTCGAGGCGATCTTCGGTGCCGCCCTGCTGCTGGTCCTGCCGACGCCGGCGCGACGGGTGACGGCGGTCCTCGCCGGGGCGTGCCTCGGTCTCGTGACCGTCCTGAACCTGCTGGACATGGGGTTCTACTCGGTGCTCGACCGGCCCTTCGACCTCGTACTGGACTGGATCCTGTTCGACGACGCGAAGGCGTTCCTCCAGGACTCGGTCGGCACGGCCGGCGCGATCGGCGCCGTCATCGTGGTCATCGCCCTGGTCTTCGCCCTCCTCGTCCTCATCACGCTGGCGGTCGTCCGGCTGACCCGGCTCGTCGCCGAGCACAGTGCGGTGGCGACCCGTTCCGTCCTGGTGGCCGGGACCGTCTGGGTCGGCTGCATGGCGCTCGGGGTGCAATACGTCGGCGTCCCCGTCGCCTCCCTGGCCACGGCCGACCTGGCCAAGCACCGCCTGTACACGGTGCGTGCGGGCATCGAGGACGAGCGGGCGTTCGCCAGGGAGGCGGCCGTCGACCGGTTCGCCGACGCCCCTGCCGACCGGCTGCTGACCGGACTGCGCGGCAAGGACGTCATCTTCGCGTTCGTCGAGAGCTACGGTCGCAGCGCCATCGAGGACCCGGCGATGGCGCCGCAGATGAACGAGACCCTCGCCGAGGGCACCGGCCGGCTGAAGGCGGCCGGGTTCTCCGCACGCAGCGGCTTCCTCACCTCGCCCACGTTCGGCGGCGGCAGCTGGCTGGCGCACTCCACGTTCATGTCGGGCCTGTGGGTCAAGAACCAGCAGCGGTACCGCAGTGTCACCTCGAGCGACCACCTCTCGCTCACCGGCGCCTTCCAGCGCTCCGGCGCCTGGCGGACGGTCGGCATCATGCCGGGCGTCACCCGCTCGTGGCCGGAAGGGAAGTTCTACGGCCTCGACACCGTCTACGACTCCCGCGAGCTCGGCTACGAGGGCCCGAAGTTCAGCTGGGCGCCGGTCCCCGACCAGTACAGCCTGTCGGCCTTCGAGCGCCTGGAGAACAGCAAGCCGGGCCGCAAGCCGCTGATGAGCGAGATCATCCTCGTCTCCAGCCACAACCCCTGGGCGCCCATCCCCAGGGCCATCGGGTGGGACGAGATCGGTGACGGCTCGGTCTACGAGTCCATCAGCAAGGAGGGCAAGGACCCGAAGGAGGTCTGGAAGGACCCGGACCAGGTCCGTACCGAGTACCGGCGTTCCGTGGAGTACTCGGTGAACAGCCTTGTCTCGTACGTGACGGAGTACGGCGACAAGGACACCGTGCTGGTCCTCCTCGGCGACCATCAGCCCGCGAAGATCGTCACCGGCGAGAACGCAGGCCGGGACGTGCCGATCTCGATCGTCGCGCACGACCCCGCGGTCCTCGACAAGATCGCCGGCTGGGGCTGGCACGAGGGCCTCAAGCCGTCCCCGGACGCGCCGGTCTGGCCGATGGACATGTTCCGCGACCGCTTCCTGACGGCGTACGGCCCGCAGCCCCCCGCTCCGGCGACGCCACCGGCGCGCTAACGGGCTCGCGGGCTCGCGGACGAGGCGGCCTGTACGCCGGGTTCAGTCGCCCGGGGTCGCCGCGCCACCGTCGGGCGTCCGTGTCGGCCGGCGTACGGCCGCCGGCCCGTCCTGTGCCGCCACCGCCATCTCGACCAGCGCCACGTCCGCCCCGCGCGCCGCGACCAGTTGGAGGCCCACCGGGCAGCCGTCGTCCGTGAAGCCCGCCGGGACACTGGCCGCCGGATGGCCGCTGAGATTGAACGCCCAGGTCAGCGCCGTCGAGTAGGTGTCGCCCGGGCCGTCGTGGCCGTGGGGGCGGTTCGGGGTCGCGGGGGTCAGCAGCAAGTCGGTCCGGGCGAACACGGCATCCAGGCGGCGGTCGTTCTCCGCGCGGACCGCCGCACCGGCGGCCGGGCGGCCGCCCCGGATCGCCTGCCAGGCATCCCGCGGGTCGAGCAGTTCGAGACGGCTCCGGTCCAGGCGTACCACCCCGGTTGCCTCCAGCCGCTCGGCCGCCGCCCGCGCCACCGACTCCACCTGCGGGTCCGTCCGCGCGAAGCCCAGATCGGGTGACCAGCGCGCCCGCAGTGGCAGGACGAGGCGTACCTCCTCATACGGGTCGAGCACCGCCCGCAGACAGGTCCGCGCGTCCGCGGCCGTCGGGGTGAGCAGACCCGCCGAGGCGAGACCGGTGCGGTCGGGCGACGGCAGCAGGCCGTTCGTGGTCTTCAGCCCGAACACCCCGCACCAGGCCGCTGGGATCCGTACCGACCCGGCGCCGTCGCTTCCCGTGGCGAGAGCGGCCATGCCTGTGGCGACCGCCACCGCCGCGCCCGCCGAGGAGCCCCCGGGGGTGCGGTCCGCCCGGTACGGGTTCACCGTCCGGCCGTGCCGGCCGAGACCCCAGGTCTGCCAGTACGTGCCCGGCCCCGGCACCGCCGTGGACCCGACCGGCACGGCACCCGCGGCGATCAGCCGCCGGGCCGCGTACGCGCGGATGCCGGCCGGCCCCTTCACCGCGAACGGAACCCCCGCCAGCGCCGCCGCAGGATCGGACTGCCGGCCCGGCGCCCGCTCCGGCCACACATCGAGGAAGGCGCAGACCTGCCGGTCCAGCCGTTCGATCCGCTCCAGAGCCACAGCCAGGGCCACCGTCATCGGATCAGTCTCGCAGGGCCGCCTCCATGACGGCGCGCGCGATCGGAGCCGCGCTGCCGCCGCCGCTGACGGCCCCGCGCACCGCCGTGGCGTCCTCGACGACCACGGCGACCGCGACCGCCGGCTCGGTGGCGCCGCGCTTCTGCGCCCAGGAGATGAACCAGGCGTAGGGCGTACCCGAGTTGCCCAGTCCGTGCTGCGCCGTGCCGGTCTTGCCGCCCACCGTCACCCCCTTGATCGCGGCCTTCCCACCGGTTCCGTCCTCCACCACGCGCACCATCAGCCGCTGCAACTGCTCTGCCGTGGCGGGGGTCATCGCCTGGTGGTACGAACGCTGGTCGGTCTGCGAGAGCGTCCGGCCACCCGGGGTCGTCACACGCTCCACCAGATGAGGCTGCTTGAGGTCCCCGGCGTTGGCGACGGCCGCCGAGACCATCGCCATCTGGAGCGGTGTCGCCGTGGTGTTGAACTGCCCGATCGACGACAGCGCCAGCTGGTCCACGGTCATCCGGGTGTCGAAGTTGGAGGGGGCCACTCCGGAGGGGATGCGCAGCTTGCGGTCGTTGAAGCCGAACTTGGAGACCGTGTCCAGCATGCGGGCCAGGCCGATCTTCACGCCGATCTCCGCCATCACCGAGTTGCACGACCACTGGATCGCGTAGGCGAGCGAGGCGTTGCGGCAGTCCTTCGTCGCGTTGGGCAGCGTGGTACGGGTGCCCGGCAGGATGTACGGGTCGGGTGTACCGGTCGGCGCGTCGACGTCGGCGACCACCTTTGCGTCCAGCGCCGCCGCCGCGGTCACGATCTTGAAAGCGGAGCCGGGCGGATACGTCTGCCGGATCGCCCGGTTCAGCATCGGCTGTGTGTACTCCGCGTTGAGCCGTGCCCACGCGTACGTCGTCGACATGCCCGTGCCCGAGAGCTCGCCGGGGTCGTACGACGGGCTGCTGACCAGCGCGAGAATTCTGCCGGTCGACGGTTCGAGCGCGGCGACGGCGCCCCGCCTGCCGCCGAGTCCCCGGTACGCGGCCTCCTGCATCGACGGTTTGATGGTGGTGACGACATTGCCGCCGGAGCGCCGGTTGCCGCTCACTCCATTCCAGAACGGGAACGCGGTGAGCAGCGGATCCGAGCCCGAGAGCACCTTGTCCTCCGCGTTCTCCAGGAGGGTGGTGCCGTACGTCTGCGAGGAGAAACCGGTCACCGGTGCGTACAGCGGGCCCTGGGGATAGGTGCGTTCGAAGCGGAGCTGCTCGCCGGTGTCCTCGTTGCCGGTGACGGGTCTGCCGCCGACCAGGATGTGGCCGCGCGGCCCGTCGTAACGGCCGATCGCCGTACGGCGGTTCGCCGGGTTGTCGTCCAGCGGGCCGGACGCGACGAGCTGCACCCGCGCGGCGTTGATCAGCAGGGCGACGAGCAGCAGAAGGCAGAGGCCTGCCGCGCGGCGGATGTAGCGGATCACCTGTCCCCCTTCAGGGCCGGGACGAGCACCCCGGTGTCGGCCGGTTCCGGGCTCGGCCGGCGGGCCGAGTCGCTGACCCGGATGAGCAGCGCCACGATGATCCAGTTGGTGACGACGGACGAACCGCCCTGCGCCAGGAAGGGCATCGCCATGCCGGTGAGCGGGATCAGCCCCATCACACCGCCCGCGATGACGAAGACCTGGAGGGCGATGATCGAGGCGAGCCCCACCGCCAGCAGCCGCCCGAAGGGGTCGCGCAGACAGAGCCCGGCCTGGAAGCCGCGCGCCACCATGAGCGCGTAGAGCATCAGGATGCCGGTGAGGCCGACCAGTCCGAGTTCCTCGCCCGCGGTGGCCAGGATGAAGTCGGACTTGGTCGCGAACCCGATGAGCGTGGAATGGCCGAGGCCGAGACCGGTGCCGAGCATCCCGCCCGCGGCGAAGGCGAACAGTGACTGGGCGACCTGGCTGGGTCCCTGACCGGCCTCGATGGTCGCGAACGGGTCCAGCCAGTCCTGGACCCGGCCGTGCACATGGGGTTCGAGCAGGCCGACCGCGACCGCGCCGGCCGCCGCGAGCGTCAGCCCCACCGCGATCCAGCCGGTCCGGCCAGTGGCCACGTACAGCATGATCACGAAGAGTCCGAAGAAGAGCAGTGAGGTGCCGAGGTCACGTTCCAGTACGAGTACGGCGACGCTGATCAGCCAGATCGCGACGACGGGACCGAGCACCCGGCCGGTGGGGAGCTGCATCCGCCAGATCCGGCGGCCCGTGCTGGCGAGCGTGGTGTGGTTGGCCGCGAGGTACGCGGCGAAGAAGACGGCGAGCAGGATCTTCGCGAACTCACCCGGCTGGAACGACAGTCCGCCGATACGGATCCAGATCCGGGCGCCGTTCACCGCGGGGAAGAAAATCGGCACCAGCATCAGGGCGAGCGCGGCGGCGACCGAGACGTAGGCGTAGCGCTGGAGGAGCCGGTGGTCGCGCAGCAGGAGGACCGCGGTGATGAAGAGGGCGACTCCGAGCGTGGACCAGATCAGCTGGACGGGCGCGGCGATGTCGTGCGGCGTCTCCTGGTCGAGCCGGTAGATGAGCACCAGGCCCAGGCCGTTGAGGAGGACCGCGATGGGCAGCAGCAGCGGGTCGGCGCACGGGGCGCGGAACCGCACGGCGAGATGGGCGAGAAGCGCGAGGACGCCGAGGCCGGCGCCGTAGCGCAGTACGTCGTGCGGTACGGCGTTGTGGCGGGCGAGACCCACCGCCGCGTAGCCGAAGACGCTGATGAGGACGGCGCCCACCAGGAGCGAGAGCTCGACGCCCCGCCGCCGGGGGAGACGCGGGGCGGGCGGGGGAGCCTCCGCCGTCGTTGCGGTCATGCCACGCAACGTAGCAAGACGCAAGTCTTATGTCCCTTTATGTCAATAGTGTGCCGGTGAGGAGTTGACGGAACGTCACATCCCGCCTTCGGGGGCGAGGTCGGGGGAGTCGTCGTCGAACCGCACGTACTCGGGCAGCGTCAGCCGGGCCACCGCACCGCCCTCGGGCGCGTTCGTGAAACGCAACTCGGCTCCGATCGCGGCCGACTGGCCGACCGCGATGGTCAGTCCGAGCCCGTGCCCCTTGCTGCCGCCCTCGGTGCGGAACCGCGCGGGCCCGTGCGCCCGCAGATACCCGGGATAACCCGGCCCGTGGTCGGTGACCGTCACCACCGGGCCGTCGACGGTCAGCACCACCGGCGGCCTCCCGTGCCGATGGGCGTTGGACACGAGATTGCCGAGCACGCGTTCGAGCCTGCGGCGGTCGGTCTCCACCGCGGCGTCCCGTACGACCCGCACCTCGGTGTCCGTCCCCGACAACCGCACCACGCGCTCCGCCAGTCGCGCCAGTTGGTGCACCTCCAGGTCCACCGTCTCGCTGCCCGCATCCAGCCGGGAGATCTCCAGCAGGTCCTCGGTCAGCGAGCGCATCGCGCGCACCCGGTCCCGCACCATCTCGGCCGGCCGTCCCTCCGGCAGCAGCTCGGCCGCCGCCGTCAGCCCGGTCAGCGGCGTCCGCAGCTCGTGCGCCACGTCCGCCGTGAACCGCTGCTCGCTCAGCAGCTTGCCCTGGAGCGAGGAAGCCATCGTGTCCAGCGCACCGGAGACCGTCGCCACCTCGTCCTGGCGGCGCGAAGGGTCCTCGGTGCGCGGATCGTTGACCCGGGCGTCGAGGTCGCCCGCGCTGATCCGCCGGGCCACCTGCGCGGTCAGATGGAGCCGGCGCGTGACCCGGGTGACGGCGAACGCGCCGACCAGCAGCGTCGCCCCGATGGCCAGCCCCGACGAGCCGACGATGGCCCGGTCCAGGCCGTCGATGGTGTTGGCGCTCTGGGTGTAGTCGAGGCGTACGGCGATGGCCCGGCCGTCCGCGGGCCCCGCGGCCCACATGGTCGGGTGCCCCTCGAAGCTGCTCACCACCGTGCCGCGCCTCCCGCCGACGGCGACATCGCGCAACGCCGCCGGCAGGCCGGGTGGATCCACGCCCGCGTACCGGGGCAGCGGAGCACCGCCCTCGTACGCCTCGGTGACCTCCGTCAGCCGGTCCAGCGCCTTCCCGCGGGACTCCTCCACGGTCTGCCGGGTGACCGAGGCGTGCACCAGCGCGCCCAGCAGTGCCGCGAGCGCGCAGCACATCACGGTGATGAAGACCGCGGCCTTCCAGGTGAGGGTCGCGGTCCAGCGGGGCAGTCGCGGCGCTCTCACGGCCCGGCCGCCGGACGCCTCGGCGTGGCGGAGGGCGGCGGTGTGGCGGACGGTGACGGCGTGACGCGGACGATCTCGTCGCTCGTCGCCAGCATCGCGTTCTGCCGGGCGTCCCAGGACCACACCGTGCGGTACTCGTACCCGGGGATGCCGGCGGAGACCGAACGCAGCACGAGGTCCCGGCCGGCCAGCTCCACGTTCACCAACTGGTCGTACGTGGCCATGATCCGCGTCAGCCCGCCCTGGCCGGGCATGTAGCAGCGCACCGCCGTCTGCTGCCGCGGCAGGGTGATACCGACGATCAGCTCGTCCTGCCCGTCACCGGTCAGGTCGCGGTAGTACGGCGGGAGTACCGGGCACGACGCGGGTTTCGTCGTGCAGTCGTGGAGCCGGGCGACCGTCTCCTGGTAGCGGTCGTCGGCGCCGGTGAAGGTGCTCGGCTTGGCGGCGGCCTCGGCGAGCAGGACCGACACCGGGTCGAGTTCGCGCACCCCGGCGGCCGGGACCGTGATGCCGGGGACCCGTTCGGTGTCGGTCTCGCCGTAGTCGTTGGGCGGCGAGGTGACGGGCGCGAGACCGGGCCACAGCCGGACGGGTCCGACGGCCGTGGGGGTGGCACCAGCGATCTCCAGCCGGCCGTCGTCGCCGCACCCCGACAGCAGTACGGCGGTGACCGCCGTCAGCAGCGCGGCGTACAGCAGGCGGGGCGGGCGCACGGGTCTCCTCGGACAGTCGGTCTTCCCGTAGACCTTATTCGTAGGGAAGTCCTTTTTGTCCACCGGTCGGGCGGTCACGCACCCTGGCCGGAGTGCGCCGCTGGAGCGCCGGCGAGCGGTGCCTCCCGCCGGGCGGGCGTGTGGCCTCACGCCGGTAAGGGCGGTGGCCTCAGCGCTGGTACGGGCTGTGACCTCAGCGCTGGTACGGGTTCTGCTGCCCCGGCTGCGCCTGCGGCTGGGCCTGGGGCGCTCCGCCCTGCGGGCCCGCGGCCTGCGCCAGCAGCTGGTCGGCCTGCTCCTTGGTGATCTTCTGCTCCATGCCGCAGAACGTGCACTGCGTGGCGTACTTCGTCGACACCGGGAACAGCGGCACGAAGAACAGCGTGAACTTGGTGACCCGCTTGCGGAGCGTGTGCGCGGACGGGTTGCCGCAGTGCCCGCACACCAGCGTCAGTATGGCCAGCTGGAAGATGTAACCCTTGGTACCGAAAATGATCATGTCGCCGGTCCCTCGCTCGTCAGCGCCCGCCGGCACAGGGCCAGCAGCTTCTCATCCGTAAAGATGTCATGACTGCCGTACCCGCCGTCCATCGCCTGGTGCCGCCGGACGGACGAGATTTCCGCACGCAGCGTCCGCTCCACCTCGTCCGCCACCGCCTCGGGAGGTCCGTCCGGGAGGCCCGCGAGGCATGCGGCGATCGCGGGACGCGTGCCCGGAAGGGTCTCCCAGGCCACCCGCAGCACGGGCCACGCACGGTCCGCGTCGCCCGTCACCCGCCACAGGGCGATCGCCGCGTCCGTCCGGGCCCACACATCCGGCGCCCGCAGCAGTCCCGCCAGGGCGGGGGCGGCCGCTGTCGCCTCGCTGCCCACGACACCGAGCGCCGCGGCCGACACACGCCGGACCGCGAGTTCGCTCGCCGACAGGGCCGTACGCAGGACGGGAAGGACCTCCCGCGCGCCCGGCTCCACCGCCCACAGCGCCGCCGCGGTCTTCACCGCCAAGGCGCCCGCACAGTCGCCCCCGGCCAGCAGCCCCCGCAGATCCGGGGCGGCCGTCCGGGCCGCGGGCCCGAAGGCGGTCAGTGCACGCAGCACCTGCTCGACGACCCACTCCTTGCGGTACCGGGGCGCCCCGCGCAGCACCCGCAGCACCTCGGGCAGCGCGTCGGTGGCCCGCAGCGCCGTCAGTCCGTGCAGCAGCGGACCTGCCAGGTCATGGAGCCGCTCGTCCAAATCCAGCGCGCCGAGCCGCCTGCGCAGCCCCGGCACGAGTGGCAGGGCCTTCTCGCCCAGATGGTCCAGCACATGTCCGAGGTTCCGCGGTGCCTCGTCCAGCTCCAGCAGCCGTGCCAGCACCGGCACCGCCCGCCGGTCGCCCGCGCGCGCGAGGGTCATGACCACGCTGCCGAGCACGGGCGGTCCGCCGGGCCACTCCTGCACCCAGCCCGCCGGGTCCGCCGCGGCCCGGTCCGCCAGCGCGTCCGCCGCGGGCGCGGCCAGACCGAACAACTCCCCGAGCGCGAGCACCGCGGCGTCCGCAAGCCGTGGTTCGGGGTCGCTGAGCTGTTCGCCGATGAGCCCCACCAGCTCGCCGTACTCCCCGCGCCAGGTCCGCAGCAGAGCGCCGCTCATCCGTACGGCATCGGTCCGCTGCCCCCAGTCGGGACTGCACAACTGGTCCGTCAGCAGCGCCGTCCGGTCCTCGACCCGGTCACCCAGACCGGAGTGGAGCGTCCGCAGCAGGTCCGCCGTCCAGGGAGCGTGCCGGCCCGCCGTCTCCGCCTCGTGGCGCTCGCGCAGCTGTCCGAGAATCGTCGGCGTCGACGGCCGCTCGGGCGCCGACGAGGCGGGCACCGGCTCGGCGCGCAGCTCCCGCAGCAGGCCCGTCACCCCGGTCACCACGTCGGGCGGCAGGGCGTCCGGGGCGCAGCGGGCGAGCTGGGCCAGAGCGGCCAGCCGGACCCCCGCGCCGTACGTCACCCGGGTCAGCCCGGTCAGCCACTCCACCACCTCGGATGCCAGACGCCCGTGCCGCAGCGCTATCCGGCCCGCCGCCTCCACACAGGCGAAGCGGACCTCCGCGTCCTCTTCCGCGGCCAGACGCCGGCGCAACAGCCCCAGCACCAGCTCCGGGTCACCGTGCAGAGTGGCGAGCGCGAGGGGGGCGGCGAGCCGCACCCCGCGGTCCCCGGAGTCGACGAGCGCGAGAAAAACGTCGGCGCCCGCGGTCACGGCCGACGCCGCCATCGCGTAGTTCGCCGCGTACTCGAACTCCTCGTCCTCCGGGTCCAGTTCGTCGTCGCCGTCCAGATCGATGCCGCCGATGCTCGTCAGCAGCTCGACGATGCAACCGCGGTCCTCGACGGACGGATCGCCGACCAGCTCCAGCAGGAAGGGGATGCAGGCGAGCGTGGAGTCGTACACATCGCCCTGGTGGTGCACCGCGCCGTACATCCCGTCGAGTGCCGACTCCCGCTCAGCGGGGTCCGGGGACGCCAGCCCGTACAGCAGGGCCGGCACGTCGTCCGCCGGGCCGTAGGCATGCTCCAGTGACGCCCAGTCGACGTCGTTGATTCCCCCGAACACGCCTGCCCCCTCCCAAGAACGTGCGCTTGGGGAGAGTGTGCACCACCGCTCCGGCATCGCGGGGTTATTGCCCCGAAGGCCCCCGGGCTGTTCCCATGGTCCGGGGGTGATGGCATGACCGCGCTGCGCGTCACACCAGCACACAGGGAAGGCCGGGACCGGCTCTACGTCAGCCTTCCCGACGGACGGAACGTCGCCTGGTTCGACCGCGACACCGGGCGGATCAGCCTGGTCGCGGACGAGCACCGGGACGGGGTGCTCGCGGCTCTCGCGCCCTATGTGACAGAGGACTTCACCATCGGGCCCCCACCCGTGCCCACCTCCGCCGACCTCGCCAGGCTCTCCCTGCACCCCGATGACGACCTGGCCCCCAACCGCTCCGGCGAGAGCCTCCTTGCGGACCTGGACCGCAGTCCCGCCCCCGGCAGCCGCTTCCGCCAGGACCCGCGCCTGGCGCAGCTCGACGCCGACCGGCTGCTCGGCGACGCCCTGGAGCGGCTGGAGTCGGCGGGCTGGCGCGTCCTGCACTCGGTTCCGCTGCCCGGCGCCGAGCGCATCGACCATCTGCTGCTCGGACCGGCCGGCGCGCTGGCCGTGCATACCCTGCCCGCGCGGAAGCAGCGGGTACGTGTCGCCGACCCGATGGTCCGCGCGGGCCGCGGGCAGCCCGTCCCCCTGCTGCGCACCACCCGCCGCCGGGCGGAGCGCGCCTCGCTGGCCCTGACCGCGGCCGTGCGGCCGGTGCTCGCCGTCGTCGGGGCGGCGCGGCTGGACGTTCTGCCGACGCCGCCCGGCGTCAGAATCCTTCGCGAAACGGAAGTGCCGGCACTGGCCGGGCTCGGTGGGGTGCTGAAGCCGGCGGACATAGAGGCGCTGTACGCGACGGCGCGCGACCGCCGCACGTGGCTGCGGGCCTGACGGAGCGGGTGGGGCGGCGCGGGCCAGGTGGCCCGCCCAAGGCGGCGGCCGACGCGGGCGGTTCGGGCGGGCCGGGCGGGTTGGGCGGGAGACCGTCCGGCGCGCGGGGTCCGGCACTCTCAGCAGGACGCACCAGGTCCGTCCCCCTCGGCGTCGGGGGGAAGGCGCAGCCGCAGCACCGTGGTGGTCGCGTGCCGCGTGGTCCGCAGCTCCACTTCGGCGCTCAGCCCCGCCGCGACCGGCTGGTACGCGACCTCGCCGAGACCGGCCGCCATCGCCACGGGCGCCCCGACCGGCACGAGGGGATCGCCCGCCCCGACGCCGGTACCGGACGCGGCCGTCCCGGCCGGCCCCGGCAGCGCGGCGGCCGCCTGGACCCGCAGCGCCGGCGGCAGCGGGCTGGAGACCACGGGGGTGTCGTCGTCGGGCAGGACCAGCACCAGGGCGTGCGGCCGGGACCGCGCCCCGGTGAATCCGACGACCACCGCATCGTGCGCCGAGGTGTGCCGCAGCTTCATCCACGCCCGCGTGCCGCTGCGGTACGTCTGGTCCAGCCGTTTGATCACCAGCCCCTCGACGCCGATCCCGGGCAGCGAGTCGTACCAGGTCGCGGCCTCGTCGGCGTCGAGCGTCATCGGCACGGCCTGAAGCGGCGGACCCAGTGACCCGAGGAGAGCGACCAGCCGGCGCCGCCTCTTCTCGTACGCGGCGGTCGTCAGGTCCTCTCCGCCCTCGGCCAGCAGATCGAAGGCCGCGTACGAGGCGGGCAGCCGGCGCGCGAGAGCGGGTGCGCGGCCCGGGGTCGCGGCAGCGCGCTTCTGCACGGCGGCGAAGTCGGTCCGGCCCTCCGTCCAGACGACGACCTCGCCGTCCAGCACCGTCCCCACGGGCAACTGCCGTGCGGCGGCGGCCAGATCGGGGAACGCGTCCGTGATGATCCGCCCGGAGCGGGCCTGGAGCACGACCTTCTCAGCGGTACGGAAGATCACCATCCGGTGACCGTCGAACTTCGGCTCGTACGCCAGCCGCCCCCCACGCGGCAGCGTGCTCACCGACTCGGCGAGCATCACCTTCAGCGGTGGGCGCGGCATGCTCACGGCAGCGGCCTCGCCTGCCCGGGATCGGTCAGCGGGGCGAGCAGATCGCCGTACCTCTCCAGACGCGGTGCGATGTCACCGATCCGGAAGGTGAGCTCCTGCCGCGACTCGATCTCTTCCCAGGTGACGGGCGCCGACACGGTCGGTTCGGGCCGGGCTCGCAGGGTGTAGGGGGCGGCGGTCGTCTTCGCGGCGGCGTTCTGGCTGTGGTCGACGAAGACCTTTCCGGGCCTCAGATTGCGGGCCATCCGGTACAGGGCCAACCGCGGCAGCGCGGCCTCCGCCTCGATCGCGAGGCTCTTCGCGTACGCCGACACCTCCTCCGACGGGGTCGGCCGCACGGGCACCAGGACGTGCAGCCCCTTGGACCCCGAGGTCTTCACGTACGCCTCGAACCCGTCCTCCGCCAGGCGCTCCCGCAGCCACAGCGCCACGGTGCAGCACTCCTCGACCGTGGCGGGGGCGCCGGGGTCGAGATCGAAGACCATCCGGTCGGCGACGGCCGGCGCGTCCTGCGTCCACTGGTGCGTATGGAACTCCACGACCAGATTCGCCGCCCAAACCAGTGACGGCAGGTCGGCGACGACGACCTGCCGGGCGTTCTTGTCGTCGGAGCGTGGCACCGGGGCCGTCTGTACCCACGATGGCGTACCGGGCGGCGGATTCTTCGTGAAGAACATCTGCCCGTCCGGCCCGTCCGGGTAGCGGAGGAAGGAGACCGGCCGGTCGTGGATGTGCGGCAGTATCGCGTCCGCCGTCGAGGCGTAGTAGTGCAGCAGCTCTGCCTTGGTCGTCCCGGTGGCGGGGTGGATGACCTTCTCCAGGTTGCTCAGCGCCAGGCGCCGCCCCTCCACCTCTGTGATCGGCGTCATACGATGAGAATCCCACGATTCCCGGAATTACGGATGAAAGGGATCAAGAGTGCGATCCATCTGGAACGGGGCCATTTCCTTCGGCTTGGTCAGCATCCCCGTGAAGCTGATGAACGCCACGGAGAACCACTCCATCTCCTTCCGCCAGATCCACGCCGCCGACGGCGGCCGAATCCGCTACCGCAAGGTCTGCGAACTGGAGGAGAAGGAGGTGCCCAACGACGAGATCGGCAAGGGCTACGAGACGGAGGACGGCTCGGTCATCCCGATCACGGACGAGGACCTGGCCAAGCTTCCGCTCCCGACGGCGAAGACGATCGAGATCGTGGCCTTCGTGCCGGGGACGGAGGTCGACCCGTTGCAGATCGACGCCGCGTACTACCTCTCGGCCAACGGCGGCCCGGCCGTCAAGCCGTACACCGTGCTGCGGGAGGCCCTCAAGCGCAGCCAGAAGGTCGCCCTCGCCAAGTTCGCCCTCCGCGGCCGGGAACGCCTAGGGATGCTGCGCGTCGTCGAGGACGTGATCGCCATGCACGGCCTGCTGTGGCCGGACGAGATCCGCTCGCCGGACGAGGTGGCCCCGGACGGGGACGTCACGGTCCGCGAGGCCGAACTCGACCTGGCGGACGCGCTGATGAACACCCTCGGGGAGGTCGACATGGACTCTCTGCACGACCACTACCGGGAAGCGGTCGAGGAGATGATCGCGGCCAAGGCGCAGGGCGCCGAACTGCCCGCAGCGCCCGAGGGCGAGGGCGGCGGCGGCCAGGTCATCGATCTGATGGCAGCGCTGGAGAGCAGCGTGCGGGCCGCGAAGAACGCGCAGGGCGGGGACGCGGGCACGGACACGGGCACGCACGCGGAGGTCACCCCGATCAAGGGCCGCAAGAAGACGGCCGCGTCGAAGACGGCGGCGAAGAAGACCGGCGCGGCGAAGACGGCGGCGGGCAAGAAGGCGGCGAAGAAGACGGCGGCGAAGAAGACCGCGTCAAAGGCGGCGACGAAGACGGCGGCGAGCAAGAAGGCGACGTCGGGGGCGGCGAAGAAGACGGCCGCGTCGAAGACGGCGGCGAAGAAGACGACGAAGGCCTCGCCGAAGAAGCGCGCCTCGGCGTGAGGGGCCGCGTGTCCGGCCCACAGGCCCCACCGTTGTGTGGGCCGTTGCGGTGCAGCCTGGCCCCGCCGGTTCGTGAGGAGCAACGCCCGGAACGGGGCCCGCTCGTCCACGGCTACTGCCGTGAGACGGAGGACGCGGACATGCGGAGCCCGCGGCCCGCGGACGAGTACACGGCGCAGGAGTACGCCGTCACCCTCCAGGACGACGGGACCCTCGCCCTGACGCCGGCGCCGCCACTCAGCAGTGTCGCGGTGTTCACGCGGCAGCCGCGCCAGTCGCGGTAGCCGCCCGCCGGGCGAAGCCCGCGCCCGTACGCGCCGCGCGGCGCCCCGGGCACCTGCCGCCGCATGCCCCGCGAGGCACCCGTCCCGTACTCCGGGCGAAGCACCGTCGCTCCCGCAGGCAGCGCGCGTGCACCCGCCCGCCCCGCGAAAAGCACCCCCCGGGTCCGCGCCCCGCAGGTCCCGCGCATGCCTGCCCACGCCCCCTCCCGCCCCTGTATGCGCACTCAGCGCACCCATCCCGTCACCTGGTGCATTCCACCCCACCCCAAACCATCCCAAATTGCTCGCCACCTGTGAGGCGCCCCATAGGACCCACGTCACTTACTAAGCGCGGTAGTGGCGGCGTCCCGCGCTCTCGACCGCAGGCGACCCCCGCTCGATCTCACACGGGACATATCTGCGTAGTTCGGTAGTACGTCACATCTTTGCGTCCACCGCAGAGCGCCGTTAACCATGGCTGACGTTCCGGGGAGCCGAGTGCCGGACCGGGCGAAACCCGCCCGTCCGACCGCACCGGCCCACGCTGCGGAGTCCGACTCCGCTCCAGCCGTACCGACCCCCCGGTCGGCCTCCCCGCACGTCCCCCATGGAGAGGTACATCCGCATGACCACGCACATGAAGTCCAGCACCGGCCGTATCGCCCGCCTTCGCAAGCTCTCGGTCGCGGGCATAGCCACCGCCGGTGCCGCGGCAGCCGCGCTCACGATGATGCCCTCGGCCGCCCACGCCGCCGAGCCGGTCTCCGCGAGCGCGTCCACCGCCTCCGTCGCCTCGGTCAAGGCCAAGGCGGACGCCAAGTCCGACGCCCACGCGGCCAAGAAGACCACGGCGAAGAAGAAGACGTACGCGAACAACCTCGACGGCTGGATCAAGGAGTCGCTGGCCATCATGAAGGCCAAGGACATCCCCGGCAGCTACGAGGGCCTGCACCGCAACATCATGCGGGAGTCCGGCGGTGACCCGAAGGCCGAGAACGGCTGGGACATCAACGCCCAGAACGGCACGCCGTCCAAGGGCCTGCTGCAGGTCATCCAGCCGACGTTCGACGCCTACCACGTCACCGGCACCCCGCACGACCTGACCGACCCGGTCGCCAACATCACCGCGGCCGCCAACTACGCCGCCGACAAGTACGGCTCGATCGACAACGTCGACTCCGCGTACTGAGTCAGCCGAGCCACGGGCGCAGCCGCACCCGCCGCACGAGCGACCACCGGCACACCACTGCCGGTGAACGCCTGACGGTGAACGAAGGGCCGTGAACGCCTGACGGTGAACGCCTGACGGTGAACGAAGACCCGTGACCGCCTGACAGTGAACGAAGGCCGGTGGCGACTGCCGGAACACCCGGGCAGCGCCACCCGACGAACGACGGCCGGCCGGCGAGGCCCGGCCGGCGAAGGACGGACGGACAGGCATGCCGCACGAGAGCGGAGAACCGCACCAGCCATCCGGGCCAGGCGCCCCCACGCCGGAGCCCTACGGACCGGGCAGGGTGTACCGCTCTCGGGGCAGGGCACGACACCGGGCTCGGCGGAGGTCACTGCGGATCGCCGCCTGGACCGCCCTCGGTGTCGTGGCAGTCGGAGGCGGCGGCCTGGCCTACCTCTACTCGCAGCTCAACGGCAACATCCAGGGCACCGACATCAACGCGGCCCTGGGCAAGGACCGCCCCGGCGAGCAGCGCGACGGCTCGATGAACATCCTGCTGCTCGGCTCCGACTCACGAGCGGGCACCCACGGCCAGTACGGCTCGGGCGTCACCGGCGCCCGGTCGGACACGGCGATGGTGCTGCATGTCGACAAGTCCCACAAGAAGGCGAGTGTCGTCAGTGTTCCGCGCGACACTGTCGTGGAGCGGCCCGCGTGCGCCGAGCCCGGCGGCGGCACGGCCCCGGCCGAACACCGGGCGATGTTCAACGAGTCCTACCAGGTGGGCGGACCGGCCTGCACCGTGAAGACGGTGGAGAAGATGTCCGGCGTCCGCATGGACCACTACCTCGAAGTCGACTTCAAGGGTTTCACCAAGCTCATCGACGAGCTCGGCGGTGTGAACGTCACGACCAGCAAGGCCATCAAGGACGACAGCAGCCATCTGTCCCTGCCCGCAGGCAAGCACACGCTCAAGGGCGAGCAGGCGCTGGAACTCGTACGGACCCGTCACGGCGTGAGCGACGGCAGCGACCTCGGCCGCATCCAGCTCCAGCAGACGTTCATCAAGGCGCTGTTGCAACGCGTCGACTCCATCGGCCTGGCGAGCGACCCCACGAAGCTCTACGACCTGGCCGACACCGCGACCCGCACGGTCAGCGCGGACTCGGACCTGGCATCCGCGACGAAGCTGCTCGGCCTCGCGAAGGACCTCAAGGGCATCAAGCCCGACCGGATGCACATGGTCACCCTGCCCGTGACGTACGACCCCAAGGACCCGGGCCGCGTCGTACCGCTGAAGAAGGCCTCCCACGAGGTGTGGGACGCGCTGCGCGAGGACCGCCCGATCCCCGAGTCCGCGTCGGACAACTCGGTCGGCGACCGCGGTGACGCCCCGGTGAGAGCGGGCACCTGACGTTCCCGGGCAGCGTGGTACCCCGCGCCAGGGAAACTGACGGACCATCAGCAACGGAGGGCGCCCCCGACGCCGCGCATCCGCGTCCACGATCCGGGCCCCCGGGTCGCCAACCCGTTCCGCGAGAACATCTACACCGGCCGCCCGGCGGGCGGCACCACCCGCTGGACCTACGACACCCGCGGTCGGCTCGTCTCCGCCACGGGCGCGCTGGGCGCCGTGACCGCAGGTGCAGTGCGACTCGGCGAAGGACAGATGTGCGAAGCAATTCCCGAATGAAAGCACTCCTGGAGGAAACAGACCTCACGGACCTGGGGTCCCGGGACATCCCTCCCCTGTTCCGCGAGGTCGCGGAACGCGGATGGTCCACGACGGCCGGTGGGGCCCGTGTGCCGACCGATCTGCGTCCGGAGGGCCCGGCCGAATACTTCGACCGGCTCGCGGAGGAAACCACGGTCAACGGCCGGGGAATGACCGACTACGACCTCCCCACCGCTGCTCACGAGCACACGCCCCTCCTGCTGCGACGCTGCCTGGCGTACATCTGCGCCTGTCTGCGCGCGGCGGAGAAGGAGTTCGGGGACAGCGGGGTGAAGGGATACGTCTCCCTGTCCTTCGCCGACACCGAGGACGCGCTCCTCACCGCCAATGTCACCTTCTGCACACCGCTGCCCGACGTTCCCCCCTACATCGCGGATCTCGAGCAGGTGGAGAACGAAGCGGTGGCGGAGATCTCCGTGGAGGACTGCCGGCTCTGGTCATGAGGAGGCCAGGGCTGGATCGGTCTTTTCAGTCCTGCTTCGACGCGGGGTGCAGGAGGGCGCGCAGATACCGGCGCCGGTACCAGCGCTGCGCGAGCAGAAGCACCGGGAAAACGGTCCGCCACGGACCCGCGGGAGCCCGGCCGGTCAGCGACCGCAGCGTCAGAGTGACCCGCCCGTCGGGGTCGCGGCCCACCACGAAGGACTCCTCTCCGGACACCGGATGGCCGGGCAGCGTGCCGTAGGCGAAGCCGCACCTGTCGGCGGTGTCGACGACGGCGACCACCCGCACCGGCTCATGAACGGCCGCCGGCCCCCACGCCGCCGTGATCCGGTACTCGGCCCCCTCGACGACCCGCTCACCGGCGCCCGCGAGCGGAGTGACGCGGAAGCCGCTACGGCGCTTGATGCCCCAGCGCAGCACGGCATCGGAGGCGGCGCGCCAGTCGCTGTCCCCGTGCCCGACGACCACGGTCCGTTCAAAGCGGCGGTAGCCGGGTATTCCCGCGGTCCAGCTGCCGTCCCCGGGACAGGTAGCGCCGGCGGGAGCGTAGGTGAGATGGCGCGTGCCCGCCGGTCGGTCCGATCTGTCCGAGGGCATGACGGGCTCCTGTGACGACGGCTGTGCTGACGGCTGGCCGCTGAGCCCAATGGGGGTGGGCGTCGGGGCCGGGCGCCGGGTCGGCACCACCCCGTATTCCACGCCCGGCGTCCCACGGCATCAACGGCCGGCTGCCCGCACCTCAGTCGGTGATGGTGACGGCCTGCACGGGGCAGCTACGAGCAGCTTCCTTCAGCAGCGAGTCGCCCTCCCCGCCCTCGCGGCCGGCCAGGACGACCCCGTACCCGTCGTCATCCTGGGTGAAGATGCTGGGGGCGGTCAAGGCACACATGCCCGACCCGATGCACGTGTTGCTGTCGATGCTCACTCTGGTGGTCACAAGCTCGTCCCTTCGAGTTCGGTGCGCACGAGGCCTCGTACGGGAGGAGTGGTTCCCTGCCGCAGGTGCCGGTGAGGCCGAACGCCGCGCGCGTCACCCGTTCGGGCGCAGCGCCGGCGGGGGCGGAACCCCCACCGGCGCTGCGCAGCCGGACCCTTTCGGACCCGTTTACGCAGGGTCGAGGCGGTGGATGCTGCCGCCGATGTCGAGGACGTACAGCTCACCGCAGCCGTCCTGCACGAAGGAGATGACCTCACCGCCGCTGACGCCGAGGTCGCTCTCGCCGGTCACCTTGCCGTCCTTCATCTGCAGGGCGCGGACGGTGCCGTCGCAGTAGTCGCTGAACAGGTACTGCCCCTTCAGGGCCGGGATCGCCTTGCCGCGGTAGACGAACCCACCGGTCACGGAGCAGCCCAACCCGTTACGGCCGTACTCGTGAACGGGCGGCACATGGTTCGCCGGCTCGGTTCCACCGCGGAAGGGATGGGTGCCCTCCATCTCGGACCAGCCGTAGTTCTCGCCACCCTTGCTGCCCGCCGAGGCCCAGTCGATCTCCTCCCAGTCGCTCTGGCCGACATCGCCGATGAGCATGTCGCCGGTCCCGGCATCGAAGGAGAACCGCCACGGGTTGCGCAGCCCGTACGCCCAGATCTCGTCCTTGGCGTTCGGGTCACCCACGAAGGGATTGTCCGCCGGGATCGCGTACGGCTTCGCACCCCTCGGGTCGATCCGCACGATCTTGCCGAGCAGGGTGTCGAGGTTCTGCCCGTTGCCATGCGGGTCCCCGCCCGAACCCCCGTCGCCGAAGGCGATGTAGAGGTAGCCGTCGGGGCCGACCTTGATGTCCCCGCCATTGTGATTCGCGTACGGCTGCGTCTGGGTGAGGACGGTGCGCCGGGTGTTCTTCTGAATGCTGCCGTTCCGCACGGCGAACTCGTCGATGGTGCTGGTGCCTTCGAGGTCCGTGTACGAGATGTAGAAGTACCAGAACCGCTTGTCGAACGCGATACCGAGCAGCCCGCGTTCCCCGTCGACGGTGGTCTCCTTGGAAATGTCGAGCACGGGCGCGCCGAGCCCCCTGCTGTCCAGAACCCGTACGGTCCCGGCCCGCTCGGCAATCCACACACTCCCACCGGGCCCGGCGGCACCGGCGGACGGATTCTTGGCGGTGGCAACGTGCTTGAGAGCGACCGCGGCCGCCTTGGAAGGGGCTTTCGGCGTCGCGCCGGACTCGTCGGCGGAAGCGGTGGACAAGGCGAGGGATGCAACAAGACAGATGGTGCCGATAATCGCGGAGCTTCGGGTGCGAACGTTCACCGTGACCCTCCTGAGGCGGCGCATGGGGAGTTCACCCGGCTGCTGGGCAGAGTGGTGCGTGGGGGTAGGGGGTCGCCCGCGCCAGCACGCAACCTGGGTGGGGGATGGTGTGCCACTGGCTGGGGGCGAGACTACTGGGGGAGGGGGGTGCTGGCCTAGACCAATGCGGGCCATGTCTGGGGGAGTTGGGCGTTCGTGCTTCGCGTTCTGCGGCTGTTCCGGCGTTCAGGTACCGATAAGCCAGCCCCGGAGGCTTCGCGAGTCGAGGACTGAGAGCACGGGAGCCAGGCACTGGTGGGCCGTACCGAGATCGTCGCCTACCCGCTGCGATGCTCCGGTCCCACTGGAAGGTGTCCGGGGCAGCCCAAGGACGGTCGGCTCTTCCCGCGTCCTGCCTGATGCGGGGAGTTGCGGAACGAGCCGCTCGACGTACTCGCGCATCTGGCAGGAGGCCTGGGCGCTTCCGCCGGCGTGCTGCTGACCCGCTACGCGAAGTGCCTCGACGGACGGCAGGACGTCGCCAACCGGCGTATCGAGGACCTGCTGCGCGAGTACGAGTAGACACCCCTGACCGCCTCCGAGTCCCCTGGTATCAGGTCGATTCCGGGGGCCTCGTCGTTACTCCACGTCTCAGCGTATCGGGTAGTCGATCTCCGTAATGTCCTTCGCAAGGTCTGCCAGGACGATCTCCGAAATCAACGCGCGGGCGCCTTCATCGGCCCGGAGGACGCGAGGAGAAGACGTGACGAGCGGTCTCCACGTCGACCGGGACCTCGTAGTAGTCCTCAGCCCACCGTCGGAACGCTTCCGATGATCGATTCGGAAACTTTTCCCAAAGCCTATTGACTCGGCAGATAGGCTGCCTAATCTGGTTAATAAGCCATAACACCGAAAGAGTCACAAAGTCGATGAGGACGTCTAGTCGGCGGAGTGCCTTGGACAGGATGTGGTCCAGGCCCCCGGCAAGCCGGCGCGATACCGAAGTGACAGTGACGACTGAAGCTCCAGGACACGTGCAGCACTACCGGGGACTGTTTTTGCCCTCACAGCCTTCGCAGCGCGGTTGGGTCGCGGTGCGAAGGCTGCGCCATGACCACGAAGCCGCCCATCGAGGTCGGGGGCGACACACTGCGGGCGTCCTGGGGCTGCTGGGGGTGACCACCACGTCGCCATGTGCGCGCCCTTTTCAGGGTGTCCCGAGTGTCAGGCCCTCAGCTGTCCAGAGACCCTCCTGTTTCCTGGGGCTCACCTGCGGCGATGCCTCAAGATCCCGTCCACGCCTCGTCCATAGGACTCGACATAGGGCTGCTGTGGGCGACATACGCCTGCACACGCAAGAAGACCCCGCTCTCAGCGAAAGCGCTGATGGCGGGGTCTTTGGGCACCTGATCCAAGGTGCCCCCGGCAGGATTCGAACCTGCGCACACGGCTCCGGAGGGCATGCCGCTGCCCGCCAAGAGACAGGGTCTGACCTGTGCGTTCTCTGCGGCTACCTCAGCGTGGAGGCAATCTCTATCGCATACCGCGCACAGAGTCCGAGGGAGGCATGCCACTTGCCCTCCGACGGGGTGCTGCTGCCTCCGTTCCCGCGGTTGTCCGCGATGTAGAGGAGCAGCTGGGTCAGTGCGACCGCTCGTTCCGCGAGTCTGCCAATTCAATCTCGCAGGCTTGGATGCGGGCGCTGATTCTGATGTCCTCCGCGTTGAGATCAATCGGCAGTTTCGTATCGCGATAGAGGTAGGTGTAGATCAGCGTTCTCGCCTTGACGCGCTTGGCGTCTCGCAGGTTGGTTCTCCTCAGCAATGCTCCGTCGAGGTCGGCGAAGGCTAAGAGAGCTCCGGCCAGTTGGGCATCGCTGATGTCTGAGTACCGCAGGTCGGCAAAGGTGAGTTGAGCGTTCTGTAGAGATGCGCCTTGAAGGCATGCACCTTTCAGGTCAGCATGATGGAGATTCGCCCAGCGCAGGTCGATCCCCGTGAGGTCGTAGTCGCATAGTCGGCAGTATGAGAGGTCTGTTGGCACACTCTGCCGTTGTTCGTCAGGCCGCCGCGTGAGTACTTTGAGCGCTGCGCTGACCTCTTGGTTCAGCCGTGGGAGCCTGTTGTGGTGACGCTTGCAAGGCGGGCCTAGGTCGGCACCGAGACTATCGTCCTTGGGAATGGGATAGCCGTCGCCGGTCTCTTCGAGTTTGGTCTGGATGAAGGCGGAGAGTACCTCGACGACGGTGGGATGGTCTCGCGCACTGTCTTTCATGACTCGTTCGAGAGCGTAGATGCCGCCGAGCTGTTGTGTGAGGTTGTCGCTGCTCAGTAGCTTGACCGCCTCAACGTAGCGTTCGGTGACTTGGCCTTCGCGGGTGAGGTCGGCTTGTTCCCGGTCCTTCTTGCGTGCGTGGTGGAACTGTTCTTGGCTGTGTTCGTAGAGTCTTTCGGCGTGGTGATGGCTGCGGTGTGTGTACCAGAGGCCGACCCCGGTGAATACGCCGGCGGCGATGGCGATGAGCATGGTACGGAAGCCAGTGACGATGATTCCTGCGGAGGGCACAAGGTCGCCGTTCTTGGTGTGGAGGTGGCGTCTTTCCATCCACCAAGGCCCCCAGATGAGGGCGGCGATGAAGAGGATGGCGCCGGCCGCTGCTGCGGCCCAGATCCACCAGGGGCGCCGACCGGTGGCGGGTTGCTCGTCGCTCATGGCGGCATGATGTCCGTCGGCGGTGGGAGGGATGCCCCGAAGAAGGCGATCCAGAGGAAGAGTTGAGGTTTCCGAGTGGGTTCGACTGGCGTGATCGCGGCTACACCCGGGCGGAGCCGAGACCGTGACCGAGGGCGTCCCACCGCTTCGTGGCTTGCCCGCCCACACAGAACGCACGACCTCTTCTTCCCGAACGCGATTTCGCAGGTAGCTGACCGTGTGGGGCGAGCGAATGGCAAGGCCTGGCGGCCTGTGTTCCGTCCGTGGTTGTCCGCGACGGTCCGGTGCGAAGTGCTGCGGTTGGCCCCCTCTTTGGCCCCCCGCGGAGCCTCCTGGAACGGCCGTGAGGCGCCCGCCATCGGTGGCGTAGCGTCGCTGTGTGCTGGCACTTTTCGATCTCGACGACACCTTGGTTGACCGATGCGGGGGCTTGGAGGACTGGGCCCGCGGCTTCGTGCGGTCGCGGCGACTGCCCGCGGCCGCGCAGTCCGTCATCTGCGAGCGGCTCCGGCAGCGGGCCTACCCGGCAGACTTCGTCCATCTGCGGGATGCACTCGGGCTCAGCGACGACCCGGGCGACCTATGGCGCGAGTACGTCGACGGCATCGCTCGGTCGGTTCGCTGCTCCCCAGGGGTACTGGAGGGCCTTGAGGTGCTGCGCGCTGAAGGGTGGACACTCGGCATCGCGACGAACGGCGCGGGGGACATCCAACGGGCCAAGCTCGCGGCTTCCGGACTCGCGCTGCACTTCGACGGTATTTGCGTGTCCGAGGAGGTCGGAGCCAGGAAGCCAGCGCGTGAGCACTTCGACGCTGCCGCCGCACTGTGCGGTATGAGCCTGAGCGCCGGCGGGTGGATGGTCGGGGACAACCCTGCGACGGACATAGCAGGGGGCCGCGCGGCGGGGCTTCGTACAGTGCTGGTATCCGGCGGTCGTGAGCGGACCGGGGACTCTTTCGACTCCCACCTTGTGGTGCGTGTTGCAGCGGAGGCAATCGCGGTGATTCGGGCGTCGACTGGAGGTCCGTCTAGCCACCGATTGATTTAAGCCGTCTAGGTAGTCAAATGGGCCAACTCGACTGAGGAAAGCATCAGTTGATTGCGAAGGGGTGGGTTGACGCCCTGGTCTGAGGGGAGCATCGATCCGTCAGTGACACGGTGCATGCAGGCATTGCCGGGGAGGGCCCTTACGTCATGCTCGATGAAGCAGCCATCGCTGTCGCCACCGGTGCGGCCAGTAGCGTTATTGCCTACCTTGCCCAGGGACGTCTCGACGCCGTACGCGCCAGGATCGCTGCGATCTTCCGGCACGGGGGCGCGAGCAGCGAGGCAGAGGCGGTACAGGCCCTGGTCGATACCTCTTCAGCCCTGTCCCAACAAAGGATCAATCAGGCTGAAGCAACCGCGCGTTGGGCAGGCCTACTCACCGCAGCCCTTGCGGCCCACTCCGAGACCCGTCCAGACATTGAGGCCCTGGCCTCCGCGGCTCCCCCCAACAAGACGGTCAACATCGGGTCTCAGCACAACTACGGCAGCGGCACGTTCGTCGGGGGCGACAATCACGGCAGTATCGGACCTGGCAGCGCGGGGTAGCGGTGACGAAAGAACAGGAACCGAGCGGCTCCGACGCGGAAGTTGTCGAGCAGCACAACCACGGGTCCGGCGCCTTCGTGGGACGCGACAATAATGGCGTCATTCGCATCGAGGCACTCGACGCGAAGACAAAGGCCTACTTGGGGCATATATCCAAGGACGCGCCTGCACTTGGCGCGCTACTCCGTAAGTCACTTCGCGAGGGCACTATCTCTCCGGACACCGCCAGTCAACTTATGATGGCGGCTCGGAGCATCAACGAGGATGTGGCTCGCTCCTTGTGGGAGGCTTCACGCCACATCAACGAGGACGTCGCGCACTCCTTGTGGGAGGCTTCACGCCGGATTAACGAGGATGTGGCCGGGCAGATATCGCGGGCCGCAGACAACCTGGCGAAGGTGTCCGATCATCTGCAGCCTGACGACTTTTCCAAGGTCGTAACCAGATTCGAAGCGGGCCTAGTAAATCTAGAAAGGCTAACGAAGAGCGTCGACGAACTGCGAGCCTTGACCGGCGAGATCGAGCGGCTCCAGGGTTCGGACCGGCCCTTTGGTCGAATCGAGCACATCGGAGTCGCTCTTAGCGGGGCGGCTGAGCGAATTGAAGCCACTGTGACACCGCCGCGACCGCGTCTCATCGTTGACAAGGGGGCGCAAGCCAAAGCGTTCTTCTGGGGTCTCGGTATTGGGATGGCGTTCATCTTCTATCTCTGGCAGAGGTAGAAGTGCCATGTTGGCCCTCGTGTAGGTGCCTGAGTGCATCGTGGGTACTGAGGGACGAATCTTTGGATTCGTTCCATCGGCTCATAATTGCGGCCGATGCTTCAGCCAGACAGGCCGGAAGCCCGCTTTCGCGCAAGGCATCCGCCACCTCCAGCATCTCGGGGCCCCAGCGCCATGACCGCGCGGCCACTTTCGGGATGTAGTCGGTATCGGCGAGGTAGCTGGTAGTGCGACCCTGCGCGATGTGGAATAGCTCTTCCTCCACACCGTAGTCACTGGCAAGGGCATACGAGACCGCGGCGAGTACCCGGCTCGTCTTCTGGTAGCTGCTGTAGGACAGCTTTAGCGCCGAGGCGCGGCCGATTCCGCCGGAGAGTGCGTGCGCGTGAACCGCCGACCCCGTGAAGAGCGATGCCACAGAAGCCAGTGCATCTTCCGGCCCTGACAGATAGAGGCGGGGAGACTTCGAGTCGGACGGAGGCGAGCCGATGATGGAACCGTCTACGACCGTCGCGCCGCCCCGGGCCGCGATAGCGCATACACGCGCCATCGTGCCCGGAGAAATGGCGTTGCCGTCCACGTAGATACCCGCGAATCCTTGAGCCGCGACCTCCACCGCTATGTCCTCCGCATGCGCCGGCGGACAGATGCTGAGGATGACGTCGGCCGTGTCCACCAGCTCTCGCAGTTCGCTAGCTGCGGACAGTCCGTACCTGAGGGCTCGATTTCTCGTCGCAGAGCTGCGCCCGGTCGGGCACCACAGAACCTCCGCCCCGCTGAGCCTGGCCTGTGCTGCCATCGCGGCGCCCATGCTCCCCGGGTGCAAAACTCCGACGACTGTCATCCGACGAGCCCCCGGATATCGCGCACTTCGGCAGGCGCGTCGGCCAACCGCGCTTCGTCGATGGCCTGTGCTGCCTGAGCCGCGCTGAGCTGATCGGTTCGGATGACGAGTGACCAGGGCTCTGCGGCATGGTCCAAGAGATCCTGCCGGGTCTCGTGCCAGACCTTGAGCCGGGTGTCCAAGTCCTTGTCTTCGCGGCCACGGCAGCGAAGACGCGTCACGTCTGCGGGGCACCACAGGAGTACCCGCACCCAGTGGATCGGGTGGGCCGCGACCGCACGGGCTCCGGCGACCTGACCCATGTGGAGGACCGGGATACGCCCCGAGTCGACAAGCGCGGAAACCTCGCCTCGGTCGATGGCGTACTGCGCGTCGTACCGGCTGTTGTGGTACAGGACCTGTCCGGCCTGTGCCAGTTCCTCAATGTGCTCGGCTGTCGTGAGTCGATACCCCGTGGTCCGCCCGGGGCCCGCCTTAAGCCGGCGAAACAGTGCGAACTCCGGCCGCAGAGCGGACAGTTCGGCTGTGATCGTGTCTTTGCCGGATCCGGGAGGGCCGTAGAGGATCACGCCGGAAGGGCTCATAGTCCGCCACCGCTCAGTACGTCGCGGGCTTCGTCGACCAAGGCCACAGCGGCGCCAAGCCGGTTGTCGACGACGAAGTGCGGGCCCTGCGGGCGCATCTTCAGGTCGAGTCCCGACACGTATTCGTCCCAGGATTCCATCTTCCAGGCGTCACGTGCCGCTCCGCGGAACTCCATATACTCGCGCATGGACTCTGGGTCGCACTCGACCCATATGGTTGCGACGGATACACGCTTTGATCGGCAGCGGTTTTGGAAGCGCTGCATCCATTCGACTTGGGAGAATTCGGAGATGAATGGAGCGTCCAGGATCGTTGAAATTCCGCAATCCACATTGTCCCATGCGGCTTCCATGAGGCATCGGTATTCGAGCGGTCGAACCTTTTCTCGGTAAAGCGCCGAACTCCGGTCGTGAGCCTCTCCGCCCAGTGCGACCAAGAGTTGGTCCACCAGCGGACGCGTCAACGAGTCCTTGTCCAGGATGGGCCAGCCGGTGAGCCCTCCGAGGAACTTTGCGAACTCCGACTTCCCCGACCCTGCATACCCTCCGACGAGCATCACGGTAGGGCCGTCGGCACTCCCCCCTGCGGTGTGGCGACGCCATGCGTCGACCACGCGATTGCGCAGAGCCTCGCCGTCCACACCGTCGGTACCTTCGCGAATGCTGCTGAGCGCTTGACGTACTGCGTCCGGTTGGTCAGGGAGCCTTCGCTCAGCGGAAGTGGGCGCCGGTACGGATTCCACCGGGGCATCCTCTCCGGGCAGGGCCATACGGAAGCCGAGTTGAGCTTCGTTGCGACGATAGAGGCGGCAGTATGCCCGGCGGTAGTGCGGACCGGGATATACCGAACCCTTTTCGTGGCCCCAGATTGTTTGGAAGTTTGCGGCAATATTGAAGCCGTGACGCTCCGCGATTTCACGCAGTTTCTCCCCCGTGTCTTCCAGGGTGAGCCCTATTTCCTCGCGATGCATTCGCAGGAGATCCGGCTTCCAATCCGGGTGCTTCCGAGCCATCTGCCCCTCCTAGATAGCTGGTCGGAGCCGCGAGTGTAGCGGCTCGACTAGGCCTATGGAAATTCGTGATAGCGCATGTGTAAGCGGATGTATAAAAGCGCTTGGATTTTCTCGGGTAGTGGGACGTGATACAGGTTTTCGCGCCGCGGATGTGAAGTAGTGCACACACCGAACGAGGAGCTTTAGATGCCCCGCGACGCGACGATTGAAGGCCCACCCGGGCTTGCCGGAAGGTCAACTCCCACCCAGCGTTGCGACGCGTTGACGCAGCTCCCCAACCTCGCTCTGCAGCTCCCCAACCTCGCTCCGCAGTTGCGCGACTTCATCGCGCAGTTTGGCCACGGTCCCGACCGGATCGGCGAGCTGTGCGGCGCGGCTGGCGTCGGGAGTCAAGAAGGCACCCTTGCCCTGGTGGCTCACCGCGAGGCCGTCCGTCGTCAACTGCCGGATGGCGGCGCGGGCGACGGTCACTGTGACCTCGTACGTCTTCTGGAGCTGTGCGAGCGAGGGGAGTTGACCGGTGTCGGCGAACTCGCCATCCGCGATACGGCGCCGCAGGTCATCGGCCACCTGTTGATAGGCGAACTTGCCGGTCCACTCGACCATCTGCACCCCAAGTCTCGTCTCGGTCTCTGCCTCATAGTGCCTAAGCCGCAGAGGTAGAACCAGCGTCCCACGCTGCTTGTTCCGCGACGAAACTTGACGCACTCTGCCTCATAGTGCACTCTGAGGCAGAGTTGGAGTCGCTCACCCCGGAAGGGGCTGAGTGCCGGAACAGCCTGTTTGACCTGCACGAATGCACAGGGCGGGGACGCTGCAATCCCGCTAAAGGCCAGAAATCAGGGCTTCGGCCCGACTGGCGAGGTGGCCCGGTGACCGCGAGCAACGGCCGGAGGGTGGGGACATCGGTCCCCCTTGCAGTGCTCAACCCTTGTTGTTCGAGCGGAGAGGAGTTCGCGTTCATGCGCACCTTAAAAATCTTGGCGTCGCCGGGCCGGCCGGATTGGCGGCGCCGTTCCATCCCTCGTTCGCGAGCAGCGCTGGCGCGCCGTGAACAACCGGTCGATTCCTCAACGTTCCGCAGCGCCCAACGGGTGCTGCGGCCGGTTGCCTCCTCCGCCTGTCTTGTACGGGCGGGGCTGAGGGGAGCCGGCAGCTCTCTGGTCTCCAAACGGCGCGCGGCCCCGGTGCTGGAACACCGGGGCCGCTGTTCGGGCCGTTCCACTGCGAAGGGATCACGACCCATGAAGAACATCGTTGCTGGTCATGTGGCTGTTACCGCCACAGAGTTCGTAGAGCTCGCGCTCGGCACCCCGCTGGATCTGTGGCTGGGTGTAGAGGGCGAAACCGAGCAAGAACGCGCGGCTCGTCTTGATGCTGCGCGGGACATCCTCACCGCCTACCCGGAGCTCCCCGACGACGTCAGCCGGGTTGCTGCGGAAGCGATCGAGGCGTTCGCCCCGGAACTGTTCAACGTGATCACGCTGCCGCGGCCTGCCGGTCGTCGTCGGCCGCGCCGCAGGGCGGTGGCGGCATGACCACCGCGACCGAGATGGCGCGGCCGCAGGTGCCGCCGCTGTCCCGCCCGGAACAGGGTCTGGCCGGTCTGGGTGCGGTTTCCGCGGCCGGGGTCGGCGCGCTGGGCCTGGTGGCGTCGTTCGATGCCGTGTCGGCTGCCGCTCTGGAGTGGGGCTTCACCTCGCCGTGGATGCTGCCGGTCGGTATCGATGTGGCGATCCCGGTGTTCACGGTGGCCAACCTGCTGTTGATCCGGATGGATATGGCGCTCGCGTGGGTGCGGTTCGTGCCCTGGGTGCTGACGCTGATCACGTGCGGGCTGAACGTCGCGGCCGGGCATGGCATGTGGGCGAAGGTGGCTCACGGAACGATGCCGCTGCTGTGGGTGGTGTTCTCCGAAATCGGAGCCCACATCTACGCCGTCCGCATCGGCGCGGTGACCGGCCGCCGGATGGACAAGATCCGGTTCGGCCGCTGGCTGCTGGCCTTCCCCTCCACGTTCGCTCTGTGGCGGCGGATGACGCTGTGGGAGATCACCTCCTACGCGGTGGCGCTGGAGCGGGAGAAGGAACGGCAGTTGGCGCGTGCCGAGCTGCGCGAGACCTACGGGCGACGGTGGCGCAAGCACACCCCGCAGCGCACACAGGTACTGCTCAAGCTCGGAGAACTGGCCCCCGCGGGTGTGCCGGCCGATCCGGAGCGCGAGCCCGACCTGGCGGGAGACCCGAAGCCGAAGCCGCGGCGGCCCCGTCAAGCCAAGCCGAAGGGCAAGGCCACGCGCACTCCGGCCGAGATGCTGGCCGCGGCGCGCGAACTCACCGCGGGCTGGTCGGATACGGAGCTGACGGCGGACCGGATCCGCACCACGGTGCGGGTGTCCGCGGCAAACGCGCGCATGATCCGCGACACGCTCAAGACCGAGCGGGCCGCGGGGAACGCCGTTACCGATTCTCGTCAGATGGACGTAGCCGCTGAGGCGGTAGCGGCCTGATGTCGCCGACGTTCGGCAAGTGCTTCGACCCGACCGGCACCACCTATGGCATCCCGACGTACCCGTGGCAGTACGCGCCGGTCGGGCACGCTACCCGCCGTCAGCTCCGGGCCCGTGGCCTACGGCCCGGTGGGCAGCCGATCGCCGCGCAGGTCATGCGCCGCCGCCGGGGCCGCAAGTCCGGGGTCCAGGTCGCCTACCTCTACCGGATCGACCGCGCGAAGCCGGTTCGGCCGATGACGTCGCGGAAGTGGGGCGCGCTCGCTCTGGCGATGCTCGCCCGCCGCACCTGCCCCGTCTGCCAACTGGACGCCGGGTACTGCATCCCGACCTCGCTCGGCACGTGCGTGCCCTGTGCCTTTCCCGAACAGCGCGCCGCCTGAACACCTCATCCGCGCAAGGAGATTCGCTGTGATCGGCAAGACCGCTTGGCCCGCCAACGTGCTGTACCGGTTCCCGACCATCGTCGGGGCCACCGTCGACGTGATCCCGCAGCCGAGTGCGAACTACCCGGACCGCCACGCGTCCGTCTGCCAGGGCTGCGACGAGACGTACGACAACCCCGCGTGCGGGATGCACCAGCTCAAGGGCTGGGCGCAGGCGCACCCCGAGACCTGCCGCGCACTGCCCCGCCCCACCGCGTGACCCGTACGGCTTCGCTCACCGGGGCCCGGACGGTCGGCCGTCGAAAGCGCCGTCCGGGCCCCTTCCAACCCCGTGTCCCAGGGAGGGACGTTCAGTGAATCACGACGACGAGAACGAACTCTTCAACCGACTCGAAGCCGACATGGAACCCGACTCGGGTGCGGAGGTAGTCGACTTGGGCAAGGCCCGATCCGCCCGGACCGAGTCGGCCAACCCTGCACCCGACCAACTCACCGACCAGCGGGGTGACGAGTCGGCAGACCCGGACGCACGGGTGATGGTCGACCAGCCGACCGCGACCGCGGCCGGTCCGGGCTATCTCGGTCGGCTGATGGGCGCGCGTCGTCGGGACGTCATCCCGGTGTGGCTGCGGTCGGCCGCTGAGCTGAAGACCGCCGCAACCTGGGTGGCCCGGCACTACGCGCATGCGGCCGGGTATCACGCGCTCCGTTCGCCGGTCTACGCCGCCCGCCTCACGCTCCAGTCCCCGGCAGGTGCCGCCAAGTTCATCGGCGGCACGCTGCGGTGGGTGGCCGACCGTGAGGGTGAGCCGGTCCGCCTCGCGGCCGTGCGGCGCGAGGATGCTGCCGAGTACCTGAAGCTGTCCCGGCAGCGCGACGGACGGGTACGGCTCCGGACGCTGATCAGCGTGCTGGCGATGTTCGTCGGGATGGGTGCTGCGCTGGCCATCTACGTCCTGGCCCCGGGGTGGCTGCAACTGGTGTCGGTGTCCGCGCTGGTGATGGCGCTGGGGTTCAACGGCCGGCAGGCCGATGCCCCGGTCATTCACCGCGCGGTGGAGATGCCGAAGGCGGTCAAGCTCACCAGCGACATCGTGCTGCGAGCGCTGGGCGCGCTGGGCATTCCGGCGATCAACCAGGCGCAGGGCAAGGGGAAGGACGGGTTCGAGTTCACCGCCCCGATCACCCGCGACGGTCCCGGCTGGCGCGCGGAAGGCAACCTGCCGTACGGCGTCACGGTCACGGACATCATCGAGCGGCGGGAACGCCTCGCCTCGGGGTTGCGCCGGCCGCTGGGCTGTGTGTGGCCGGAGGCGGTGAGCCATGAGCACACCGGGCGGCTGGTGCTGTGGGTCGGCGACCAGGACATGTCCACCGCGGCAAAGCCTGCCTGGCCGCTGGCCAAGTCCGGGACAGTGGACCTGTTCAAGCCGGTCGCGTTCGGCACCGACCAGCGCGGCCGCTGGGTGGAGATCACGCTCATGTACATCGCGGCCGTGATCGGCGCGATCCCCCGCATGGGCAAGACCTTCCTCCTGCGTCTGCTGCTGCTCATCGCCGCATTGGATGTGCGGGCTGAGCTGCACACCTACGACCTCAAGGGCACCGGCGACCTCGACCCCGTCGGCGAGGCGGTCTCCCACCGGCACCGGGCCGGTGAAGACGACGAGGACATCGAGTACGCGCTCGCGGACATGCGGGAGCTGCAAGAGGAGCTGCGCCGGCGGGCGAAGATGATCCGCTCTCTGCCGCGGGACATCTGCCCTGAGTCCAAGGTGACCAGTGTGCTGGCGGACAAGAAGTCGCTGGGGCTGCACCCGATCGTGGTCGGGGTCGACGAGTGCCAGAAGTGGTTCGAGCACCCCGATTACGGCAAGGAGCTGGAACAGATCTGCACCGACCTGGTCAAGCGCGGGCCGGCCACCGGCATCGTGCTCCTGCTCGCCACCCAGCGCCCGGACGCCAAGTCCCTGCCCACCGGCATCAGCGCGAACGCGTCGGCCCGTTTCTGCCTCAAGGTCATGGGCCAGTTGGAGAACGACATGGTCCTCGGCACCTCCTCCTACCGGCGCGGGGTGCGGGCCACGATGTTCAGTTGGGCGGACAAGGGCATTCACTACTTCATGGGTGAAGGCGCCGACGCCCGGATCGTCGCCGCGTCCAACATCGACGCCCCCGCCGCCGAAGCCATCGGCCTGCGGGCCCGCGCGCTGCGCGAGACGGCAGGGACGCTGTCCGGGCACGCGCTCGGAGAAGCCTTCGAACCCACCGCCACCACCTCGACCACCCTGCTAGCGGACATCCTCGCGGTGATCCCCGAGAAGGAAGCGAAGGTCTGGAACGAGACCGTGGTGGAGCGCCTGGCGGAGCTGCGGCCCGAACTGTACGGGGAGTGGGCCGACATGAGCGGCGAGGAGCAGACCGCGCACCTGACCGCGATGCTCAAGCCGTACGGCATCGCGGCCGGGCAGGTGGGCCGCCGCATCGACGGGAAGTTCGTCAACAAGCGTGGCATCAAGCGCGCCGACATCACCGCCACGGTCGCGGAGCGTGACGGCAAGCGGGACGCGGGCTGACCATCCGGGGCCGCTATCGATAGCGCCGGCACCTGCTATCGATAGCAGCCCCGATAGCACCCGAAACGCTGTCTGATCAGGCCGCTAGCGCATAGCGGCCCACCTGCGAAAACCCCTGAAACCCGCCTGGGAGGGCCCGTCATGACCCCTGCCCTGTTCGCTATCGCCTGCCTACTCGCCGTCACTGTCGGTTACAGCGGCTTGTGTGCCGCGTCGCCGTTCGGGCCCTGCCGCAAGTGCCGAGGCTGGGGCTTCGAGATGAAGACCGACCGCAAGGGCCGCCTCAAGCGCGGCCACGACTGCCGCCGCTGCAAGGCCACCGGCAAGCGCATACGCGTCGGCCGGCACCTCTACAACCTGTGGGCCGCAACCTACCGCGCCGGCACCCGCCCCTGACTCGAAAGGAGGTCCGGCCGTGGCCGTGACCGTTTCCCTCGTCGCCCTGTTCGGGCTGGTCCTGTTCTTCCTGCTGCGCTCCAAGACCCTCGGCTACGGCTCGGCATTCATCGCTGCGATGTTCGGGTTCTACCTGGCCTCCACGGGCGCGTCCGGCCCCGTGAACGAGCTGTCCGCGGCTGTCATCGACGCCATCGGGAATCTCTAGGAGGCAGCCGTGAACGAACCGATCCTCGCCCGCAGCACGCTCAACCTCGCCCTGCCCGCCATCACCACATCCACGGTGCTGTTCCTGGCCCGGATCTGGAACGCGAACGGGGCCGAACACAGCATCGGCAACGCTGCCCTCATGACCGTGCTGGCTGCCGGATCCGGTGCGGCCGGCGCCTTCCTGGCTCGTGCCGGAGACGGACCGCTCGCCGCCGCCGCGTTCGCCATCTCCGGCGGGCTCGCCCTGACCGGAGTCGCCGGATACGCCGACGGCCTCTCCCTGCCCCTCCTGCTGTGGGCGCTGGCCACCGTCATCGCCTACTGCTTCGCCGCCCGCCTGTGGCGCGCCGACCGCCTCGCCACCCTCACCCACCAGCGGCAGACCGCCACACGGCGCGAGGAACACGGCCACGTCGAACGGGTGGAAGCACTCCGCGCCGGCGCACAGATCGAAGTAGCCCGATCCGGCGCCGCCTACGCCGAAGCCCTCGCCCAGGCGCTCACCGCACGCGCTGCACTGCCCGGCTTCGACCCTGCACAGCTCACGCGTGCCGGACTGCCCGAACTTCCCGCCACCGAGATCACGAAGGAGTACTGACCCATGGAAGAAGACGACCTCATCGACTGCGAGCTGTGCGCGCCCACGGACGACGCCGACCCCTGCCCGTATCCCCACTGCTGCGGATGCGGCGCGGACGGCAGCTCCGCCGCCCGGGACTGCACCTGCGAGTAGCTACGCCCGAGGCGGCCCCCTCTCACGCCAATGACACGGGGCCGCCTCGGTTCTCCCAGTCCTCAACAGACCTATGGAGGTCTCCAGCATGACGCATCACCCGCCATCGGCGCCGCTCGTGGCCGCGCTGACTGCCGCTGAACGCGGCTGGCACGTCTTCCCTCTCCGTCCCCACGACAAGCGCCCCGCCCTGCACGGAGAGGCGGTGTGCCCTGGGATCGGGGACTGCGCGGGCGGTCACCGCAAGTGGGAAGACCGGGCGACCATCGACCCGGACCGCATCCGCCGCGCCTGGGCTTCCCTCCCGTTCAACGTCGGTATCGCTACCGGCCCGTCCGGGCTGCTCGTGGTGGATCTCGACATGCCCAAGCGCAGGAGCAAGAGCAGTGCGGACACGCCTTGCGGCGTGACGACCTTTCGTGCGCTCTGCGAGCGCGCCGGGCAGCCCGTTCCGGCCACGCACACGGTGCGGACTGCGAGCGGTGGAGTGCACCTGTACTTCACTGCCCCGGCCGGGGCCCGCCTCGCGAACACCGCGGGCAGGCTCGGCAAGCTCATCGACACCCGTGCATGGGGCGGCTACGTCGTCGCCGCGGGGAGCATCACCCCCACCGGCCCCTACACCCCGGTCAATCCCATGCCGCCCGCCCCGCTCCCCGAATGGCTGCACAGCCTTCTGGCGCCCCGTCAACCATCGCGGGGACTGATGGCTGTTCCCGCATCGTCCCGGGCCTCTCGCTACGCCACAGCAGCCTTGCGGGCGGAAACGGCGACGGTGCGGGACGCACGGCACGGCGAGCGCGACGCCACGCTGCTGGCGGGAGCGCGGGCCCTGGGGCGGTTCGTCGCATGGGGCGACCTTCCGCGCGACGTGGTGGAGGAGGCTCTTCAGTCGGCAGGGGAGTGCACCGGCCTGTCGGAGCGCCAGTGCCGCTCGACCGTGCGCAGCGGCCTGAACTGGTCCATCGCGCACAACTCGCAGCGGAGGACGGCATGAACACCCCTCCCCGCTCCCCCCTGAAGAGCCGTCGCCGCACGGCCAACCGTCCGCCTGCTGCCGGGCTCGCTGTGGTTCCGGCGGCCGCGTGCGGGCCGGCAGGCGTCCCCTCTGTTGTTCGCCCTGACCCGCACCCGGGTGACGGCCGGTTCATCGTCGCGTGGCTGCACATCAGCGCATCCCGCGGCGCGGTTCCCACCGCCACTTCCCGGTGCGCGTGCGGTTGGGACCGCAGCGCCGTCGGCCGCCCGAAAGTCCAGCAACTCACCTCCGACCACATGGAGCACCGACTCGTGTGCCCGCTCCGCACCCCGCAGGAAGGGAGGGCCGCCGCATGACCGCGCCCGAGAAAACCGCCCCGGGTATCAACGGGGCCGCGCTGCTCGACGAGGTGGAGGCCTTTCACCGCCGGTTCAACGTCTTCCCCCTCGATGCCGCCTACGTCGCGGTGACGCTGTGGGACGCGCACGCGCACCTGCTCGACTGCTTCGACGCCACCCCGCGCATCGCCTTCCTCTCCCCGGAACCGGGCTCGGGAAAGTCCCGAGCGCTAGAGATCGTCGAAACTCTCGTGCCCAAGCCGCTCGTGGCGGCGAACGCCTCCGCATCGGTGCTCTTCCGCGCCGTGTCCACGCTGGAGACCCGGCCCACAGTGCTCTTCGACGAGATCGACACCGTCTTCGGCCCCAAGGCAGGGGACAACGAACCGCTCCGCGGATTCCTGAACGCCGGGCACCGGCGCGGGGTGGGCATGTGGCGGTGCGTCGGCGACGGCGCGAATCAGCAGGTACAGGAGTTCCCCTCCTACTGCGCCGTGGCCATGGCCGGCCTCGGCTCCCTCCCCGACACGATCCTGACCCGCTCGGTCATCATCCGCATGCGCCGCCGCGCCCGGAACGAACGAGTGGAGCCCTACCGGCAGCGCATCCACGAGAAGGAAGGTAACGCACTGCGTGACCGCCTCGCCAACTGGGCGCAGACCGTGAGCCACCTGGTGGACGGGGTCTTCCCGGAGCTGCCGCCGGAAGTCACGGACCGGCCGGCCGATGTGTGGGAACCGCTCATCGCCATCGCCGACGCGGCCGGAGGTGCCTGGCCGGCTCGGGCTCGTGCGGCGTGTGTGGAACTGGTCAACGCGGCGAAGGACGGGGACAAGGGCAGCATCGGGATTCGGCTGCTCACCGATCTGCGGGACTACGTTTTCAACGGCATCGACCGCTTGCCCACTGTCGCCGTCCTCGACCGCCTCCACAGCCTCGATGAGGCGCCGTGGGCGGACATGAGCGGCCGGCCGCTCGATGCGCGGGGGTTGTCGCGGATGCTGCGCGAGTACATGACCGTGGACAACAAGCCCATCGCGGCGCGGAACATCAAGACCGGCGGCAGCGTGATGAAGGGCTACTACGCGTCCGATCTGCACGACGCGTGGGCGCGGTACTGCCCCCCTACCCCTGAGAGTCCGCTACTTCCGCTACCTCCGCTACCGCGCAGGTCAGAGGCCTGAAAAGGGTAGCGGATAGCCGGAATCTATCCGCTACCTAATCGCTCCATCCGCTACCGGCCCACGGACACCAACCGGGGCCGGTAGCGCACTTATCCGCTACCGCAGCACCTATCCGCTACCTCGATCAGGCCCCTGACCAGGCAGGTAGCAGAGGTAGCGGAAGTAGCGGACCTGACAGGAAGGGGCCCCCGAGCCCCCTGCCCGCCGAGGAGACACTGTGGCCAAGCCGCGAGACGAAATGCTCACCATCCCTCAAGTGATCAACGAGATCGGCGTGCCGCGAGCGACGTTCTACCGCTGGCGGCAGTGCAAGAAGGGCCCCAAGTCCATCAAGCTTCCGAACGGTTCGGTGCGTATCCGCCGCTCAGAGCTGTGCCGTTGGCTGGAGATGCTGGAGGAGACCGCGTGAGCACGGGCACCAACCTTGGGGCCGGACACTGGAACGGCCCCGCCCCGGAGGGGTTTTCTCTCGACGTGCGCCTGTGGAAGGTGACCAGGGCGCAGAGCAGGACCAGGCCGCATCAGCTCCGTTGGAAGGTTGGCGGCAAGGTCAGCAGCAGCACGTTCGCCACAGTGGCGCTCGCTGAGAGCCGTCGGTCCGAACTGTGGCAGGCGATGCGGCGGGGCGAGGCGTTTCGTATCAAGGACGGCCTGCCGGAGTCCGAGGTGCGAGCCGCCGCTGCTGCTGCCGAAGTCCGTGAGGAGGTGTCCTGGTTCGCCTTCTGCCGTGAGTACATGGCGCTGCGGTGGCCGACTAGTGCAGCGAAGACAAGGGAGGGAATCGCGGACGGCCTCGCGGCCGTGACGCTCGCAATGGTGGAGCAGGGAAGCGGGGCCCCTCGGGTCGAGGAGATTCGCCTTGCGCTGCGGTGGGCGGTGGTTCCGAGGCATGCTGGGGAGACGCCACCGCCCGAGCTTGGCGATGCTTACGCCTGGATCTCCCAGAGGTCTCTGCCGGTTTCGTCGCTCGCGGACCCGCGAATCCTTCGCGACGTACAGCATCGCATTGCGTTCAAACTCGATGGTGCACCGGCGGCTGGTGAGACTGCCCGCCGTAGGCGCCGGGCGCTGAACACGGCCGTGGAGTACGCCATCGAGCGTGGAGCGCTTGCGGCGAATCCGCTGGGGGCAATCAAGAAAGCTCAGCGCTCAGCGCCAGACCGCCTGGACCCTCGGGTCCTCGTAAACAGAGTGCAGGCGGCGCAGTTGTTCGCGGCCGTGTCGTATGTGGGTACGTGGGGGAGGAGCAAAGGACGACGGCTCGTGGCCTTCTACGCCGTCATGTACTTCGCGGCGCTTCGGCCGAGCGAGGCGGTGGGGCTGCGCGACGCTGACTGTCACCTCCCGGAAACTGGCTGGGGGACTCTTACGCTGCGCGAGACGCAGCCGGTCTCTGGCACGAAGTGGACGGATACGGGGCAGCGCCATGAGCAGCGCGGCTTGAAATCCCGCAGTGCGTCAGAGGATCGGCCAGTGCCGATTCCGCCGCCGCTCGTGGCAACACTGCGCGAGCACATGAGGCTGTTCGGTACGGCCAAGGATGGGCGCCTCTTCACGAATGAGCGGGGAGGCCTCGTTGGCAGCAGCACATACTGGCGCGTGTGGCGCGACGCACGAGAGTACGCCCTCCCGCCCGACCTCCAAAGGTCCATTCTTGGTGGTCGGCCGTACGACCTGCGGCACACGTGCATTACGACGTGGTTGAACGCCGGGCTGCCTGTCGCTGAAGTGGCGAGACGGGCTGGCAACTCGGCCGAGGTAGTCCACCGTGTGTACGCAGGCTGCATCTTCGGGCAGGAGGAGGCCATGAACAGCAAGATCGAGGACGAACTCGCCTGGGGGGAGCGGTAGGTAGCGCCGGGGAACGTAGACGATCTCGTAGAACTGCTCTGCGGCGCCGTTAGGGCGTTCGGCGCGACAGGAGGCCCGTTCGCTGATAGGACGTATACGTCGCAGCGGAGGTTGATACTTCGTGGCCCCTCTGCTGTAGCCGCGCACCGCGACTACAGCAGAGGAAACGAGGTGTTGCTCAAGAGCAAGCGCAGTTCCTTGATTTGGGCTATGGGTTCAGCGTGGCCGAGCGATGCCATGGCGAGTCCTGATGGTGGGGAGGACACTCTTGTCTAGGTCTGTGATCTTTGTCCACGGTGTCGGTGTTCGCGGCAAAGTATTCGCCAATACGTTCCGCGCAGTTAAGGCCGGCTTTCTGACACACGCCCCCGGGACCTTGGTTCGCGGCTGCTATTGGGGGGAGGCAGAGGGAGCCAAGCTAGGCGCAGGGGGCGCATCAATCCCTGGATATCACGAGACCGGGGGCCGGGGCTCCAAACCGCAGGAGGAAGAGGAGCTTGCGCTATGGGCCGTGCTATATGTGGATCCGTGGTACGAGTTGCGGCTGATCCGTCACTCCCGAAGCGTCGAGCCGGGAAGCACTCCCCCCGGGCAACGGTCGCCTGTGCAGGACTTGCTCACTAGTATCCACAGTTTCACGCCGTCTGTGGAACTTCGCCAACTGCTGTCTAGGGAATGCCTCGATACCTACTTCGACCAAGCGCTTGGCGACCTTCGGGCATCTCCCGAACTCCAACAAATCCCCCCCGTTGGGGTCCAGGGAGCGTTCGAACTGCGGCGTGCCATCGCCAGAGGCCTGCTGGCACATGCGATCTCTGCCTACGAGGAGGCTGGAGGTCTCGCCGTCGATGGGCGTACCCGAGACGGAGAGTTGATGCTCAAGCTTGGAGCAGAACTACGGGCTGAAGGCCGCGGATTGCCGAGCGGGATTACCGCGCTCCCAAGACGGGCAGCAAGTCGAGCTGCTGTTCGCCGGAGGGGCCTGCTCTCGGATCACGGGATGGCCGCGTCCGGAGACGTTCTACGCTATCAGGCGCATGGCGAAGGATTCCGCAAACTGATTCATGAGGTTGTTAAGGACGACCCTGGAGATTCGATCACCCTTGTCGGGCACAGCCTGGGTGGTGTCGCGTGCTTTGAGTTGCTGGTAGCCGAGGAGATACAGCGCGTCGATCGTCTCGTTACGGTTGGTTCACAGGCGCCGTACTTGTATGAGATCGGTGCCCTGACTTCGTTGCCATTCTCTGAGCCCCTGCCGCCACACTTTCCCGAGGATTGGCTCAACGTTTACGACCGCAATGACCTCCTGGCATACGTCGGAGGGGGGCTATTCAGCGGGCACGTTCTCGACCATCAGGTTGACAATGGTCAGCCTTTTCCGCAAGCCCATAGTGCGTACTGGAAAAATGATGAATTCTGGAAAGCCGTAGCGCCGTGGGCACGATGACCACTTCCGATAGAACCCATGCAGTCGTTGTGGGAATCGAGCGCTATGCCTCCGTGGACTGGGGTCTTTCTGGCCCTGCGCTGGACGCGGTGCGCTTCACTCGGTGGCTGGTCGATATGGGTGTGCCTTCCGGGCAGATCCACCTACTGCTTGCCCCGCTCGATGAGAATCGAGCACAGGTGGCCGAGGAAGCCTTTCGACTCGGAGTGCGCGCGAAATTCCGGGCAACCCGAGATGAGCTGATGGGCATCTTCATCGATGAAATCCGAGTGGCCAACGGTGATTTCTTGGTCGTGTACTGGGGAGGCCATGGTACCGTCCACCGTCAGCAGCAACTTCTATACGGCTCTGACGCCGCTGAACACAAGCAATTGTGTTTGGACTTCGCAGGACTGCGGAGGTACCTCGCGTCGACAGAGGTTCGAGGCTTCGTGCACCAGACGTTCATACTCGATGCATGTGCAACATTTGCCGAGTACTCTACGCAGACCGCGAGTCCGGCACTAGCGGAATTCCCCTCCGGTAGACCGCGTCAAGTCGAACAATTCGCACTCCTAGCAGCCTCCCCAGGGCAAATTGCGGAGAATGATTCGGCTCGGCGAACCGGTGCGATGTCCGACGTGGTAAATGCCTGGCTGGAAGGGAACGCTACGAATGTCTCTCTCCATCAGATGCAGGATTTGGCAGTCCACGTAAAGGAGCGATTCAAGGACTATCGGAGAAGAGGTGCAGTCCTGCAGACGCCTTCCACATTGTGCAGTAGTTGGCCAGGCTTCGATGAATGGATGGACTGGCCAGAAGGCAAGCGGGTATCAAGCTCAATCCTTGCGCTGCTGGAGCGGCAGCGCGAGGAGGGCGAGGTATTTCCTTATGCGATGCATGAGGGGAGACTGCCGAAGCTCTCGTCGCTCTACGTGCGACAGGCCTTGGAAGCCGCGCCTGTCGGTGGGGAAGATGAGATCGAACAGTCGCCTGGCACCGGTTCCGAGCAAGCTGGGCCAGAAGCCCTCTCACCGCCCCGCTCAATTGAGGAAGTTCTGCGGGAGCAAAGCAGGCGGCATCTGTTGGTGGTTGCTGGCCCTGGCGGGGGAAAATCAACGCTTTCAGCACGGTTGAGCGCGGAACGCGCCCAACCTTGGCTGGACAGAGAGGGAGCGCTGACCGCAGTAAAGTCGCAGGACCCGGAGGAAGCGGTCGTCCCGATACGAGTGTCCGCATCAGACTTGGCTGACAGCACGAGAAGTGTGGAGGACTCGCTTCTCGCCGGCACAGGCATCGCGGTAAGTGCGGACGGCGTGCGCCGAGGACTTGAGGAACTATTGCCGCCGGGACTGACCTGGCTAATCTTAATTGACGGCCTAGACGAAGTTGTCGCCGCTGCGTCACGCCGTGACCTAGTGCTCCGCCTCGGTACGTTCGCCGAACAGCGTGGTCAAGCCGTGCGACTGGTGGTCACCACACGTCGCCTGCCGGGCGGAGAGGAGCAGTCTCTTAGGAAGTCTGGCTTTGCTTGTTACGAACTCGAGCCATTCAACCGGCCCCAACTGAAGAAATTCGCAGCCCGTTGGTTCGGCAATGACCCCACAGACGGCCCGTCGGCAACGCAGTACTTGCGCCAGATCGACCTGGCGGGGCTCGGTCCTCTTGTTCAGGTGCCTCTGTTGGCGACCATTACCGCCGTGGTTTACGAGACATGGCCCGATAGGCCCCTACCGAGCAACCGGTACGCCCTTTACGAGCAGTACCGTGACTATCTGAACCGCGCGAAGGCCTCGCAGTTGCGTGAACACTTGACCCGCTTGGAAGCGCACGCGGAAGCGGCTCCGCAGATGCGCTCCGCTGTGCGCTGTCTGCGTGATCAACTGAACGAACTCGTGGGCTACCTTGCTGTTGAACAGATCACTCATGATGTGCGTGACCTGCGCGAGTGCGCCTTGGCGTGGCTCGACGATCAGCTCGACTCAAGGGTGCGGGCGAGCATCCCTGGTTGGGGTGACCAGGTCGTGGCGGTGCTCACCAGCACCGGCCTTCTGGTGCGTTCCGGTCACACCGTCAGGTTCCTGCATACCAGTTTCGCCGAGCACCTCACCGCGGCACACTACGCAAGGCAACTCCCCAAAGTCGTTGATGCACGCGACCCAGCGTGGCGAACGGTGATCGAACAGGCTGGGGCTCGCAACATGCTTGCCCTCGACACCCTTGTCCACGCAGCGAACGGCAGTCTCGAAGTCGCGCGGTCGCTCCTGGCGCAGCTCCAACGAGGAGCAGAGCCACAGCGCCGCGTAGCCGCCCATCTTCTCGCTGAAGGGCCGGTGATCGACGATGTACACGCTGAATGGTTCATTGCCGAATTGGCGGCCACCGACCCCGAACTCGACCTTGACTTGTGGACTCTGGCTGCTCGCACTAGCCACCCGCATATCGTCGACTTCCTGACCCGTACCGCCCAGGCAACAGGGGACCAGCGCTATGCGGCTGCTGCTGCGCTAACGGTCCACCGTCCGAATGTAGCCAGCCTGGCGTTGGGAGCTATCGTTGAAGACTCCGACGAACAATGGGAGACCCGCTGCGATGCGGTCCGAACCTTGACGCGGTTGAGCGACCCTCGAGCGCAGCAAGCTGCTGAGACATTGCGCGGGTTGATTCTCACAGGGCACCACGATCGACTTGCGCGAAAGCACGCCGTACCTGTGCTCGCTGAGTTCTACCCGATCGCTCAGCTGGAAGTCTTCTTCCGCAGCCATTTCGATGCCCGTTCGCCTCAGGTTCAGCGCAATGCGCTTGCCGCCTTTTCCTGCCTGGGTGTCGACCAAACCGATGAGGCAGTTGCGTATGTGAACTCGGTACTCGATCGAGCCGTCACTAATGGTACTGGTAGCGCTTTCGCTATCGGCACGCTAGCGGAAATTTCCCCCGGGTTGGATAGTGGGCTGGTGATTGCCGACTATATCCTCAGTCAAGACTTGGATTGGCGAGATCGCGTCGAGATCGCTTTGGCTGGTATCAGAGCGGGATTTCCGCATGACTTCCTCGTTCGGGCCATGCTCGTGGCCGCCTATTCGGTCGACATCGGCGATGGCCCCGGTATGCAGCAAGCGATAGGCTCACCGCCATCCGCCCATATATGGCGGGAATTCTCACAGGCTGCTACCTCACTTCACGCCTTTTTGTCGGACCCTCACCTTGCCGAAGATAATCTCAATCAGGCCCTGGTCTGGATGGAAATGGAAGGAGAGCAGTTGGGAAGTGCCCACGCCTTGACCCTAGCCGTATGTGGGCTCGGCCTTCTCTATCCATTTCCTCACGACGATCTCCGGGGGGAGTCCGCCGTGCAGGACCGAAGCGCATGGGTCAATGCTCAGTTCCTTCTGGCTAACCTGCAGAGCGTTCCCTGGGGCCTCAGGGACCGCCTGATCCCCTGGCCCTACTGGGTCGAACATCCACCGCCGACGGCATTGGTTCGACCGGACGAGGTTCGACTACTTGACGCCCTATGCCAGTTTACGGTAATGGAAGAATTGCCCGCCCGGCCGCGAGCAGCTGTCACGGTTGCACTCGTGAAATTTCTTACTGCATTGTGGGGAGTGGGGAACATAGGTTTGGTGCGCGCATCGTTGCTTGCAATCGCTCGAGCCCATAGGGAAACGAGGCCTGCCCTCAGTGAGTGTGTAAATCGACTGGCGCATTTCGTGGCGCGTGACTGGGAAGAGTAGATCCGCTGGCTGCAGCTGCCCTCCCGACTTACCAACCGATTGAGACGGGTCATTTGGCGGATGGAAAGGCGGAATCAGAACTGGAACAGTCCGGCGGCCCAGCCTGCTTGGAGGGCGGAGCGGCGCCGTAGGCCCTATCGCAGGTCTATCGCGATCAGTGCTCAGTAACGACGAAGAGCCGGACCCAGTGGGACTGGGTCCGGCTCTCAATGTCTGGCACTTCCGCAGGTCAGCGGGTCGATCACGCTGTTCCGGCTTCTGTGCCCCCGGCAGGATTCGAACCTGCGCACACGGCTCCGGAGGCCGTTGCTCTATCCCCTGAGCTACGGGGGCGCACATCCCGCTTGCGCGGTGACGGGTAGAACCCTACCAGCTCACAGAGGGTCCCCGTGAACAGGTATTCAGGGGCCCCGACCTGCCCGCGAGCCTGCCCCCGCGCGCGCCATCCCGGGCCCCACCGCAGCACCTTCAGCCGTCCCCGGACGTCACCCGATAGCCGGCCCCCGCCCGCAGCCCCCCGCCCCCCGCCCACCGCCCCCGGCCCGCCCACCACCGAGGCCGCCCGCCACTCGCCCGCGCCGCCCCCCAACCACCCCCACCCCACCACCCCCTCCACCCCCACCCCCCGTCCCCCCACCGGGTGGAAGTCGGCAAAACCCGGACGCGGCCCCGCCCCGCGACCTACTCTCGAGTTGTGTCAGGGGCGTCCGGCCGTGTGCTCGTTGTCGACGACAATCGGGTCATCCGGCAGTTGATCAGGGTCAACCTCGAGCTGGAGGGCTTCGAGGTCGTGACCGCGGCCGATGGTGCCGAGTGTCTGGAAGTCGTGCAGCAGGTGCGGCCCGATGTCGTCACTCTTGATGTGGTCATGCCTCGGCTGGACGGGTTGCGCACCGCCGCCCTCCTGCGGGCCGATCCGCGGACCAGCCATCTGCCCGTCGCCATCATCAGCGCCTGTACGCAGTACGAGGTGGAGAGCGGCATCGCCGCCGGGGTGGACGCCTTTCTCGCCAAGCCCTTCGAGCCCGCCGAGCTCGTCCGTCTCGTACGGCAGTTGATGCACCGGGAGGGCCCGCCGTCCGTAGACGGCCGGCATGGGGCCGGGCGAGCGGGAAGCACGCGCGGCTGACCGCATCGCGAAACCGGTTCGCGAAGCGCCCCCCTTCCTCCCATACGCTTGTCCCGTGACGCCCGCCGATCTCTCCCGTACCGTGCTGCACGCCGTGCGCCGCGCGGTGGCGGACGGTGCGCTGGACGCGCCGGTGCCGGAGAGTGTCAGCGTCGAACGTCCCAGGCCAGGAGGGTGCGGCGACTACGCCACCAATGTCGCCCTGCGGCTCGCCGGGCCCGCCCACCAGCCGCCCCGTGCCGTTGCCGAGGCCCTGCGGGACCGGATCGCCGGCCAGCCCGGGATCGCCTCCATCGAGATCACCGGGCCCGGCTTCCTCAACATCACCCTGCACAGCCGTGCGCAGCAGCAGCTGGTGGAGACAGTGCGGCAGCAGGGCGCGGTGTACGGGCACAGCCGGCAGCTCGCCGGGGTCGCCGTGCGGTTCGAGGCGGGGGAGGAGCTGCGCGCCCGGGTGTGGGCCGACGCCCTCGGCCGGCTGCTCCGCTCCCAGGGGGCCGAGACCGGGCACGGGGGCGTCGAAAGCCTTCACGTCGTGCCCGCACCCGATCAAGCTCTGGACCCCGCCGCCGACGCCACTCGTTGGCCCCTTCTCTCCGCCGCCGCGCGCGACCGGCCCCGCACCGGGCCCCATCTCCTCGTGCAGCACGAGTCCAACCCGCTTTTCACCGTCCGCTACGCCCACGCCCGCAGCCGCGCCCTCAGCCGTAACGCCGCCCAGCTGGGCATCACGAGCGAGCAGCCCGGTATCGATCAGCTCACCGGCGCGCACACCGTCGACGTCCCCGCCCTGACCGGCGCCATAGGCGATCACCCCGCCGTCCTCGCCTCCGCCGCCCGCCTGCGCGCGCCCGACCGGCTCGTCCGGCATCTGGAAGCGACCGCCGACGCGCTCCTCTCCTTCCAGCACACCGTGCTGCCCCTAGGAGACGAGAAACCCTCGGCCGCCCACCGTTCCCGCCTCGCGCTCGCCGAAGCCGCCGGGACGGTGCTCGCCGGTGGCCTGTCCCTGCTCGGCATCAGCGCCCCTGACTACCTGTGAGAGAAGAATGAGCCGTTCCGCACACCCCGCCGGGCCCCGTCACGCCGATGTCTACCCCGAGGGTCACTACAGCGCCCCTCCCACCGACCTCAACGGTCTCGACGAGAAGGTCTGGGCGAAGACCGTCACCCGTAACGACGACGGGGTCGCCACGGTCGGCGGGATCGAAGTCACGCGGCTGGCCGAGGAGTTCGGCACCCCCGCCTACGTCCTCGACGAGGCCGACTTCCGCGCCCGATGCCGTGCCTGGGCCGACGCGTTCGGCAAGGAAGCGGACGTCTTCTACGCCGGGAAGGCGTTCCTCTCGCGGGCCGTGGTCAAGTGGCTCCACGAGGAGGGCCTCAATCTCGACGTCTGCTCCGGTGGTGAGCTCACCACCGCGCTCGACGCCGGGATGCCCGCCGACCGCATCGCCTTCCACGGGAACAACAAGTCCCCGGAGGAGATCGAGCGGGCCGTGCGCGTCGGTGTCGGGCGGATCGTGCTCGACTCGTTCCAGGAGATCGTGCGCGTCGCGCACGTCGCCCAGAGCCTCGGCAAGCGCCAGCGCGTGCAGATCCGGGTCACGGTCGGTGTGGAGGCTCACACGCACGAGTTCATCGCGACGGCCCACGAGGACCAGAAGTTCGGCATCCCGCTCGCCGGCGGCCAGGCGGCCGAGGCCGTGCGCCGGGCGCTCCAGCTCGACGGGCTGGAGGTCATCGGCATCCACTCGCACATCGGCTCGCAGATCTTCGACACCTCCGGCTTCGAGGTGGCCGCGCACCGCGTCGTCGGACTGCTCAAGCAGATCCGCGACGAACACGGCGTCGAGCTGCCCGAGATCGACCTCGGCGGCGGTCTCGGTATCGCGTACACGCCGGACGACGACCCCCGCGAGCCGCACGACATCGCCAAGGCGCTCAACGAGATCGTCACCCGTGAGTGTGAGGCGGCCCGGCTGCGTACGCCGCGTATCTCCGTCGAGCCGGGGCGCGCCATCGTCGGCCCCACCGCCTTCACGCTGTACGAGGTCGGCACCATCAAGCCACTGGAGGGCCTGCGGACGTACGTCAGTGTCGACGGCGGCATGTCCGACAACATCCGCACCGCGCTCTACGACGCCGAGTACAGCGTCGCGCTGGTCTCCCGCAGGTCCGACGCCGAGCCGATGCTCTCCCGCGTGGTCGGCAAGCACTGTGAGAGCGGCGACATCGTGGTGAAGGACGCGTTCCTGCCCGCCGACCTGGCGCCCGGCGACCTCATCGCCGTGCCCGCGACCGGCGCGTACTGCCGCTCGATGGCCAGCAACTACAACCACGCACTCCGTCCGCCGGTGGTCGCCGTCGCGGACGGCGAGGCACGGGTGATCGTGCGACGGGAGACGGAGGAAGATCTCCTGCGTCTCGATGTCGGATAGTTGAGATAGATGTCTCGTATGCCGGACGGAGGATAGAAACTTCCGTCCGGTGCGTGAGACTGGTCCACACCGTAGAAGTGATGAGAAGCGAGGTCGGATGATGCGTACGCGTCCGCTGAAGGTGGCGCTGCTGGGCTGTGGAGTGGTCGGCTCAGAGGTGGCGCGCATCATGACGACGCACGCCGACGACCTCGCCGCCCGCATCGGCGCCCCGGTTGAACTGGCCGGCGTCGCCGTCCGCCGGCCGGGCAAGGTGCGTGAGGGGATCTCCGAGGACCTCGTCACCACGGATGCCACCGCCCTCGTCAAACGCGGCGACATCGACGTCGTCATCGAGGTCATCGGCGGCATCGAGCCCGCCCGCACGCTCATCACCACCGCGTTCGAGCACGGCGCCTCCGTCGTCTCCGCCAACAAGGCGCTGCTCGCCGAGGACGGCGCCACGCTGTACGCGGCGGCCGAGCAGCACGGCCGCGACCTCTACTTCGAGGCCGCCGTCGCCGGTGCGATCCCGCTGATCAGGCCGCTGCGCGAGTCGCTCGCCGGGGACAAGGTCAACCGCGTCCTCGGCATCGTCAACGGCACGACCAACTTCATCCTCGACAAGATGGACGGCTCGGGCGCCGGTTACTCCGAGGCACTCGACGAGGCCACCGCCCTCGGGTACGCGGAGGCAGACCCCACCGCCGACGTCGAGGGCTTCGACGCGGCCGCCAAGGCCGCCATCCTCGCCGGGATCGCCTTCCACACCCGCGTCCGCCTCGACGACGTCTACCGCGAGGGCCTCACCGAGGTCACCGCCGCCGACATCGTCTCCGCCCAGCGCATGGGCTGCACCGTCAAACTCCTCGCCATCTGCGAGCGGGCGGCCGACGGCAAGTCCGTCACCGCCCGCGTGCACCCGGCGATGATCCCGCTCAGCCACCCGCTCGCGTCCGTCCGCGAGGCGTACAACGCCGTCTTCGTCGAGGCGGAGGCCGCCGGGCAGCTGATGTTCTACGGCCCCGGCGCCGGCGGCGCTCCCACCGCGTCCGCCGTGCTCGGCGACCTCGTCGCCGTCTGCCGCAACAAGCTCGCCGAGGCCACGGGGCCGGGCGAATCCGCGTACACGCAGCTGCCCGTGAGCCCCATGGGCGACGTCGTGACGCGGTACCACATCAGCCTCGACGTGGCCGACAAGCCTGGCGTGCTCGCCCAGGTCGCGACGGTCTTCGCCGAGCACGGCGTGTCGATCGACACGGTCCGCCAGCAGGGCCGACCGGAAGCAGACGGCGAGGCATCGCTCGTCGTCGTCACCCACCGCGCGCCCGACGCAGCCCTCTCCGGGACCGTCGAAGCGCTGCGCAAGCTCGACACCGTGCGCGGTGTCGCCAGCATCATGCGTGTTGAAGGGGAGTAAGGGACCCATGACGACCAACGGCACCCACCAGTGGCGCGGCATCATCGAGGAGTACCGGGACCGCCTTCCGGTGACGGACACGACGCCCGTGGTCACGCTCCGTGAGGGTGGCACGCCGCTCGTCCCGGCGCGCGTCCTGTCGGAGCGCACGGGCTGCGAGGTGCATCTCAAGGTCGAGGGCGCCAACCCCACCGGGTCCTTCAAGGACCGCGGCATGACCATGGCCATCACCCGCGCCAAGGAGGAGGGTGCGCAGGCCGTCATCTGCGCCTCCACCGGCAACACCTCGGCGTCCGCGGCCGCCTACGCCGTACGGGCCGGCATGGTCTGCGCCGTGCTCGTCCCGCAGGGCAAGATCGCGCTCGGCAAGATGGGCCAGGCGCTCGTCTACGGCTCGCAGATCCTCCAGGTCGACGGAAACTTCGACGACTGCCTCAACCTCGCCCGCCGGCTCTCCGAGAACTACCCGGTGGCGCTGGTCAATTCGGTCAATCCGTACCGCATCGAGGGGCAGAAGACGGCCGCGTTCGAGATCGTCGACGCGCTCGGCGACGCCCCCGACATCCATGTGCTGCCCGTGGGCAACGCCGGCAACATCACGGCGTACTGGAAGGGGTACAAGGAGTACTCCCAGCCGTCGCCCGCGAGCACTCTGGCCGGCGGGGCGGACCGCCCCGCGCTGCCCGCCCTCTCCACGCGCAGGCCGCGCATGTGGGGCTTCCAGGCCTCCGGTTCCGCGCCCATCGTCCGCGGTGAGATCGTCAAGGACCCGTCGACGATCGCCACCGCGATCCGGATCGGCAACCCGGCGTCGTGGCAGTTCGCGCTCGACGCGCGGGACGAGTCCGGCGGCTTCATCGACGAGGTGACGGACCGTGAAATCCTGCGCGCCTACCGGCTGTTGGCCTCCCAGGAGGGTGTCTTCGTGGAGCCCGCGTCGGCCGCTTCGGTCGCCGGTCTGCTGAAGGCGGCCGAGCAGGGCAAGGTCGACCCGGGCCAGCGGATCGTCTGCACGGTCACCGGCAACGGTCTGAAGGACCCGGACTGGGCCGTCGCCGGCGCTCCCCAGCCCGTCACCGTCCCGGTGGACGCCGTGGCGGCGGCGGAGCGGCTCGGTCTCGCCTGAGGGTCGGCACGGAGCCCCTCGCCCGGAGCCCGAGAGTCACGGGCCGAGGTCCGAGGGGCTGAGGGTCGGCAAGGGCGTCCTGTTGTGGGTCCGGGAACGCTTCCTACTGCGTTCCCGCCCGATGGACAAGCAAGGCAAGCCGGGCAACGGCGTACGTAGGGGCACAGGAGGCTCGCGACACGCATCGTGCGCCTCCCGTGCGCCCTATGTCGCCACAGAACCTTCCTTCGATAAGCTGTACCGAACCCGCCCCGCCGCCTGTGCCGCGGTGTTGCTGCCGTTACGGCCCACGGGTCCTCACCTCTCGAATCTCACAGCTCAGAACCAAGGAGAGTCATCGAGCGATGGCCGGTCCAGCGTTCCGCGCCGCCGCCGTCCGGGTGCGCGTTCCCGCCACCAGCGCCAACCTCGGCCCGGGCTTCGACGCCTTCGGGCTGTCCCTGGCGCTGTACGACGATGTCGTGGTGCGGGTCGCCGATGCCGGTCTGCACATCGACATCGCGGGTGAGGGTGCCTCCACGCTGCCCCGCGACGAGAGCCATCTGCTCGTCCGTGCCCTGCGGACGACCTTCGACCTGCTCGGCGGGCAGCCGCGCGGCCTCGAGGTCGTCTGTGCCAACCGGATCCCGCACGGCCGCGGGCTGGGCTCGTCGTCGGCCGCCATCTGCGCCGGCATCGTCGCCGCCCGCGCCGTGACGATAGGCGGCGACGCCAAACTCGACGACGCGGCGCTGCTGGAGCTCGCCACGGAGATCGAGGGACACCCCGACAACGTCGCCGCCTGTCTGCTCGGCGGTTTCACGCTCGCCTGGACCGACGGGGGAGCGGCCCGCGCCATCAGGATGGACCCGGCCGATTCCGTCGTTCCGGTGGTCTTCGTCCCCGGCAAGGCGGTGCTCACGGAGACCGCACGCGGCCTTCTGCCGCGCAGCGTCCCCCATGTGGACGCAAGCGCTAACGCCGGTCGTGCGGCCCTCCTCGTCGAGGCGCTGACCAGGCGTCCCGAACTGCTGCTGCCGGCCACGGAGGACCGTCTCCACCAGGAGTACAGGGCCCCGGCGATGCCGCAGAGCATCGACCTTGTCAACCGACTGCGTGCCGACGGCGTCCCCGCAGTCATCTCCGGTGCGGGCCCCACGGTGCTCGCGCTGGCCGAGGACAGTGCGGCCGACAAGGTCGCACGACTGGCGGGCGAGGGATGGGCGGCCAACCGGCTCACCTTCGACGCCGCGGGCGCGAGCGTCCTGCCACTCAGCTCGTAGTGACACGAGATTGCCGGTGATGGAGAGGGGGAATGTTTGTTGGAGCCGGTAGTGTTAACCTCAAGTCTGCAACCGATGCCTTTGTGGCTCGGAGCTTCGTGTCCCCCTTAGGGACCGCCATTCTTCCGGGAGCCTCCCCAACTGCCTGAGCAGCCTGCCTGAGCAGTTTCGAGCACGCTCCGGAACCGGCACGACACCCCTCGCTTCTCCAGGAGTGGGCCGAGCAGGGGGACCTCGGGCCGGACTTTGCACGTATTTCTCTCCGCCGTCATCACCGGCGGGACCACCGCCCCGGCAACGTTCTGCGACATCCAACGTCACAGGCCGTCGCCGGACAGCACAACCGGTCGCCGAGCCAGAAGGCCGACGTCCGCTCCAGGGAAGGACCCTTCGTGAGCGACACCACCGATCTGATGGGCGTGACTGCCGACAACAACGTCGACACCTCCGCGCCCGCCGGAGGTGCTGCCTCCTCCGGCACCACCTCACGGCGCCGCCGCTCCGGCACCGGCCTCGAGGGCATGGTCCTGGCCGAGCTGCAGCAGGTCGCGTCCGGCCTCGGCATCAGGGGCACCGCGCGTATGCGCAAGAGCCAGCTGATCGAGGTCATCAAGGAGGCGCAGTCCGGCAGTGGGGCCCCGGCCAAGGCGTCCGCGCCGAAGAGCGCCGACGCTGGCGCCGGTGAGGCCGAGACCAAGCCGAAGCGCCGTGCCACCTCCAAGGCGCGTACGGGCGACTCCGCCGCCGCTGCCGAGAGCAAGGCCGAGCAGGCCACCGCCCAGCAGCAGATCGACATCCCCGGTCAGCCGGCTGGGGGCACCGCCCAGGCCGCAGGCTCTGGGGGAGACGACCAGCCGGCCGGAGAGCGCCGCCGTCGCCGTGCCACCGCTCAGGCGGGCAGCCCGGAGACCCAGGCCGACGCCCGGGCCGAGAGCAAGGGCGACACGGCCGTCGACGTCAAGACGGACGCACAGCCCGACGCCAAGGCCGAGACCGCCGTCGGCGCGTCCTCACAGCAGGACGGCGAAGGCCGCCGCGACCGCCAGGAGCGCGGCCAGCGCGGCGAGCGTGGCGACCGCGGTGACCGCCGTGACCGTCAGCGCGACCGCCGCGGCAAGGGCGACGACCAGCAGCAGGGCGGCCAGCGCCAGCAGCAGGGCGGCGGCGGCCAGCAGCAGCAGCGCCAGGGCGGCCAGCAGCAGGACGACGGCTACGACGACGAGGCGGGCGGCCGTCGCGGTCGCCGGGGCCGTTACCGCGACCGCCGTGGGCGCCGTGGTGGCCGCGAGGACTTCGGCAACGAGCCGCAGGTCTCCGAGGACGACGTCCTGATCCCCGTCGCGGGCATCCTGGACATCCTCGACAACTACGCGTTCATCCGGACCTCCGGTTACCTGCCGGGCCCGAACGACGTGTACGTCTCCCTCGCCCAGGTCCGCAAGAACGGCCTGCGCAAGGGTGACCACGTCACGGGCGCCGTGCGGCAGCCCAAGGAGGGCGAGCGCCGCGAGAAGTTCAACGCGCTCGTGCGCCTGGACTCGGCGAACGGCATGGCGGCCGAATCCGGCCGTGGCCGCCCCGAGTTCAACAAGCTGACGCCGCTGTACCCGCAGGACCGGCTGCGCCTCGAGACCGACCCGGGCATCCTGACGACCCGGATCATCGACCTCGTGTCGCCGATCGGCAAGGGCCAGCGAGGGCTGATCGTGGCCCCGCCGAAGACCGGCAAGACCATGATCCTCCAGGCGATCGCCAACGCGATCACGGTCAACAGCCCCGAGTGCCACCTGATGGTCGTCCTCGTCGACGAGCGTCCGGAAGAGGTCACCGACATGCAGCGGTCGGTGAAGGGCGAGGTCATCTCCTCGACCTTCGACCGCCCGGCCGAGGACCACACCACGGTCGCCGAGCTGGCCATCGAGCGCGCGAAGCGTCTCGTCGAGCTGGGTCACGACGTGGTCGTCCTGCTGGACTCCATCACCCGTCTGGGCCGTGCGTACAACCTCGCGGCTCCCGCCTCCGGACGCATCCTGTCCGGTGGTGTCGACTCGACCGCGCTGTACCCGCCGAAGCGCTTCTTCGGTGCGGCGCGCAACATCGAGGACGGCGGCTCGCTGACCATCCTGGCCACCGCGCTGGTCGACACCGGTTCGCGGATGGACGAGGTGATCTTCGAGGAGTTCAAGGGCACCGGCAACATGGAGCTCAAGCTCGACCGGAAGCTCTCCGACAAGCGCATCTTCCCGGCGGTGGACGTCGACGCGTCCAGCACCCGTAAGGAAGAGATCCTGCTCGGCAGCGACGAGCTCGCCATTGTCTGGAAGCTGCGCCGGGTGCTGCACGCGCTCGACCAGCAGCAGGCGATCGAGCTGCTGCTGGACAAGATGAAGCAGACGAAGTCGAACGCCGAGTTCCTGCTCCAGATCCAGAAGACGACCCCGTCGGTCGGCAACGGCAACGACTGACGCCGTTCCCCGCACGACACAGGACCGCCCCGTCGCCCCACAGGTGACGGGGCGGTCTCGTTTTGTTCGCACCCCATCAGCCACTGGTAAACCGTCAGTTGACGCACGTATCATCAGCGGATCGAGGTGGGGGGATTCCACCGCAGTGCCTGAGAGGCCGGGGGGCCTCAGCTTCGGCCTGCTCGCACGCTTCTTCGTGCCCCACCGATGACCCAGTTTCCTCCGGTGGGGCGGTTGCGCTCTGCCGGTTCAACCCGAGGGGTTACCGAGTGCAGATACGCACGCGTGGTGGTCGGCACAAGCGCCGGATGAGACTTGCGATACCGGCCGTCGCCGCCGTCCTCGCGCTGACCGGTGCGGGGATCGCGATGACCGCGTCCGGTTCCGCGGAGGCCGGCGAGGCACCGCAGATCAGCGCCGAGTCGCAGAAGCCCGTACAGCCCTCCCAGAGCGAGCTGCGCAAGCGCGTCACCCTGGCGATGAAGGCCGACGCCAAGAGCGAGCGGTCCCTCATCACCCAGCCCGACCCCGCGGCGGACAGCGACTCCGGCAGCGCGCCCAGTGCGCGCATCATCGGTGGTTCGCAGACGACCATCTCGGCCGCCCCCTGGATGGCGCAGCTCCACTACTACGACGAGGCCACCGGCACCGGCTTCTTCTGCGGCGGCGTGGTCATCGCCCCGACGAAGATCGCCACGGCCGCCCACTGCGTCAAGGGTGCCAAGTACTACCAGGGCGGCACCGTCGCCGTCGGCACCGACAAGCTGCCCACCCAGAACGCGGACGGGTCGTGGGACTGGCACGGCGCCACGCTGCTCGGCGCGTACCGGCAGTGGAACCACCCCGGATTCAGCTGGTCCACGCTCGACAACGACGTGGCCGTCCTGACGCTGACGTCCAAGGTCCCGTCCACTGTCACGCCGCTGCCGCTCGCGCAGCCCACCGACTCGGCGCTCTACCAGGCAGGCCTGGACGGCAAGGTGTACGGCTGGGGCCGCACCAGCTCCACCGTGCAGGACAGCGCCTCCCCCGTCTTGAAGGTCGCCGACGCGGACATCGTCTCCGACACCGCGTGCGGTGCCGCGTACCCCGAGGGCTTCATCAGGGGCAACATGCTCTGCGCGGGCGCCCCGCCCACCGGCGACGACGCCACCAGCGAGACCACCTGCAACGGTGACTCCGGCGGACCGCTGGTCGTCGGCGGCAAGCTCGCCGGCATCGTCTCCTGGGGCGACGAGAACTGCTCGGCCGCGGGCAAGTACGGCGTGTACGCGAAGGTCTCCACGTACTCCGCCCCGATCCAGTCCCGCGTCGACGACGCCAACTGGAGCTCGGACCACACCGCCGACCTGCTGGCCCGCCGCACCTCGGACGCCAGCCTGTTCAGCTGGCACTCCAAGGTCACGGGCCTGACCCGCACGTACAACCTGGGCAACTTCGGCAACGCCAACCTGCTCGTCCAGACCGACCTGGACCGCGACGACTACGACGACCTGTTGTACCGCGTCGGCAACGGTGACGTGTACTGGGACCACTACGTGCCCGGGAGCGGCGGCGCGGAGGGCGAATGGCAGTTCAAGCTGGTCGCCAAGGCCTGGACCGCGCACAAGCAGATCGTGACCCCCGGTGACCTCACCGGCGACGAGCTGCCCGACATGCTCGCGGTGAACTCCTCCGGCAACCTCCACCTCTACCCGGGCAGGGGCAACGGCGGCTTCGCCGCCCCCGTCCTGGTCGGTGGCGGCTGGGGCCAGTACGGCGTGGTCCGCGGTCACGGTGACTTCACGGGCGACGGCAAGCCGGACGTTCTGGCCCGTGGCGCCGACGGCTCCACGTACCTCTACCGGGGCACCGGCAAGGCCGCGACCCCGTTCGAGGCCCGCCGTCTGGTCGGCAAGTTCACCCTCAGCAGCTTCACCGCGCTGGTCACCGTCGGTGACGTGAACAGCGACGGTCACGCCGACCTCCTGGTCCGTGACTCGACCGGCAAGCTGTGGCTCTACCCGGGCAACGGCAACAGCGCGACCACCGGTGGCATCTTCGGTACGCGCAAGGACTTCGGCACCGGCTGGCAGGCCTACAACCTCTTCGGCTGAGGCCTGACGCCGGCCGGACGTCCGCGGACGCCGGTGGGCACCGGCGGGTGCCGGTGGGACCTTCACCACACCCGCCGGCGCCGCCGCTCTACCCCCGCTCCACCGTCCCGGCGGGAAAAACCCCTGATGGGACAGGCTCTGCGCCCGTCGTGCCCCGCACGGCGGGCGCAGCCGCGTTCTCACCCGGTTCTCACGCCCGCGTGCAACCCTTTCCGTCGCCGCGCCGTCTCACCAGTGGCGGAGCAAAAATTGACAGGGTCAGACAAACCGCACCTGGTTCGGCGCAGCAGGGGGTGGCGGCAGACGGCGGAACAGGGGAGATCATGGCCGAGCAGAGCAGCAGTGGCAGCCGAATACGCGGCAGCCGCGGCAAGCGCCGCAAGCAGCCCTCCACGGGCCGCCGGGCCATGACCGTCGCCGCCTGGACCACTGCGGGCCTCGTGCTCTTCGGTGGCTCCGGCCTCGGCTACGTCTACTTCAAGCTCAACGGCAACATCACCGGCGTCGACATCAACAGCCAGCTCGGCACCGACCGGCCCGACGACGTCGACAACGGCTCCATGGACATCCTCGTCCTCGGCTCGGATTCCCGCGCCGGAGCCAACGCCGAGTACGGCCCCGACGAGGGCGGTGCCCGCTCGGACACGGCGATGATCATGCACGTGTACGAGGGACACAAGACGGCGAGCGTGGTCTCCGTGCCCCGCGACACCCTCGTCCAGCGCCCCGACTGCACCGACAGCGACGGCGAGACCGTCACCGGGTCCCGGCGCGCGATGTTCAACACGGCGTACGAGTCCGGCGGCCCGGCCTGTGCGGTGAAGACCGTCGAGAAGATGTCGGGCATCCGCATGGACCACTACATCGAGGTCGATTTCACGGGCTTCAAGCAGCTCATCGACAAGCTCGGTGGCGTGAAGATCACCACCGCCGAGCCCATCAACGACTCCAAGAGCCATCTGAACCTGGCGCCGGGCACGCACACCCTCGACGGGGAGCAGTCGCTGGGCCTGGTCCGCACCCGCAAGAGCATCGGCGACGGCAGCGACCTCGGGCGGATCCAGCTCCAGCAGGCCTTCATGAAGGCCTTCATCAACCAGGTCAAGAGCGTCGGCGTGCTGACCGACCCGAAGAAGCTGCTGGACATCGCCGACACCGCGACGAAGGCCATTACCCCGGACTCCGAGCTCGACTCGGTGTCCGAACTGATGAGTTTCGCCAGGGGGCTCGGCGGCCTGGACGCCCAGGACGTGCAGATGATCACGATGCCGGTCGAGTACGACCCCGTCGACCCGAACCGGGTGATCCCGATCACGTCCGCCGGGCAGCAGGTGTGGACGGCGCTCAAGCAGGACAAGCCGATCCCGGCCTCCGCGGTGAAGGACTCGGCGGGCGACAAGGGCGACGCCGGCACCGTCGTCCGGGCGCGCTAGCCGCATCCGTCGGCGCGGCGGTCAGGCGTGGCGGACGCCGCGGAACCGTGCGGAATAGTTCCGCGAGCACCCCGGTTTTGGGAGATACGGCCGGTCCTGGCAGACTGGTACGTCGGCCCCGGTTCACGCACCCGTATCCCGCGCGTGCGACCCGGCGCCCTCCCGAAACTAGGAGACACCTTGAAGCGCGACATCCACCCCGAGTACGTCGAGACCCAGGTCAGCTGTACCTGCGGCGCGTCGTTCACCACTCGCAGCACCATCGACAGCGGCGCCATCCGTGCCGAGGTCTGCTCCGAGTGCCACCCGTTCTACACGGGCAAGCAGAAGATCCTCGACACCGGTGGCCGCGTGGCCCGCTTCGAGGCCCGCTTCGGCAAGGCCGGCTCCGCCAAGAAGTAGCGAGCCAACTGCGCCGGTCCTCGGCCACCCCCGCGCGGGGCGGCTGGGACCGGCGCTTTGCCGTCCCGTAGGTCTCGTTCAGTAATCGTCATCCCCCAGGAGCCCCCGAATGTTCGAGGCGGTCGAGGAACTGATCGGCGAGCACGCCGATCTGGAGAAGAAGCTCGCCGACCCTTCGGTCCACGCCGACCAGGCGAACGCGCGCAAGCTGGGCAAGCGTTATGCCGAGCTGACGCCGATCGTCGGCACGTACCGCTCCTGGAAGCAGACCGGGGACGACATCCTGACCGCGCGCGAACTGGCCGCCGACGACCCGGACTTCATCGCCGAGGCCAAGGAGCTGGAGCAGCAGCGCGAGGACCTCACCGAGAAGCTGCGGCTGCTCCTGGTGCCGCGCGACCCCAGCGACGACAAGGACGTCCTCCTCGAGGTCAAGGCCGGCGCGGGCGGCGACGAGTCCGCCCTGTTCGCCGGCGACCTGCTGCGGATGTATCTGCGCTACGCCGAGCGCGTCGGCTGGAAGACCGAGATCATCGACGCCACCGAGTCGGAGCTGGGCGGCTACAAGGACGTCCAGGTCGCGGTGAAGACCAAGGGCGGCCAGGGTGCCACCGAGCCCGGACAGGGCGTCTGGGCGCGGCTGAAGTACGAGGGCGGGGTGCACCGCGTGCAGCGCGTGCCCGCCACCGAGTCCCAGGGCCGTATCCACACCTCCGCGGCCGGTGTGCTGGTCACGCCGGAGGCGGAGGAGATCGACGTCGAGGTCCACGCCAACGACCTGCGCATCGACGTCTACCGCTCGTCGGGCCCCGGCGGACAGTCCGTCAACACCACCGACTCCGCGGTTCGCATCACGCACCTGCCGACCGGCATCGTCGCTTCCTGCCAGAACGAGAAGAGCCAGCTCCAGAACAAGGAGCAGGCGATGCGTATCCTGCGCTCCAGGCTGCTGGCCGCGGCGCAGGAGGAGGCCGAGAAGGAGGCCGCGGACGCGCGCCGCAGCCAGGTCCGCACGGTGGACCGCTCCGAGAAGATCCGCACGTACAACTTCCCCGAGAACCGCATCTCGGACCACCGGGTCGGCTTCAAGGCGTACAACTTGGACCAGGTCCTCGACGGTGACCTGGACGCGGTCATCCAGGCCTGTGTCGACGCCGATTCGGCCGCAAAGCTCGCGGCCGCCCAGTAACACCTCGTACGGAACGGGTGGAGGACCAGTGAACCTGCTGCTCGCCGAGGTGGCCCAGGCCACCCAGCGGCTGGCCGACGCCGGCGTGCCCTCGCCGCGCTTCGACGCGGAGGAGCTCGCCGCCTTCGTCCACGGTGTGAAGCGGGGAGAGCTGCACAACGTCAAGGACGCGGACTTCGACGCCCGTTACTGGGAGACGGTCGCCCGCCGCGAGGCCCGTGAACCGCTCCAGCACATCACCGGACGGGCCTTCTTCCGCTATCTGGAGCTCCAGGTCGGCCCCGGTGTCTTCGTGCCGCGCCCCGAGACCGAGTCCGTCGTCGGCTGGGCCATAGACGCCGTACGGGCCATGGACGTCGTCGAGCCGCTCATCGTCGACCTGTGCACCGGATCGGGCGCCATCGCGCTGGCGATGGCGCAGGAGGTGCCGCGCTCGCGTGTGCACGCGGTCGAGCTCTCCGACGACGCCCTCAACTGGGCCCGGAAGAACGCCGAGGGCTCCCGCGTCACCATCCACCAGGGCAACGCGCTCGCAGCGCTGCCCGAACTGGACGGCCAGGTCGACCTCGTCATCTCCAACCCGCCGTACATCCCGCTCACCGAGTGGGAGTACGTCGCCCCCGAGGCCCGCGACCACGACCCTGAGATGGCCCTGTTCTCCGGCGAGGACGGCCTGGACACCATCCGCGGTATCGAGCGCACCGCGCACCGTCTGCTGCGCCCCGGCGGTCTCGTGGTCATCGAGCACGCGGACACCCAGGGCGGCCAGGTGCCGTGGATCTTCAACGAGGAGTCCGGCTGGGCGGACGCGGCCGACCACCCCGACCTGAACAAGCGGCCGCGCTTCGCCACCGCCCGCAAGGCGATGCCGTGAACCGCGCGAAGACACAGCCCGCACAGCCGGCGCAGACGACACAGACGACGAAGATCTTGTACGTGTACGAGGAGGCCCACTGATGGCACGGCGATACGACTGCAACGACGCGACCGACCGCACGACGGGCCTGCGCGAGGCCGCGTCCGCCGTCCGCCGCGGTGAGCTCGTCGTGCTGCCCACCGACACCGTGTACGGGATCGGTGCCGACGCCTTCAGCTCCGAGGGCGTCGCGGACCTCCTGGCGGCGAAGGGGCGCGGCCGCAACATGCCCACCCCTGTCCTCATCGGGTCCCCGAACACCCTCCACGGCCTGGTCACCGACTTCTCCGAGCAGGCCTGGGAGCTCGTCGACGCCTTCTGGCCCGGAGCGCTCACCCTCGTCGCCAAGCACCAGCCGTCGCTCCAGTGGGACCTCGGGGACACCCGGGGCACCGTCGCGATCCGGATGCCGCTGCACCCCGTCGCGATCGAACTGCTCACCGAGGTCGGCCCGATGGCCGTGTCGTCCGCCAACCTCACCGGGCACCCTGCGCCCGAGGACTGTGACGCGGCGCAGGACATGCTCGGCGACTCCGTCTCCGTCTACCTCGACGGCGGTCCGACGCCGGGCATCGTGCCGTCCTCGATCGTCGACGTCACAGGCACGGTGCCGATTCTGCTGCGGGCGGGGGCGCTCGACGCGGACGAGCTCCGCAAAGTCGTACCCGACCTCGAGGTGGCCAATTGACCGCCCCTGAGGGGCGTGGCATAGGTGCGGCGACCGCAGTCGACACCTTCAGAATCCTCCACGTCAGCACCGGCAACGTGTGCCGCTCGCCGATCACCGAGCGGCTGACGCGGCATGCCCTCAGCGTGCGCCTCGGCGATCCCCTGACCCGCGGACTGATCGTGGAGAGCGCCGGCACCTGGGGTCACGAGGGCGCTCCGATGGAGGCCAACGCCGAGGTGGTCCTCGCCGACTTCGGCGCGGACGCGACCGGGTTCGTGGGGCGCGAGCTGCTGGACGAGCACGTGATCCGTGCGGACCTGGTCCTCACGGCGACCCGCGACCACCGGGCGCAGGTCATCTCGATGGGCCACTCGGCGGGCCTGCGGACGTTCACGCTGAAGGAGTTCACCCGGCTCGTACGGGCGATAGACCCGGCCACGCTGCCCGACACACGGGACGAGGGCGTCGTCGAGCGGGCGAGGGCCCTGGTCAGGGCCGCGGCCGCGCTGCGCGGCTGGCTGCTGGCGCCGAGCCCCGACGCGGACGAGGTGTACGACCCCTACGGCGCGCCCATCACGTTCTTCCGCTCGATCGGCGACGAGATCAACCAGGCCCTGGACCCGGTCGTCACCGCGCTGACGGGCATTCCCGCCCGGCGCTGAAGGCACGGGCGGCGACCCGCCACCCGGACGGAGCGATCGCCGGGCATCGCGCGGCCCACCGGCCTACATTGGACTTCACGGCCAGCCCACGCCTGGAGCCACAGATGCCGGTCACCGCAGCGCCCGACACCGCGAGCATCAGCCACCACGGTGGGGACTTCGACGCCCTGCGCCGTCAGGACCCCGAGATCGCCGAGGTGATCCTGGGGGAGGAGCAGCGGCAGAGCGACAGCCTCCAGCTCATCGCGGCGGAGAACTTCACCTCACCCGCCGTTCTCGCCGCCCTCGGCTCTCCGCTGGCCAACAAGTACGCCGAGGGCTATCCCGGCGCCCGCCACCACGGAGGCTGTGAACTGGTCGACGCCGCCGAGCGGATCGCCGTCCAGCGCGCGACCGCACTGTTCGGCGCGGAGCACGCCAATGTGCAGTCCCACTCCGGCTCCTCCGCGATCCTCGCGGCCTACGCGGCGCTGCTGCGGCCCGGCGACACCGTCCTCGCCATGGGACTGCCGTACGGCGGTCACCTCACCCACGGTTCGCCCGCGAACTTCTCGGGCCGCTGGTTCGACTTCGTCGGCTACGGCGTCGAGGCGGAGACCGGTGTCATCGACTACGACCAGGTGCGCACCCTGGCCCGCCGGCACCGGCCCAAGGCGGTGGTCTGCGGCTCCATCTCCTATCCCCGCCACCCCGACTACGCGTTGTTCCGCGAGATCGCGGACGAGGTCGGCGCGTATCTGATCGCGGACGCCGCCCACCCGATGGGGTTGATCGCCGGCGGCGCGGCGCCCAATCCCGTCCCGTACGCCGATGTGGTGTGCGCCACCACGCACAAGGTGCTGCGCGGACCGCGCGGCGGCATGATCCTGTGCGGCGCGGAGCTCGCGGAGCGCATCGACCGGGCGGTGTTCCCCTTCACCCAGGGCGGCGCCCAGATGCACACGATCGCCGCCAAGGCGGTGGCCTTCGGGGAGGCGGCGGCGCCGGCGTTCACGGCCTACGCCCATCGGGTGGTCGCGAACGCGCGCGTGCTCGCCGAGGAGCTCGCGGACGAGGGCTTCGCGGTCCTCACCGGCGGCACCGACACCCATCTGATCAGCGCGGACCCCGCTCCCCTCGGGGTGGACGGCAGGATCGCGCGCGGTCGTCTCGCCGCCGCCGGACTGGTCCTCGACACCTGTGCGCTGCCGTACGGGGACGGTCGCGGCATCCGGCTCGGGACCGCCGCCGTCACCACCCAGGGCATGGGGGAGACCGAGATGAGCCGGATCGCGTCGTTGTTCACCGCGGCGATTCGTGAAGAGGGCGAGGAGGCGAGGAAGATCCGTACGGACGTGCGCGAGATGGCCGGTAGATTTCCGCCCTACCAGAGGTAGCCGGAAGCATCTGCAACCATCTCCGGCGCCTGTATGTCCTCAACCATGGGGCGACCAGAGCTAGGGTGTGGGGCTGAGATGGCCAGCGATTCCTGTGGGGCAGCCCGTGCGTGATTACCTGCTGACGCTCTGTGTCACGGCTGCGGTGACCTATCTGCTGACCGGTCCGGTGCGGAAGTTCGCCATCGCGACCGGCGCGATGCCGGAGATCCGTGCCCGCGACGTACACCGCGAGCCGACGCCGAGACTCGGCGGCATCGCCATGTTCTTCGGCCTCTGCGCCGGTCTGCTGGTCGCCGACCATCTGCAGAACCTGAACAGCGTGTTCGAGCTGTCCAACGAACCGCGTGCGCTGCTCTCCGGAGCCGCCCTGATCTGGATCATCGGCGTCCTGGACGACAAGTTCGAGATCGACGCCCTGATCAAGCTCGGCGGACAGATGATCGCCGCGGGTGTGATGGTGATGCAGGGTCTGACGATCCTGTGGATCCCGGTGCCCGGTGTGGGGACGGTCTCGCTGACCTCCTGGCAGGGCACCCTGCTGACCGTGGCGCTCGTCGTCATCACGATCAACGCCGTGAACTTCGTCGACGGCCTGGACGGACTGGCCGCCGGCATGGTGTGCATCGCCGCCGCGGCCTTCTTCCTCTACGCCTACCGCATCTGGTTCAGCTACGGGATCGAGGCGGCGGCCCCCGCCAGCCTCTTCACCGCCATCCTGATGGGCATGTGCCTCGGCTTCCTGCCGCACAACATGCATCCGGCGCGCATCTTCATGGGCGACTCGGGATCGATGCTGATCGGTCTGGTGCTGGCGGCGGCGGCGATCTCGGTGACCGGCCAGGTGGATCCGGACGCTCTCAAGATCTTCGAGGGCAGCACCCGTGAGGCCACGCACGCGGCACTGCCCGTCTTCATCCCGCTGCTGCTGCCGCTGACGATCATCGCGATCCCGGTCGCGGACCTGGTGCTGGCGATCGTCCGCCGCACCTGGAACGGCCAGTCGCCGTTCGCCGCCGACCGCGGGCACCTCCACCACCGGCTGCTGGAGGTCGGACATTCGCACAGCCGCGCTGTCCTGATCATGTACTTCTGGTCCGCGCTGATCGCGTTCGGTGTGGTCGCGTACTCCGTGCACTCGGCGTCCATGTGGATCGTGATGCTCGTCGTCGCGCTGAGCGCGGTGGGCCTGGTGCTTCTGCTGCTGCCGCGCTTCACACCGCGGGCGCCGCGCTGGGCCGAGGCGTTCGTCCCGCCCCGCTACCGCCGCCGTGCGGTGCGGCCGCACGTCGCCGAGTCCTCGTCGGCGCGCGACGTACAGGGCGAGCCGGCGGTGTCCGGTGCCGCGGAGTTCCCGGCGGCCGCGGAGCCGCAGGAGCGGACGCCGATCCCGGCGGGCGTCAACGGAGCGACGGCGATCGGCGCTCGCTCGCGCCTCCCTGACCGGCGGAAGGCCGGCACGCGCGGCTGACCTTTCCGGTATGTCGCCTATTACCAGACATAGCGGCGGCTTGTCGTGCACACACGCGCGCGTTCACTCTCATGTGTGAGAGTTGGCACACCTCCGGGTAAAGACCTCATCAAATAGTTTGTGATACCGTTCACGAGACCCGGAGACAGAGCCGAAGGACCGTAGTGCGACGGTTGGTTGGCCCCGAGACCCATCTCGGACCGGGACTACGCTCGTCCATGACGACACCACTGCCCCCACCAGCAAGCGGAGCTGCCGCCATGCCGTCCAACGACGCACGCTCACTCCTTCTCACCGCCGTCCCCACCGCCGCGGCCGGCGCGATCGCCGCTGTGATCAGTGGAGTGGTCGCCGGTGGGAAAGGGGCGCTCGGCGCGGCGGTCGGCGCACTGGTGGTCATCGTCTTCATGGGGATCGGCATCGTGGTCCTCCAGCGGACCGCCAAGCAGTTCCCGCAGCTCTTCCAGGCCATGGGCCTGATGCTGTACACGACGCAGCTGCTGGTGCTCTTCATCTTCGTCGCGGCGTTCAAGGACACGACGCTGTTCAACCCCAAGGCGTTCGCTGCGACGTTGGTCGCCGCCACGCTCGTCTGGGTGTCAGCGCAGGCCCGTGCCCACATGAAGGCCAAGATTCTCTACGTCGAGCCGGAACCGTCTGCTCCCCGTCAGGGCGAAACGACGGGGTCCTCGACGTGACAGGTAGGGCCGGTATAAATGCCCGTTCGAGACCCTGCTATCGTCCGGTGCCAACTGCGGCACTGCGGGCGCGGGCATCCGAGCTGACGCCTGCTCGACGCGAGGCTTCGACGCCTGACCGCCGCCCCCACATCCGAAACACCACTCCGGTGCCGACTCGCGGCTGCGCGCCGCTCCGACACAACGAGGTTGCCGAACCCATGCGTCACGCCGAAGGAGCCCGCGGTGAGTGCTGAACAGACCACGCTCGCCTTTGACTGGAGCTGCCGCATCATGGCCGACAACGGCTGTGGCTTTCCGGCACCGGGCCTGCACTCCTTCCTTTTCCAGCCGATCTTCACCGTCGGAGGCTTCGAGTTCAACAAGGTGATGCTGCTCGCGCTGCTCACCTCGTTGGTCGTCGTCACCTTCTTCACGCTGGCTTTCGGGAAGGCAAAGGTCGTCCCCGGCAAGCTCCAGATGATCGGTGAGGCCGGCTACGACTTCGTACGCCGCGGCATCGTCTACGAGACCCTCGGCAAGCGGGAGGGTGAGAAGTACGTCCCGCTGATGGTCTCCATCTTCTTCTTCGTCTGGATCATGAACATCTGGTCCGTGATCCCGCTGGCACAGTTCCCCGTGTCATCGATCATCGCGTACCCGATCGTGCTGGCCCTGATCGTCTACGTGATCTGGGTGTCCCTGACGTTCAAGCGCCACGGCTTCGTCGGCGGCTGGAAGAACATCACCGGCTACGACAACTCGCTCGGCCCGATCAAGTGGCTGGTCTCGTTCATCGAGTTCTTCTCGAACCTGCTGGTCCGGCCGTTCACGCACGCCGTGCGACTCTTCGCCAACATGTTCGCCGGTCACCTGATGCTGGTGATGTTCACCGTCGCCTCCTGGTACCTGCTGAACAGCTGGCTGATCCCGGCCGCCGGTGTCTCGTTCGTGATGACGATCGCCATGATCGGCTTCGAGCTCTTCGTGCAGGCCGTCCAGGCATACGTCTTCGTCCTCCTGGCCTGCACCTACATTCAGGGCGCTCTCGCCGAGCACCACTGAGCCCTCGCCCGCACCACCAAGAAGCGTCCGGTGGCCAACCCCCACCGGTCCGTTAATGAAAAGGAAGAATCAGCATGGCTGCCACTGAGACCCTCGCCGCCGTCACCGGTTCGCTCGGCTCCATCGGCTACGGCCTCGCCGCGATCGGCCCCGGCATCGGTGTCGGCATTGTCTTCGGTAACGGCACCCAGGCTCTTGCCCGTCAGCCCGAGGCTGCCGGCCTGATCCGTGCCAACCAGATCCTCGGTTTCGCCTTCTGTGAGGCGCTCGCCCTCATCGGCATCGTTCTGCCGTTCGTTTACGGTCAGTGATCCTCGTTTCGCTGACCACTTTCGACGAAAGGCATTGATGTGATCGCCAACATCGTTCAGCTGGCGGCCGGGGAAGAGCAGAATCCGCTCCTTCCTCCGGGCCCCGAGCTGCTCGTCGGCCTGATCGCCTTCGCCGTCGTCTTCTTCTTCTTCGCGAAGAAGCTCCTCCCGAACATCAACAAGGTTCTGGAAGAGCGTCGCGAGGCCATCGAAGGCGGCATGGAGAAGGCCGATGCGGCCAAGATCGAGGCCGAGAGCGTCCTTGAGCAGTACAAGGCTCAGCTTGCCGAGGCCCGTCATGAAGCCGCTCGTATGCGCCAGGAGGCGAACGAGCAGGGCACCGCGATCATCCAGGAGATGAAGGCGGAAGGCCAGCGGCAGCGTGAGGAGATCATCGCGGCCGGCCACGCCCAGATCGAGGCCGACCGCAAGGCTGCGGCTGCCGCGCTGCGTCAGGACGTGGGCACGCTCGCGACCGAGCTGGCCGGCAAGCTCGTGGGTGAGTCCCTCGAGGACGTCGCACGGCAGAGCCGGACCATCGACCGCTTCCTCGACGACCTCGAGGAGAAGGCCGAGGCGACGCGATGAACGGAGCGAGCCGCGAGGCACTGGCTGCCGCGCGTGAGTCCCTCGACGCGCTGACGGACAACACGTCCGTCGACGCCGCGGGGCTCGCCGAGGAGCTGGCCGCCGTCACCGCGCTGCTCGACCGCGAGGTGTCGCTGCGTCGGGTCCTGACCGACCCGGCGCAGGCCGGCGAGGCGAAGGCCGAGCTGGCGGCGCGCCTGCTGAGCGGTCAGGTAGGTGGCGAGACCGCCGATCTGATCTCCGGCATGGTCCGCTCCCGCTGGTCGAGGTCGCGCGACCTGGTCGACGCGATCGAGGAGCTGGCGTCCACCGCCGAGCTCATCGCCGCGCAGCGCAGGGGCGTGCTCGACAACGTCGAGGACGAGCTGTTCCGGTTCAGCCGGATCGTCGCGTCCAACACCGGGCTCCGGGCCGCGCTGACCGACAAGTCGGCGTCGCCGTCCTCCAAGGCGGAGCTGCTGCGCAGCCTGCTGGGCGGCAAGGCGGATCCGGCCACCGAGCGACTGATCGTGCGTCTTGTCACCTCACCCCGGGGACGTAGCCTGGAGCAGGGACTCGACTCCCTGTCCAAGCTCGCTGCCGGGCGCAGGGAGCGGACGGTCGCGGTCGTCACCTCGGCGGTCCCGCTCACCGACCGGCAGAAGCAGCGCCTCGGTGCCGCTCTGGCGAAGCTGTACGGCCGCGACATGCACCTGAACCTGGACGTGGACCCCGAGGTCCTCGGCGGGATCTCGGTGCGGGTCGGTGATGAGGTCATCAACGGCACCATCGCGGACCGCCTCGACGAGGTGGCCCGTCGCATGGCCGGCTGACCCGGCCGCCTTCAACTGAACACGACAGACGAGCAGTACCAGCGGCCCGGTTGGGCCGTGCAGAAATTGCAGAAGATTCCTGGGGGTCGGCCCCCAGACCCCCTAAGAAACTTCGGGCCCAACAAGGAGAGCAGGGAACCCAGATGGCGGAGCTCACGATCCGGCCGGAGGAGATCCGGGACGCGCTGGAGAACTTTGTCCAGTCGTACAAGCCGGACGCGGCCTCGCGCGAGGAGGTCGGGACGGTCAGCGTTGCCGGCGACGGCATCGCGAAGGTCGAGGGACTGCCCTCGGCCATGGCGAACGAGCTGCTGAAGTTCGAGGACGGCACCCTCGGTCTCGCCCTCAACCTCGAGGAGCGCGAGATCGGTGCGGTCGTCCTCGGCGAGTTCAGCGGTATCGAGGAGGGACAGCCGGTGCGCCGCACCGGAGAGGTCCTCTCCGTCGGCGTCGGCGAGGGCTACCTCGGCCGTGTCGTCGACCCGCTCGGCAACCCGATCGACGGCCTCGGCGAGATCGAGACCGACGGACGCCGCGCCCTGGAGCTGCAGGCCCCTGGCGTCATGATCCGTAAGTCGGTGCACGAGCCGATGCAGACCGGCTACAAGGCCGTCGACGCCATGGTGCCGATCGGCCGCGGTCAGCGTCAGCTGATCATTGGTGACCGTCAGACCGGCAAGACCGCTCTGGCCGTCGACACGATCATCAACCAGCGCGACAACTGGCGCTCGGGCGACGTGAACAAGCAGGTGCGCTGCATCTACGTCGCCATCGGCCAGAAGGGCTCCACCATCGCGTCCGTGCGCGGTGCCCTGGAGGAAGCCGGCGCCCTGGAGTACACGACCATCGTCGCCGCTCCGGCGTCCGACCCGGCCGGCTTCAAGTACCTGGCGCCGTACACCGGATCGGCCATCGGCCAGCACTGGATGTACGCCGGCAAGCACGTCCTGATCATCTTCGACGACCTGTCGAAGCAGGCCGACGCCTACCGCGCCGTGTCGCTGCTGCTGCGCCGTCCGCCGGGCCGTGAGGCGTACCCCGGTGACGTCTTCTACCTGCACTCGCGTCTGCTGGAGCGCTGCGCCAAGCTCTCCGACGACATGGGCGCCGGTTCGATGACCGGTCTGCCGATCGTCGAGACCAAGGCGAACGACGTGTCGGCGTTCATCCCGACCAACGTCATCTCCATCACCGACGGCCAGTGCTTCCTGGAGTCCGACCTGTTCAACGCGGGCCAGCGCCCGGCGCTGAACGTCGGTATCTCGGTCTCCCGTGTCGGTGGCTCCGCCCAGCACAAGGCCATGAAGCAGGTCTCCGGCCGTCTTCGCGTGGACCTCGCCCAGTACCGCGAGCTGGAGGCGTTCGCCGCCTTCGGTTCCGACCTGGACGCGGCCTCCAAGGCGCAGATGGAGCGCGGCAAGCGCATGGTCGAGCTGCTGAAGCAGGGCCAGTACCAGCCGATGCCCGTCGAGGAGCAGGTCGTCTCCGTCTGGGCCGGTACCACCGGCAAGATGGACGACGTCCCGGTCCAGGACATCCGGCGCTTCGAGGCCGAGCTGCTCGAGTACCTGCGCCGCGAGCGCAAGGAGCTGCTGACCAGCATCGCCGAGGGCGGCAAGATGTCGGACGACACCCTGCAGTCCATCGCCGACGCGATCACCGCCTTCAAGCGTCAGTTCGAGACCTCGGACGGCCAGCTTCTGGGCGACGACGCTCCGGTCAGCACGAGCAAGTGACGACGGAAGGGACCTGACTCATGGGAGCCCAGCTCCGGGTCTACAAGCGTCGCATCAAATCCGTCACCGCGACCAAGAAGATCACCAAGGCGATGGAGATGATCGCCGCCTCGCGCATCGTCAAGGCGCAGCGCCAGGTGTCGGCCTCCACGCCGTACGCCACCGAGCTCACCCGCGCGGTGACCGCGGTGGCCACGGGGTCGAACACCCAGCACCCCCTCACCACCGAGGTGGAGTCCCCGGTCCGCGCCGCGGTTCTGCTCATCACGAGCGACCGCGGTCTGGCCGGCGGTTACTCCGCCAACGCCATCAAGGCGGCGGAGCAGCTCACCGAGCGGCTCCAGGGCGAGGGCAAGGAGGTCGTCAGCTACATCGTCGGCCGCAAGGGTGTCGCGTACTACGGCTTCCGTGAGCGCAAGGTCACGGAGTCGTGGACCGGGTTCACCGACAACCCGACGTACGCGGACGCCAAGAAGGTCGCCGCACCGCTGATCGAAGCGGTCCAGCAGGACACGGCCGAGGGCGGCGTGGACGAGCTCCACATCGTCTTCACCGAGTTCGTCTCGATGCTGACGCAGACGCCGGTGCAGAACCGGCTGCTGCCGCTCAGCATCGAGCAGGCGGCGGAGGAGAGCGGCACCAAGGGCGAGATTCTGCCCCTGTTCGACTTCGAGCCGTCGGCGGAGGACGTCCTCGACGCCCTGCTGCCGCGCTACGTCGAGAGCCGGATCTACAACGCGCTGCTCCAGGCCGCCGCTTCCAAGCACGCTGCCACCCGCCGCGCGATGAAGTCGGCGACCGACAACGCCGGGGAGCTCATCAAGAGCCTCTCCCGGCTTGCCAACGCGGCCCGCCAGGCCGAAATCACCCAGGAAATCAGCGAGATCGTCGGTGGCGCCAGCGCCCTGGCCGACGCGACCGCGGGGAGTGACAAGTAATGACGACGACAGTTGAGACGGCCGTTGCCACGGGCCGCGTCGCCCGGGTCATCGGCCCGGTCGTCGACGTGGAGTTCCCCGTCGACGCAATGCCGGAGATCTACAACGCGCTCACCGTCGAGGTGGCCGACCCGGCCGAGGACGGCAAGCTCAAGACGCTGACCCTCGAGGTCGCCCAGCACCTCGGCGAGGGCCTGGTCCGCGCGATCTCGATGCAGCCCACCGACGGTCTGGTCCGCCAGGCCACGGTGACGAACACCGGCGCGGGCATCACCGTTCCGGTCGGCGACTTCACCAAGGGCAAGGTGTTCAACACTCTCGGTGAGGTGCTGAACGTCCCCGAGGCGAACAGCGAGACCACCGAGCGCTGGCCGATCCACCGCAAGGCGCCCAGCTTCGACCAGCTCGAGTCCAAGACCGAGATGTTCGAGACGGGCATCAAGGTCATCGACCTTCTCACCCCGTACGTCAAGGGTGGAAAGATCGGTCTGTTCGGTGGTGCCGGTGTCGGCAAGACCGTTCTGATCCAGGAAATGATCTACCGCGTCGCCAACAACCACGACGGTGTGTCGGTGTTCGCGGGCGTCGGTGAGCGTACCCGTGAGGGCAACGACCTCATCGAGGAGATGACCGAGTCCGGCGTCATCGACAAGACGGCGCTTGTCTTCGGTCAGATGGACGAGCCCCCGGGCACCCGTCTTCGCGTCGCGCTGGCCGGTCTGACCATGGCGGAGTACTTCCGCGATGTGCAGAAGCAGGACGTGCTCTTCTTCATCGACAACATCTTCCGGTACACCCAGGCCGGCTCCGAGGTGTCCACCCTGCTCGGCCGTATGCCGTCCGCGGTGGGTTACCAGCCGAACCTGGCCGACGAGATGGGTCTGCTGCAGGAGCGCATCACCTCGACGCGTGGTCACTCGATCACGTCGATGCAGGCGATCTACGTCCCCGCCGACGACCTGACCGACCCGGCCCCGGCCACCACCTTCGCCCACCTCGACGCGACGACGGTTCTCTCCCGTCCGATCTCCGAGAAGGGCATCTACCCGGCCGTGGACCCGCTGGACTCCACGTCCCGCATCCTGGACCCGCGCTACATCACGCAGGAGCACTACGACACGGCGACCCGTGTCAAGGGTGTCCTGCAGAAGTACAAGGACCTCCAGGACATCATCGCGATTCTCGGTATCGACGAGCTGGGCGAGGAGGACAAGCTCGTTGTCCACCGCGCCCGTCGCGTGGAGCGCTTCCTGTCCCAGAACACCCACGTCGCCAAGCAGTTCACCGGCGTGGACGGCTCGGACGTGCCGCTCGACGAGTCGATCACCGCGTTCAACTCGATCTGCGACGGAGAGTACGACCACTTCCCCGAGCAGGCGTTCTTCATGTGCGGTGGCATTGAGGACCTCAAGGCCAACGCCAAGGAGCTCGGCGTCTCCTGAGTCCCGTGACTCGTGAAAGGGGGCGGGGTCCGTCCCGCCCCCTTTCGTACGCCCCGTAGAATTGACCCAACACCCGGCAGAACCGCCGGGTGGTGACCCGAGGAGCCACCCTTGGCTGCTGAGCTGCACGTCGAGCTGGTCGCCGCTGACCGGCAGGTATGGTCCGGCGAGGCCACCCTGGTCGTCGCGCGCACCACGTCCGGCGACATCGGCGTCATGCCCGGTCACCAGCCGCTGCTCGGTGTGCTGGAGTCGGGCCCGGTGACCATCCGTACCAGCTCTGAAGGCGGAGCCGGGACTGTCGTCGCCGCGGTGCATGGCGGTTTCATCTCCTTCGCCGACAACAAGCTCTCGCTGCTGGCGGAGATTGCGGAGCTGGCGGACGAGATCGATGCACAGCGCGCCGAGCGCGCGCTGGAGCGCGCCAAGTCCGACGACGACGCCGCCGCAGAGCGCCGTGCCGACGTCCGACTGCGTGCGGTGGCGGTGCGCTGAGCACCCCGCCGACAGTTGTCACCCTCAGCCGCGGCCCGGACTGGACACCTCCAGACCGTGTCGCGGCTGAGGCAATGCAGGCGCACATGGGAACCCCAGTGCGGACCATGACGAGATCGATGCGAGGAGGTCGGTGGAGATGTTCCTCGCTCTGCTTGTGAGCGGTCTGGTCTTCGTCGCGCTGGTGGGGATCGGGCTCTTCGTCTTCGGTCTGCGCCGTCGCCTGATCCAGCGTTCCGGCGGCACGTTCGACTGCAGCCTGCGCTGGAACATCCTGGACGAGACGGATGTCTCCGGCAAGGGCTGGGTGTACGGCGTCGCCCGGTACAGCGGCGACCGCATCATGTGGTTCCGCGTCTTCTCGTACTCGCCGCGTCCCCGCCGGGTTCTGGAGCGCTCGGCCATCGAGGTCGTGGCCCGCCGTACTCCCGAGGGCGAGGAGGAGCTGGCGCTGCTGTCCGACGCGATCGTGCTGGGCTGTGTCCACCGGGGTACGCGTCTGGAGCTCGCGATGAGCGAGGACGCGCTGACCGGTTTCCTCGCCTGGCTGGAGGCGGCGCCTCCCGGACAGAGGGTGAATGTCGCCTAGGCGCCTGTCGTACCAGGGCATGAAGAAGCCGGGATGGACGGGGACGGACCCGTTCCACCCCGGCTTCGGTCTGTTTACCGCAGTCCGGTGTGGACCGCGTCGGCGAGTTCACCGTTCGCGGTGTCGCCGCTGAACTCCCAGTAGAAGGCGCCCTTGAGGCCCTGGCTCTTCACCCAGGACATCTTGGTGCCGACCGTGGCGGGGGTGTCGTAGCTCCACCAGTTGCTGCCGCACTTGGCGTAGGCGGTGCCGGCGACGGTACCGGTGGACGGGCAGGTCACCTTGAGGACTTTGTAGTCCTCGTTGCCCGGCTCGTACGTGCCGGGGGCCGGGCCGGTGGCGGTGCCGCCCGGGGTGGCCTGGGTGACGCCGGTCCAGCCGCGGCCGTAGAAGCCGATGCCGAGGTTCAGCTTGCTGCCGCTGATGCCCTTGCCCTTGAGCTTGGTGATGGCGGCCTCGGAGGTGAAGCCCTCCTGCGGGATGCCCGCGTACGAGGTGAGCGGGGAGTGCGGGGCCGTCGGGCCCTGGGCGGCCCAGGTGCCGAAGAAGTCGTACGTCATGACGTTGTAGAAGTCGACGTACTGGGCGGCGCCCGCGTAGTCGGCGGCGTCCAGCTTGCCGCCGTTGGTGCCGTCGGCGGAGATCGCGGCGGTGACGAGGTTGCCCGAGCCGAACCTGGCGCGCATGGCTTGCATCACGTTCCTGAGCGACGCGGGGCCGGAGGTGTCGCAGGTCAGACCGCAGGCGTTGGGGTACTCCCAGTCCAGGTCGATGCCGTCGAAGACATCGGCCCAGCGCGGGTCCTCCACCAGCTGGTAGCAGGACTCGGCGAACGCGGCCGGATTGGCCGCGGCCTGGCCGAAGCCGCCGGACCAGGTCCAGCCGCCGAACGACCACAGGATCTTGATGTTCGGGTACTGGGCCTTGAGCTTGCGCAGCTGGTTGAAGTTGCCGCGCAGCGGCTGGTCCCAGGTGTCGGCCTTGCCGTCGACGCTCTGGTCGGCGGTGTAGGCCTTGTCGTAGTCGGCGAAGGCGTCACCGATGGTGCAGCGGCCGCCCTGGACGTTGCCGAAGGCGTAGTTGATGTGGGTGATCTTGGCCGCGGTGCCGGAGGTCACCAGGTTCTTCACGTGGTAGTTGCGCTGGTAGACGCCCCAGTTGGTGAAGTAGCCGAGCTTGACCTTGTCGCCCGGTCCGGGGTCGGTGCCGCCGCCGGTGGTCCGCACGGCGCGTGAGCCGCTGACCGGTCCCGTCTGGTCGGCGGTGTCGCGGGCCTGGACCGTGTACGAGTAGTCCGTGCCGGCGGTGAGTCCGGTGTTGGTGTACGTGAGTCCGGTGACCGTCGCGACCCGGGTGCCGTCGCGGAGCACGTCGTAGTTCTTGATGCCCTTGTCGTCGGTCGCGGCGGCCCAGCTGAGGGTCACCGCGGTGTTGGTGATGCCGGAGGCGGAGGGGGTGCCGGGCGCGGAGGGCGGATTGTCGCCCGGGAGGCTGCCGCCGTCGCAGGAGGCGCCGTTGAGCTTGCAGCCGGAGGGGGAGCCGCTGCCGGTGCCGTTGAAGCCGAAGGAGACGGAGGCGCCGGGGGCGAGGGAGCCGTTCCAGGCCTTGTTCCTGGCGGTCCAGTGGGTGCCGGAGCTGGTGACGTCCGCGTCCCAGGCGGACGTGACCGCGGTGCCGGCGGGGAAGTCCCACTCGACGGTCCAGGAGCTGAGGGAGGTGGTGCCGGTGTTCTTCACCGTCCACTTGCCCTCGAACCCGGAGCCCCAGTCGGAGGTCTTGGCGTAGGTGGCGGTTGCCGAGGGGGCGGCCTCGGCCGGGGAGGCGAGGCCGACCATGGCGGCCAGGGGGAGCAGGAGGGCGGTGAGTGCCGCCGTCGCTCTGGATCTGAATCTTCCGCCGGTGCGGGAGGTGCTCGTTCTCAAGGGATGCTCCTCGAGTTGCGGACGGACAGGACGGGTCGGTCCGAGCAGGCACGCGAGCGGGGCTCACCGCAGCGTGCTGTGCGGTGAGAGTAGGAAGGTCTGGACCAATCGTCAATAGGTCCAGACCAAAGGCGGGTCAACTCCCGGCGGATCCCCGCTCAGACGCCCAACTCCTGGGCGAGCACCGCGGCTTGGACCCGGCTGCGCAGCTCCAGCTTCCCCAGCAGCCTGCTGACATGCGTCTTCACCGTCGCCTCCGCCATCAGAAGGCGGGCCGCGATCTCGGCGTTCGACAGTCCCTCGCCCAGACAGCCGAGGACCTCACGCTCCCGGCGGGTGAGCACGTCGAGGATCGCCGGGTCGGGAGCGTCGGGGGAGCGTACGGGCCGCGGGGTGGCGAACTCCGCGATCAGCCGCCGGGTCACGGCCGGCGCGATCAGTCCCTCGCCGCGGGCCACCGTGCGCACGGCCTGCAGCAGATCGTGGGCGTCCGTGTTCTTCAGCAGGAAGCCCGCCGCACCCGCCCGCAGGGCCCCGAAGACGTACTCGTCCAGATCGAAGGTCGTCAGCACCAGCACGTCCGCGAGCTTCTCCTCGACGACCTGTCGCGTCGCCGAGACGCCGTCGAGCCGCGGCATCTGCACATCCATCAGCACCAGATCAGGTCGCAGTTCGCGCGCGAGACGCACCGCTGCCTCGCCGTCAGCCGCCTCACCGACGACCTCGATGTCCGGCGCGCTGCCGAGGATGAGCACCAGGCCCGCCCGCACCGCGCTCTGGTCCTCCGCGACGAGCACGCGTACGCGCCCTGCTCCCTGGGTCATGCCGACGGCTCTCCTTCGTCCCGTACGGGCAGCACCGCCCGTACGCACCAGATCTTCTCCGGACCCTGCGGGGGCCCTTCGGTGGGTCCCGCCGCGAACTCCCCGTCCAGCAGCACCACCCGCTCCCGCATACCGACCAGGCCCGCTCCCGAACCGGGCGCGCGCGGACCGGGCCGGCGGCCGAAGGGGCTGGTCACCGTGACCGTGAGGGCCCGGCCCGTCGCATGGGCGAGGGCGATGCGGACCTGCCCCGACTCCGCGTGCTTGAGGGCGTTCGTCAGCGACTCCTGCACGATCCGGTACGCCGCCAGTTCCACCGGCGCGGGCAGCCTGGCGCCGTTCTCGCGCCGGTCGTCGAGCGTGAAGTCGAGCCCGCTGCCCGAGCCGTTCGTACGCGCCTGCTCGACCAGCGACTCCAGTCCGTCGAGCGTCGGGGCGGCGGCCGGCTCCTGGTCGTCGCTGCTGTCCCGCAGCAGTCCGATCAGCCGGCGCATCTCCCCGAGCCCTTGGACGCTGTTCTCGCGGATCACCTCCAGCGCGCCCTGGGTGGTCTTCGGATCGTCGAGCGAGAGCGCTGCGGTGGAGTGGATGGCGATGGCGGAGAGGTGGTTGGCGACCATGTCGTGCAGTTCGCGCGCCATCCGGGCGCGCTCGGCCGTCACGGCCTGGACCCGGTCCATCTCGGCGAGCAGCGCGGTCTGCTGGGCCCGCAGCTTCGCCGCCTCGGCGGCCTCACGGTGATTGCGGATGATCGCGCCGGTGGTGGCCGGGGCGAAGCTGACCAGGCCGGTGACCACGCCCAGCAGCAGGGCTGCCGGGTCACGGAACCAGGCGAGGAAGGTGAGGGTCGAGGCGACCGTGATCAGACCGGTGATCACCGGGACCCGGCGGGCGGTGCCGGGCGAGCCGTACACCACCGACGCGTAGACGAGGTCCGTGAACATCAGCACGGTGAAGAGGTTCCCGACCGTGAACTGGTCGGCCACCACCGCCACCGTCCCTGCCAGCAGACACGTCCGTGGCATCGACCTGCGCAGCAGCTCCAGGAGCGCCGTCACGCCGAGCGGCACCAGAGCCGCCCACGGGGGCAGGAAGTCCCGGTTCTCCGTGACGTGGAGCCCGAACGACCACAGCACGACACCGCCGAAGAGCATGGCCACGGCCAGGAGCACATCGTCGCGATGAGGGCGGGGGAAGGTCACCACCCCATGAAACACGGCGGCGGACACGTGCCGCCTCCCCGTGCGGGGTGAGCCGCGGCTACATCGAAGGATGCAGTGCCACTTCCTCACTGCCGACGACGTCCGGCGGCCGGGCGGCCGGGACGCTGGAAGCAACGAAGGGAGAGTGCCGTGATCGTCACGCTGATCGTGATCTGCGAGGTCGGCTTCTGGGTGCTGCTGGCCGCGGGGCTCGCCACGCGCTATCTGCTGAAGATGCCGCGTGCGGGTATGGCCCTGCTGCTGTGCGAACCGCTGCTGGAGGTCGTCCTGCTGGTCGTGACGGCACTCGACCTGAAGAACGGGGGAGAGCCGAGCTGGAAGCACGGGCTGGCCGCGCTCTACATCGGCTACACGGTCGGACACGGCCACCGCACCATCAAGTGGCTCGACGGCCACGCCGCCCACCGCTTCGGCGGCGCGCCGCCCCCGGTGAAGCCGCCGCGCTACGGCATGGCGCGGGCGAAGCACGAGGGCAAGGTGTGGACCGGCACGCTGATCGCGGCCGCCGTCGCCACCGGGCTCCTCCAGCTCGCCGTCTGGTACGTGGACGACCCGAGCCGGACCGGTCCGCTGCAGAGCTGGATGTACGTCGCCTGGCGCACCGCGGGCATCCACGGGCTGATCGCTCTCACGTACACGATCTGGCCCAAGAAGGCCCCGGCGGCCGAGGCGACGTCCGACCGTGAACCGGTCCGGCTGGAGCGTCGGTGACTCCCCGGGGACCAGGCCCCGGCGGGGGGAGCGTGCGGGTCAGCGCTCCCCGCCCGGGACCCACAGCACGTCGCCCGTCTCCTTGTTCGCCGTCCTCGCCAGGATGAACAGCAGATCGGAGAGGCGGTTGAGATAGGTCGCGGTGAGCGGGTTCATCGTTTCGCCGTGCGCCTCCAGCGCCGCCCACGTCGAGCGCTCGGCACGGCGGACGACCGTGCAGGCGTGGTGCAGCAGGGCCGCCCCCGGTGTCCCGCCCGGCAGGATGAAGCTGCGCAGCTTCTCCAGCTCGTCGTTGAACCGGTCGCAGTCCGCCTCGAGACGGTCGATGTAGAACTGCTCGACCCGCAGCGGCGGGTACTCGGGGTCGGCCACCACCGGGGTCGACAGGTCCGCGCCCACGTCGAAGAGATCGTTCTGGACCCGGACCAGGACCGCGACGACCTCGTCCGGAAGCTGCCCCAGCGCGACCGCGGTGCCGATGACCGCGTTGGCTTCGTTGGCGTCGGCATACGCCGAGATCCGCAGATCGGTCTTGGCGGTCCTGCTCATGTCGCCGAGAGCCGTCGTGCCCTGGTCGCCGGTACGGGTGTAGATGCGCGTCAGATTGACCATATGGCCAGCCTAGGGTCTGTCGTTCGGGCCAGGGCACGGGAGCCGTCCCGATCCGGACGACAGACCAGGGTTACGCACCGGCCCGGCGGAAGCCACATGCGCCGACCGTCACGGCGACGGCGGAGAGCCCGAGGGCGATCGGAGCTTCGCAGAGCATGGAGGCCGTCGCGTACCGGCCGACGTACGCGTCCCGTTTCCGCCCACCAGACGGCGGAACGGCATCAGATGCGAGAGCACGTCCGGCCACCCCGGCGCCGGGGTCGCCGATCGGCTCTCCCGCCGCACGGCACGGTGCCCGGCCGGATCGGCGCGGAGGCGGTCAAGCGGCGCGCAGCGGCCAAGGGGTCTGGTGAAGCCCTCGTCCTCCTCGCCGAGATGGAGGAGCTGCTGGGTGAGCGGGTCCTTCGCCACGCGGTCCGCGCCACGGAATGACGCGTACCAGTGTGATGTCCGTCATCTGAGACGTGACGCGCATCTCTTCGCCGCCCCACGGCACCTCACGAGCGCTAACCTCCGCCGGAGAGGCGAAATGTAAACAGGTGTTAAGGGGTGTCGCAGTGGCCAGGAAGCTCGCCGTCATCGGGGCCGGACTCATGGGGTCCGGTATCGCGCAGGTCTCTGCCCAGGCGGGCTGGGACGTGGTTCTGCGTGATGTCACCGACGAGGCGCTGACCCGCGGCAAGGACGGCATCAAGGCTTCGTACGAGAAGTTCGTCTCCAAGGGCAAGCTCGAAGCCTCCGACGCGGAAGCCGCGTTGGCGCGCATCACCACCACGACCGACCTGGACGCCGTCGCCGACGCGGACATCGTCGTGGAGGCCGTCTTCGAGAAGCTCGAGGTCAAGCACGAGATCTTCCGTGCGCTGGACAAGCTCGTACGCGACGACGCCGTGCTGGCCTCCAACACGTCCGCCATCCCGATCACCAAGATCGCGGCCGTGACGGAGCGTCCGGAGCGCGTCGTGGGCGCGCACTTCTTCTCGCCCGTCCCGATGATGCAGCTGTGCGAACTCGTGCGCGGCTATAAGACCAGCGACGAAACCCTCGCCACCACACGGGAGTTCGCCGAGTCCGTCGGGAAGACCTGCATCGTCGTCAACCGCGACGTCGCGGGCTTCGTGACCACCCGTCTCATCTCGGCGCTCGTCGTGGAGGCCGCGAAGCTCTACGAGTCGGGCGTCGCCTCCGCGGAGGACATCGACATCGCCTGCAAGCTGGGCTTCGGCCACGCCATGGGGCCGCTCGCGACCGCCGACCTGACGGGCGTGGACATCCTGCTGCACGCGACGAGCAACATCTACACCGAGTCCCAGGACGAGAAGTTCGCGCCGCCGGAGCTGATGCGCCGGATGGTGGACGCCGGTGACATCGGACGCAAGAGCGGGCAGGGCTTCTACAAGCACTGATCTTCCAGAACCGATGTGGCATCACCCCATGGGGTGAATTCGGTATCGGTTCGCTTACAAACAGCAACCAGTCGGCCCACGCGGCAGTCAGTTGTTGCAAGGCAGCAGAGCAGCCAGAGCAGACAGAGTCGGTCACAGGGCACTGAAGCACTCTCGGGGAGCGCATATGCACATCAGGGGCGACCACGCCGAGCTGGTCGTCGGGGGCCGCCTCGACGTCCGCAGCGCGGCGGACGCCCGTACGGTCCTGCACACGGCCGTCGACGACGGAGTCGGCGACCTGGTGCTCGACCTGACCGACCTCGACTCCTGGGACGCCACCGGGCTCGGGGTCATCATGGGCGCCCACCGGCGTGCCGGCCGCTGCGGGCGAAGACTGGTTCTGCGCGGAGTGCCGCCGCAGATGCAGCGCCTGCTGGTGGCCACCCGACTGCACCGCATCCTCGCGATCGAGGGCGGCCTCGCCGCCGAGTCGCTGCCGCGGGTCTGACACTCCCGGGCGGAGTTGCCCGAGTTGGGGCGGAATCGATCCTTCCGGGGATGAACGTTCCGCCCGCGCGCACCGTGCGCCACCTCGCAATCCTCACGAGAATGTGACGTCCCGGGCGAGGCGGCACCCCCATGGTTCGGCGTTACCCTGCAACCGTCTAGGGTTCGGTCGCCCGCCGTTTTGACGAACCCACGCGGCGGGCACCGGACCCGAAGCGACAGCGGGGCGTGCAGTGGCCGGGAGGGACATCGGCACGTGGCTCCGCCACAGAGTCAACAGAATCTTGGCGGGGACGAACCTATGCGAAGCCGCATCTGGGGGGCTTGAATCATGGACAAGGACAGTTTCGGCGAGGGCGCGGGCCAGCCGCGCCCGCCGCGCGACCCCGGCACGCCCGACTTCGGACAGCATGTGCCCGCACTCGCGCGCACCGTTCGGATTGTCGCGGGCGACTTCCTGCTCACCGTCAATCCCGTCGACGGCAGCGAGATAGAACCCTGCCCGCCGGGAGAGACGCCGGCCGCGCCCGTCCGCCGCACCGCCGAGGAACGGACCGAGCTCCAGCGCGCCGCGCAGCCGCCCGTGCCGCCCGGCCCGCCCGCGCCGCGGCTCCCGCTGCTGGAGCGCGACGAGGAACGCGAGCGGCTGGTGCGGCTGCTGGGCCGAGGGCGCTCCGTACGCCTGTCGGGGCCCGCGGGCTCCGGGCGCAGCGCCCTCCTCGACACCGTCGCCGACGACTGCGCCACGCTCGCACCCGACGGCGTCGTGCGCCTGAACGGACTGCACCGCACCCCCACGGATCTGTTGCACGAACTGTTCGCGGCCGTGTACAAGGCGCCGCAGCGCCGGCCCGACCGTGCGAGCCTGCCGGCGCACGTCCGCGAGATAGGCGCGATCGTCGTCCTCGACGACCTCGAATTCGGCGGCACGTCGCTCACCGAACTGCTCGACGCGGCACCCGAGTGCGCCTTCCTCCTCGCCGCCACCCCCGACGTCCCGGCGCCCGGCGCCGACGCGCAGCTCGAAGAGGTCGGCCTCACGGGCCTCGGCCGAGCCGCCTCGCTGGACCTCCTCCAGCGCACCGTCGAACGGCCGCTGACCGAGGACGAGACGAACTGGGCGGGCGACCTCTGGTTCGAGTCCGAGGGCCTTCCGCTGCGCTTCGTGCAGGCGGGCGCACTGCTGCGGCAGTGCGACGAACTGCGCGCCGACCCGGAGGCCTTCGAGGCGTACGCGCCGTACGACGCGGCCGAGGGCAACGACGTACCGCTGCCCAGCCTGGGCGAGGGCGCGGCGCCCGCCGCGCTGCTCGCCTCCCGGCTGAGCGACTCCGCCCGGGAGACCCTGCGCTTCGCGGTCGCACTCGGCGGCGAGGTGCCGCACCAGGCACACCTCCCCGCGCTCGTGGGGGACACCCACGCGGACGCGGCGCTCGGCGAACTGATGAGCTGCGGCCTGCTCTCACCGGTCGGCGGACGCTACCGGCTGGCCGCCGGGGTGCCGGCCCAGCTCACGGAGAAGGGGTACGCCGAGGACGCGGCGGCCCATGCCCACACGGCGGCCCAGCACTACGCCTGGTGGGCCGGACACCCGTCCGTCACCCCCGAACGCGCCGTCGCCGAGTCGGACGCGCTGCTGGCCGCGCTCGCGGCGCTGGTGCCGGGTACGGAGGCGGGCCACCCCAGCGCGGCCGTCCTGCTCGCCCGCAGCGCCGCACCGGCCTTTGCGGCCGGGATGCACTGGGGCGCGTGGGAACGTGTCCTGCGTGTGGGGTCCGAAGCCGCTCGAATAGCGGGCGAGGTAGCCGAAGAAGCGTACTTCCACCACGAATTGGGCATCCTGGCGCTCTGCACGGACAGCCTGGACCGGGCGCGCGCCGAGCTGGAGGCGTCGATCGCCCTGCGCGGCGCACTCGCCGACAAGAGCGGAACGGTCGCCGGACGCCGGGCGCTCGCGCTCGTCACGGACCGCGAGAACGGGCTCGTGCCGAGTGTTCCCGCCCCTGCCGTCCCGGCGGGCAGGGAAGCGGCCCCGGCGCGCCAGAAGGAGCCCTCCTCGCCCGCGAAGGGGAAGACGGCGAACCTGCCCGTGCCACTCGCGGGCCTCGGGACGTCGCGGCCCACGTTCCCGACGGTGAGCACGACGCCGGAGTCGCCGGTCGCCGGCGGTACGCCGGTCAACGGAAGCACGAAGAAGCGCCGGCGTCCCGCGGTACTCGACAGCAGCCGCAACCTCGTCGCCGCGGGTGCGGGCGCGCTGCTCGCCGTCGTGCTCGGCACGGTGGTGACGCTGGGCGCGACCTCGGACAAGCAGGATCCGCCGAGCGACAAGGTCGGCAACGGCCAGTCGGCGAACGAGGACGACGGCCAGGACGGCCTCACCGCGGACGAGCCCGCGAACGACTCGGACGACGCCCCGAGCGACCCCTCCGAGGCCCCGGACCCGTCGGGAGAGGTGACGCCGGGGTCGAGCGCGTCGACGGACGGGGTGGAGGGGCCGGGGGACGAGGTTTCGCCGAGCAGGTCGAAGCCGGGGGGTGCGTCGCCGTCGGGGAAGCCGAAGCCGACGAAGTCCTCGGAGCAGCCGACGCCGACGAAGTCGACCCCGCCGCCGACCACGCCGTCCACGACGCCTTCGACCCCTACGCATACGCCCACTCCGTCGGACGGGACCACATCGCCGGGCACGCCGGGCGAGGACACGTCGGCGGGCGGGCCCAGCGGGACGTCGGGTGCGCCGATGACGAGCAGTGCGCCGGTGTCCGATCCGGCGGGGGACCCGGTCATCTGAGGGGGCGCGGGCCCTTGCGGGGCGCGCCCCCCGGGACCTCGCGCCTCAATCGCCGGCGGGGCTAGGTGTGCGGGGTGTGGAAATCCAGCCGGTCCGGCGGGGCGGGGTGTGCGGGCCGTGGAAATCCGGCCCGTCCGGCGGGGCAAGGTGCGCGGGCCGTGGAATTGCAGCCCGTCCGGCGTTTGAGGACACCGCCCGGAGGGCGGTGCCGCCGCGGCGTGTGGCTCGGGTCGTGGCGGGGCGCTGCCCCGGACCCGCGCCTCAATCGCCGGCGGGGCTTGCTTTTTCAGCCGGTCCGGCGTTTGAGGACACTGCCCGGAGGGCGGTGCCGCCCCCGCGGCCTATGGCGCGGGCTCTTGCGGGGCGCTGCCCCGGCCCCCGCGCCGTGATGTGCAGCCCTGGTAACCCAGCCTGTCCGGCGATTGAGGACCAGGGGCACTCGGGGACAGCGCCCCCGAGAAACACCCGCCCCGCTCAGAACAGCCGCAGCTTGTCGTCCTCGATGCCCCGCATCGCGTTGTAGTCCAGCACCACACACCCGATGCCCCGGTCCGTCGCCAGCACCCGTGCCTGCGGTTTGATCTCCTGGGCCGCGAACACGCCCTTCACCGGCGCCAGATGCGGGTCCCTGTTCAGCAGTTCCAGGTAGCGGGTCAGCTGTTCCACGCCGTCGATCTCGCCGCGGCGCTTGATCTCCACCGCGACCGTCGCGCCGTCCGCGTCCCGGCACAGGATGTCCACCGGGCCGATGGCCGTGGGGTATTCGCGGCGGATCAGGCTGTAGCCCTGGCCGAGCGTCTCGATGCGGTCGGCGAGGAGTTCCTGCAGATGCGCCTCCACACCGTCCTTGATCAGGCCGGGGTCCACACCGAGCTCGTGGGAGGAGTCGTGGAGGATTTCCTCCATCGTGATGATCAGTTTCTCGCCCGCTTTGTTGATGACCGTCCACACGCCGTCGGTCTCGTCGGAGCCCTCCTTCAGTGTGCAGGGAGGGGACATCCAGTTCAGGGGTTTGTAGGCCCTGTCGTCAGCGTGGATCGAGACGCTGCCGTCCGCCTTGACCAGGATCAGACGGGGTGCAGAGGGCAGGTGGGCGGTGAGCCGGCCCGCGTAGTCCACGGAGCAGCGGGCGATGACAAGACGCATGGTCGGCAACGCTACTCGACGCACGCGGTCGCGCGCGATTCGCCCTACAAGCCCCGTTCGTTGATGGCCGGTTGTGCTCCCAATCTCCTGGTGTCGTCAGGACTGCGCACTTACCGTGGATGCAGGAGGTTGTCGGTTGCGCACTCTGCGTCGTCATGCGTGGCTCATGTCGTCGTGTCCGGCACCCTCCTTCCCTGCCCGTAAGGCCCCGTCGACCCGGGGTCGCGAGAGGAGAACCCATGTCGCTCGACGTCTCACCGGCGCTTTTGGAACAGGCCGAGCGAGGCGAGGTCGATGAAGCAGCATTCGTCGACTGCGTCCGGACCTCCCTGCCCTTTGCATGGGAGATGATCAGTTCGCTGGTGGCACAGCTGAAGGTCGACGGCGGGGACTTCGCCGACAACCAGACGCCTCCGCCGGACGAGCAGGCACGTGGTCAGCTGCTGCGTGCACTCGCGAGTGATGCCATTCGCGGTGCGTTGCAGCGGCACTTCGGAGTGCGTCTGGCATTCCAGAACTGCCACCGCGTCGCGGTGTTCCCGCTGGATTCATCGGTGGACGAGCGGCTCGCCCGCTTCACTTCTATACGGGGCCAGTTGCTCAATCAGTCGCCCGAACTGCGCGACTGCTGATCTCCTTTGCTGCCGCTCCGCACCGCAGGAGGTGCAACTGGTGCCGGAGCGGCAGCATGCCCGGGACGCGGCGCGTCCCGGCTCACGACACCAGGGGCAGGACCTCCTCGCCCAGCCGTCGTACGTTCTCCTCCGTGGCCGCCAGATCGCCCGAGCCCTCGACGAGCAGAGCGAACCGCCGGATGCCCGTGCGCTCGGCGGTGGCCGCGAGCCGGTCCGCGGCGAACCGGGGCGAGCCCACCGGGTGCAGCCCGCACAGCAGTTCCGTGTACGCGACGGGGTCCCGCATCGAGCGGTGCCTGCCGTCGACCGTGACATGAGCCTCCAGGCCCTGCTTGAGCCAGCCCGGCATCGCCTTCAGCAACGTCTCCCTGGCCTCCGGGCCGCGGTCCGCGATCTGCGCCACGCCCGCGGACACATGACCGGCCTGAGCGACCTCCTCGGGCGCGTGGCCCGCCGCGAGGGCAAGCCGACGCCACATGGCGACCATGTCCGCCTTCTCCTCGTCCCCGCAGTGCATTCCGAGCAGCATCGGCAGGCCGCGCTCGGCGGCGAGGGTGACGCTCCTCGGGGACGTACAGGCGACGACCACTTCGGGACCCTTCGGAGGGCCGCCGAACAGTTCGTCGGGCCGGGGCACCACCGGCACCTCGCGGAAGCTGAACCGCTCCCCGCGGGTGCCGACGCTGGCCTCGCGCAGCCAACGCATCAGCAGATCCAGCGATTCGGGGAAGTCCTTCTCGTACGCGTCGAGGCCCGATCCGAAGACCTCCAGGTCGACCCACGGCCCGCCGCGTCCCACACCGAGGGAGAAGCGCCCGCCGCTGGTCAGATGCAGCAGCGCGGCCTGCTCGCCGAGCGCCACGGGGTGCACGCTGGGGAGCACGGTGACCGCCGTGCCCACGCGGATTCTCTCCGTACGACCGAGCAGCAGCGCGGCGAGCGTCACGGCCGAGGGACACACTCCGTACGGCACGAAGTGGTGCTCGGCCACCCAGACGGAATCCAGCCCGGACTTCTCCGCGACCTCGGCGGATCGCACTGCCCGGTGCAGTGCCTCCCCCTGTCCCTGGCCCGGGAATTGGGCCGCCAGAACGAAAGTTCCCACGCGCATCGCCTTGTGCCTCCTTGCGGCCGACGCGTCACTCCCCCCAGTGGCAATAACGTCTGACACGTGCCATAGGCACGGCCAGGACTGAAGTTGTTGCGATTTTCCGGTAACTGCCGTCCGGTGGCTGCCACCGTCTCACGTCGCCGGGACGAGTACCCCGGTCTTCGGGCCGTAGGCTGGACGGGAACTGTCCGGACTTGCCCCGTGAGGTGTCACGTGTCCCCGCGCCGCAACCGCCCCAAGGGCGGCGAGAACCCGTCCGCGCCGCCCGGTGAGCCGGGTGAGAGGTACGGCGGCTTCGGTCGCAGCGAGGAATGGCGGGGCGAGGACTGGTTGGTCCGCCACGTCGCCGGCGCAAGTGCCGCCGGCAAGCGGTACCGGTGTCCGGGCTGCGACCAGGAGATCCCCTCCGCCGTGCCGCACGTGGTCGCCTGGCCGGAGCACGGCGGCGTCGAGGACCGGCGGCACTGGCACAAAGCCTGCTGGAACGCGAAGGACCGCCGCACCTCCAGGGTGCAGCGGTCCCGTAACGCGCCGAGATACTGAGCCGGTCAGACGTCGCGGCTGCGCAGCACGGCGAACGCGCCGACCATCGCCGCGGTGGTCAGACCGAGCATGATCCACACCGGCTGCCAGCCGGTCGGGCCGTCGCCGTTGCCCGAGGCGGCCTCGCCGTAGATGCCGATGAGCTGGCTCGGGATCGCGTACTGGAGCAGGAATTCCTGCACGTCGCTGAGCGACGGCGAGAACATGAACATGGCCGCGACCAGCGGCAGCAGCATCACGCCGATCATGATGGTGATCGCGCCCGCCGAGTGCCGGATCATGCCGCCGACGGCCAGCGACAGCAGGCCGAGCAGGGCGACGAACAGGCCCACGCCGATGGTGGCGCGGAGCCACTCCGCGCCGCTCGCCTCGGTCGAATCGATCATCGACGTCTGGATCGCCGCGACGAGCGTGGCGAGGACCGTCGTCAGGGTGAAGACGAGCAGGAAGAACACGATCGCCTTCGCGGCGAGCACCCTGCCCCGGCTCGGGCAGGCCGTCAGCGTCGTACGGATCATGCCGGTGCCGTACTCGGACGCGATGGTCAGCACACCCAGCGTCATGACGCAGATCGTGCTGAGCAGCACCCCGAAGAAGCCGAACCCGAGCGCCGACTGGTCCTCCAGGTCGACCTCGTTGGCGGAGACGATCGCGGCGATGCCGAGGCCGATGCCGAGCATCAGCAGGATCATCACGCCCAGCGTCCACAGGGTGGAGCGCACGGAGCGGATCTTCGTCCACTCGGAGGCCAGCGCGTCGCCGAGGTGGGCCTTGCGCACGGGGATCGGCGAGACGTACGAGCTCGGGGCGTACGGGGCCTGCTGCTGGTAGGGCGTGGTCATCGGGCGTCCTCGGGCTTGGTCAGGTCGGCGGGAACGGCGGCCGGGGGAGCGACGGGCGGCGCGGCGGGAGCGGGCTGCGCGGGGGCGCCGGGCGTCGCGGCCGCGTAGGGGTTGTCGCTCACGGGGCCGGCCGGATGGGCGCCGGGCGGCGGCGGGGCGTACCAGCCCTGCTGCGGCACGTCCGGGACCTGCTGCGGCTGCGGTGCGTACCCGAGCTGCTGCGGCTGCATCAGGCCGGCTTTCTGGTCGTCCGTCGAGCGGTAGTCCACCGCCCCCTGCGTCATCCGCATGTACGCCTCCTCCAGCGAGGCCTGGTGCGGCGAGAGCTCCCACAGCCGGACGTCCGAGGCGTGCGCCAGATCACTGATCCGCGGGAGGGGGAGCCCGGTGACCCGCAGCGCCCCGTCGGGCTCCGAGAGGACGCTGCCGCCCGCCTCGGTGAGCGCGGCCGACAGCTTCTCGCGCTGCTGCGGCTCGGTGTGCGGCGTACGCACCCGCGCGAAGTCCGCGGAGTTCGCCGAGATGAAGTCCTTGACGCTCATGTCCGAGAGCAGCTGGCCCCGGCCGATCACGATCAGGTGGTCGGCGGTCACCGCCATCTCGCTCATCAGATGCGAGGAGACGAAGACCGTACGGCCCTCGGCGGCGAGCTGCTTCATCAGGTTGCGGACCCAGAGGATGCCCTCCGGGTCGAGACCGTTGACCGGCTCGTCGAAGAGCAGCACCTGGGGGTCGCCGAGCAGCGCGGCCGCGATGCCGAGCCGCTGGCCCATACCCAGCGAGAAGCCCTTGGAACGCCGCTTGGCGACCTCCTGGAGGCCCACGACGCCGAGGACCTCGTCCACGCGGCGGGCCGGGATGCCGGACAGCTGGGCGAGGGACAGCAGGTGGTTGCGCGCGCTGCGCCCGCCGTGCACGGCCTTGGCGTCCAGCAGGGCACCGACCTGCCGTGGCGCGTTCGGCACCTGCCGGAAGGGGGCGCCGCAGACCGTGACGGTGCCGGCCGTCGGGTTGTCGAGCCCGAGGATCATCCGCATCGTCGTCGACTTGCCGGCACCGTTGGGCCCGAGGAACCCGGTGACGGCGCCGGGCCGTACCTGGAAGGAAAGGTTGTACACGGCTGTCTTGGCGCCGTAGCGCTTCGTCAGGCCGACTGCCTCGATCATTCTCCAGCCCCATCGACTTTCGGTCGTCGGGCATAGGCCGCCAGGCCGCACGCCCCCGTAAGAGTTAGGAGGATATCCGTGCCTTGACGGTTCCGGCCAAGTCGTAACGCTCCGGCTACGACGGCAGGGAGTCGCCGAGCGGCGGCAGATCGTCGTAGAGCCGCAGCTCGGCGGAGTCGTCGAGGTAGGGCAGGAAGTCCGTCTGCGGCAGCACCCAGCCCTCGGATCCGAAGATCCGGGTCCCTTCCTCACGCAGCGCCCGGTCGGCGCCGGCCTTCTTCACCCAGCTCGCCGGGTCGGGGCCGAGCAGCTCCCGCAGCCGGTGAGACTGCGCGAGAAGTGCGGCGAGCAGCTCGGACTGGTCGCCGCCACCGCGCCGGGGAGTGCCGTCGGGCCCCGCGAGGACGCCATGGGCGCTGAAGTAGATGTAGGCGCCGCTCAGGCGCTCGCCGGACGGCATGATCATGGGGAACTCGTCACCCGGCAGTATGGCCCGCCGGTAGTCGGGGAACTCCGTGTCGTCGACGGCCTTCAGCTGCGTGGAATCCATCCAGGCGACGACCAGGACGGCGGAGGCGTCGCGGGCGACGTACGGCGTGCCCGCCACATAACCGGCCGGACTGATGTGCCCCGAGCACCCCACCCCGATGCCTCCCACCCGCACCGGCACCATGGGAACCGTCGCAGGGATGCCGAGCCGGGTGAGCTTGTGACTGACCTGCCCAGGCGAGGCGTTGGACCCCACGGCGACCACTGGGTGACGGCGGCCGGTCACCACCTGGCCGAGGTCGGACAGCGCCTGGTCGAGACGGTGCCGCTGTGCCTGCTCCTCGACGTACCACTCACCGAGTCGCAGGGGACGGACGTCCAGCTGCAGCAGTTCGTTGCCGGTGAGCAGGGACGGTTCCGGGGTGGGGCGGCCCGGGTACGTCAGCGGTTCCCTCGCCGGCACGCCGTCCAGACCCAGGGCTTCGAGGCTTCGGTCCTTCACGGGAGACGCCCTTCGCGGTTGATCACGTGTACGGAGCAGAGCCTTCCATGGCACATCTACCCCGGCCGAGCCTACGGGACGCCCCGCCGTGCCATGGTTGGCCCGAGGATAGAGCGGGCAGGTAGCTTTCTCCTTCTGCTGAACTCGACACCGGGGGGCGTCAGTTGAAGTTGTTGCGGGTGTGGCCGCGGAGCCGTCGATCGCATCCGCGGTATCGGACGTCGGTTCGCTGGTGGATCGCCGGGCGCACCGTCCACGCGCTGTTCCTGATGACGCTGAGCGCCCTGACGCTGCTTGCCGCCGCCATCGCGGTCGTGTGGACGCTGACCGAGAAGTCCCCCCGCAGCGTTTCCGAGCGGCTGAGCGACGGCGAAGGTTTGCTCAACCTCGCGCTGGAGGCGCTACGGGCCTGCGTGGGCACGGACAGCCTCAGCCCTGAACACGACAGCTCGGCGCATCAGTTGTTGGCGACGATCGCCTCCCTGACCGGGGCGCTGGCGCCCGCGGTGGTACTCGGTATCGTGCTGATCAAGCTGTTCGCCCTGCGGCCGTTCGTCTGGCGGCGGCGGGCGAGCGTCTCGCACGCCTGGGCCGCGGACTTCCCCGGGTACGCGCGGATGCACGCGGAGAGCGAGAACGCCATCATCGCGGTCCGCTTCTACAACCACCTCGACAACCTCTCGGTCGTCGATCTGAAGGCCCGGGTCCATCTGCGCTATCTGGAGCGCTCGCCGCACGACGGCAGTCTGGTGATCTACAAGAAGTGGCTCCGGGTGCTGGACGAGAAGGGGGAGCCGGCCGACGAGCGCTCCTGGCTCGCGGTGGAGCGCGGAGCGCCGTTCACGGTGTGGATCCCGGTCGACGCTCCCGTGCCGCAGCTGCCTGTCGCCGAGATCCAGGGCAAGGACCTCTCCCGTTCCCACGGGGCGAAGCTCCTTGTGCGGCTGACCGCCCGGACCGTCGGCATGGGCACCGAAGTCGTCGACGAGCGCTGGTTCGACCTCGGCGGCGACGACTTCGAGACCGGCCGCTTCGTGCCGCTGGAGCCGAACCTCGACAAGGACGTCTGGACATGGCGCGGCTGGCGCGACTTCGACCGGCTGCTGCCCGAGGGGGACGATCCGCCCGCTAGGCGTCCCTCTTCTTCAGTACCAGATAGCCGCCGATCAGCGCCGCCACCACCCAGAGCACCATGATGCCGAGCCCCGCCCACGGGCCGTAGGGCGCCTTGTCGCTGCCCATCGCGTCCGGGACCACCTGCATGATCTTGGAGCCGGCCTGGTCGGGGAAGTAGCGGGCGACGTCCTTGGCCTTGGGGACCGAGGCGAGGATCTGCGAGACCAGGAAGAAGAACGGCATCAGGATGCCGAGCGAGAGCATCGAGCTGCGCAGCATCGTCGCGACCGCCATGGAGAACAGCGCGATGAGGCCCATGTAGAGACCGCCGCCGACGACCGCGCGCAGGACGTTGTCCGCGCCGATCGTCGTCCGGTGCTCGCCCAGCAGCGCCTGGCCGAGGAAGAAGGCCACGAAGCTCGTCGCGAGGCCCACCACGAGCGCCAGCACCGTGGCCACCGCGAGCTTGCTGAAGAGGAACGTCGCGCGCTGCGGTACGGCGGCGAGCGAGGTGCGGATCATGCCGGAGCTGTACTCCGTGCCCACCACCAGCACTCCGAAGACCACCATCGCCAACTGCCCCAGGATCATTCCGGAGAAGCTGATGAAGGTCGGGTCGAACGTGAGCTGCTCCTCGGGGGACAGATCGTCGAACGTCGAGGCCAGCAGCGCGCTGAGCGCGGCTCCCATCGCGACGGTGACCGCGAACGCGCACACCAGCGTCCAGGTCGTCGACGCCACCGTACGGATCTTGGTCCACTCGGACTGCAGGACCGCGGGCACCGAGGCCATGGGTCAGGCTCCCTTGCTGCTCTGGTAGCTCTGGCCCCACTGGGGGCCCGGTGGGGCCGCGGTTGGCTGCGGGCCCTCGGACGTGCCGTGTGCGTGGTACTCCACCGCACCCGCGGTCATCTGCATGAAGGCTTCCTCCAGCGATGCGCGCTGGGAGCTCAGTTCATGCAGAACGATCTGGTGCCGGGCGGCCAGTTCACCGAGCTCCTCGGGACCGGTGCCGTCGATCTCCAGCGTGCCGTTTCCCGATTCGACCGCGACGAAACCCGATTCATGGAGCACATCGCGAAGTCGCTCCTGCTGCGGCGAGCGCATCCGTACATAACTCCGGGAGTTCTCCTGGATGAAAGCCGCCATCGATGTGTCGGCCAGCAGCTTGCCCTGTCCGATCACGATCAAGTGATCGGCGGTCAGGGCCATTTCGCTCATCAGATGCGAGGAGACGAAGATCGTGCGACCTTCTGACGCAAGAGTCTTCATCAGATTGCGGATCCAGTGAATTCCCTCGGGGTCCAGACCGTTGACCGGTTCGTCGAACATCAAGATCTCCGGGTCACCGAGCAGGGCCGACGCGATTCCCAGCCGCTGGCCCATACCGAGCGAGAAGCCCTTCGACTTCTTCCTCGCCACCGCGGTCAGCCCGACGACATCGAGGACCTGCGAGACGCGCGCCGCCGGGATGCGGTTCGCCTGGGCCAGGCACAGCAGGTTGTTGTACGCGGTCCGGCCGCCGTGCATGGCCTTGGCGTCCAGCAGCGCGCCGATGTACTTCAGGGGTTCGTCGAGATCCCGGTAGTGCTTGCCGTCGATCCGTACGGTGCCGCTCGTCGGGTTGTCGAGGTCGAGCATCATCCGCATCGTCGTCGACTTGCCCGCCCCGTTGGGACCGAGGAACCCGGTCACCATCCCCGGCCTGACCTGAAACGAAAGATGGTCGACGGCGACCTTGCTGCCGAAGCGCTTGGTGAGGCCCTCAAGCTCGATCATGCGGCCACGCTAAGGGCCGTGGATGGCGTGCGCCACCGGGCGGAAGGGACTTTTTCGCGGCCGTCGAGCACACGACGGGCGAACACGCGAGTGCCCGGCACCCATCGGGGCGCCGGGCACTCGCGGTACGGCGTACGTCGCCTGAGCGGGGCTCAGGAAACCGGGCCGTCCTGGGTCGTGTCCGCCTAGCGGGACTGCTGCGCCGGGACGCCGCGGGAGATCGGCTCGTCGTCGGGGGTGCCGGCCGCGGCCACGGCGGCACCGGTCAGCGTGGCCAGCATCTCGCGGACGTTGGTCAGCTGCGCGTTGATCGAGTCGCGGCGGTTGGTGAGCGCCGCCAGCTCGCGCTCCGATTCGCTGCGGATCCGGTCGGCCTTGGCGTTCGCGTCGGCCACGATGTCCTCGGCCTGGCGCTGCGCCGTCTCCACCGTCTGACGGGCACGGCGCTCCGCGTCCGTACGCAGCTTCTCGGCCTCCAGCCGCAGCTGCTCGGCGCGGTGCTCGATCTCCGCCAGGCGCTTCTCGGCCTTCGCCTGACGCGAGGCCAGGTCGCGCTCGGACTGCTCGCGGCGCTTGGCCAGGTTCGTCTCGAAGTCCGCGGCGGCCTGGGCGGCCTTGGCGCGGGTCTCCTCGAAGAGCGCGTCGGCCTCCTCGCGCTTGGACTGCGCGTCCTTCTGCGCCTCGCTGCGCAGCGTGGAGGCGTCGCCCTTCGCCTTCTCGACGATCCGGACGCCTTCGTCCTCGGCCTTGGCCTTGCGCTCGGCCGCGAACGACTCGGCGTCGTTCCGCACCTGCTGCGCGGCGGACTCGGCCAGCTCACGGTGCTGCTCGGACGCGCGACGGGCCTCCTCGCGCAGGTCCTTCGCCTCCTCCTCGGCGAGGCGGAGGATCTTCTCGACGCGCGCACCGAGACCGGCGTACGACGGCTCTGCGTCGCTGACCTGGGCCTGGGCGTTCTGCGTCTCGAGGTGGAGCTCCTCGATGCGCTTTTCCAGAGAGGTGATTCGGGCCAGAGCACTATCACGGTCGGCGACGAGCTTGGTAATGCGGTCGTCCACCTGACCGCGGTCGTAACCACGCCGCACGAGCTCGAAGCCGAAGGGGGAGGATGTGTCGCTCATGGGGTTCCTGTCGAATGAGACCGGTGAGGTGATAGGGGGAATCCTAGGGGCCGAAGCGGCGTGTCATCGAGCGGATGCCCGTTTGATCTGGAGAATGTCCAGCCTTTTGAGTGGCTAGCTCTCGTGGGACTTGCCACTCGAACGTGTAACCCCTGCTGTTGCACCCGCTTTGACGCCGCCGTCCTTGCCCCCGCCCGGCGCCTCGAAAGACTCCAACGCCTCGAGTACGTCCTGGACACGGGAAATCTCCGCCTGAATGTCCTCGCGCCGGCGCACCAGCACATCGAGCTCACGCTGCCCCTCGCTGACCAGACGCTCGGCCTCGGCCTCCGCGTCCGCCTTGATCCGCTCCGCCTCACGGGTCAGCTCGGCCTTCTTCTGCTCGGCCTCCTTCAGGAGGCCCTCGGCCTTCCTCACCGCGGCGATACGGACCTTGCCGGCCTCCGAATTCGCCTCCGACACCAGCTCCTTGGCCTTCGCCTCGGCCTCGGCCTGCTGCTCCGTCGCCGCCTTCACCAGCTGGTCGACGCGCTCGCCCGCCGTCTTCATCTGCTCGGACGTCTCCCGCCGCGCCCGCTCGTGCAGCTCGTCGATCTCGGTCTCGATGCGGGTGCGCAGCTCCTCGGCGCGCTCCCTTATGGCGGCGGCGTCCCGGCGTGCTCCGACGAGCAGTTCATCGGCGTCCGTCCGGGCCTTCTCCACCCGGGAGTTGCCCTCGACGGTCGCCTCGGCGACCAGCCGCTCGGCCTCGGTGCGCGCCGCGCCGACCATCGTGTCGGCCTGCTCCTCGGCCTCCAGCGCGGCGCGCAGCGCCTCTTCCTGCGCCTTGTTGATGAGCTGGTCGGCCTGCTCGGCGGCGTCCGCGCGGCGCTTCGCCGAGGCATCGCGTGCCTCGTCGACGGTCCGGTCGGCCTCCTGGCGGGCCTCGTTGCGCATGCGCTCGGCCTCGGCCTCCGCCTCCGCCTTGACCTTCTGGGCCTCGGCCCGGATGCGCTCGGCGGCCTGCTGGGCCGAGCCCACCGTCTCCGCCGCCTCGGCGCGCAGCCGCTCCGCCTCGCTGCTCGCCTCGTTGATGAGCTGGTCGGCCTGCTCGGCGGCGTCCGCCCGGCGCTTGTCGGCGGCCCGCCGTGCCTCGTCGAGGATGCCGTCGCTCTCGGAACGGACCCGCTCCGACTCGTTCGTCGCCTCGCCGATCAGACGGTCCGCCTGGGTGGCCGCCTCGGAACGGATGCGGTTGGCGTCCTCGCGTGCCTCGGCGCGGGCGCGGGCCGCGTCCTGCTCGGCGGAGGCGACGGCGTCCGACGCCTCCGTCCGCATCCGCAGCACATACTCCTGGGTGTCGGCCCGCAGCCGGTCCGACTCGGTGATCGCTTCGGTGACGGTCCGTTCGGCGAGCGCGTTCGCCGCGTCCGTCTCTTCCTGGGCCCGCGTGCGCAGCCGGGCCGCGTCCTCGGCCGCGCGCTCGCGCTCGGCGTGCGCGTCCGTACGGACCCGGTCCGCCTCGTCCTGCGCCTCGGACCTGGTGCGTTCCGCCGCGTGCTCGGCGGCGGAGCGCAGACCGGCGATCTCCTGCTCGGCCTGCTCGTGCAGCCCCTGGACGGAATCGCGTACCTGCTTGGCGGTCTGCTCGGCCGCGGCGACCATCTCGGTCGCACGCCGGTCGGCCTCCTCCACGAGCCGGTGCGCCTCGGTCTGCGCCTCCTCGACGCGGTTGCGGGCGGACGCGAGGAGTTCCTCGCTCTGCTCACGGGCGCGCTCGCGCTCCTGGTCCGCCTCGGCGCGCGCGGACTCGAGGATCTCCGCGGCCTCACGACGACGGCGTACGGCCTCCTCCTGGGCCGCGCCGAGTGCCTCGGCGGCCTCGGCGGCCACCCGGTCGGCGGCGGCGGCCGCCTCGGCACGCAGCCGGTCGGCGGTGTCCTGCGCCTCGTTCTTGAGCCGCTCGGCCTCGCTCGCCGCGTCGCTGCGCAGCCGTACCGCGATGTTCTCGGCCTCGGCGCGGGTCGTGGAGGCGTCGGCCGCGGCCTCGGTGCGCAGCCGCTCGGCCTCCTGCTCGGCCTGGGCCTGGAGCGTACGGATCCGCTCGGCGGCCTCGGCGCGCAGCCGCTCGGTCTCCTCGGCGGCCTCGCGGCGGATGCGCTCGCCCTCGGCACGCGAGTCGGTCAGATTCTGCTCGGCGGACGCGAGACGCGCCTCGGCCTCGGTGTGCAGACGCCGCAGTTCGGCGGCGGCCTCCTGCTGACGGGCCGCCACCCCGCGCTCGGTCTCCTCGCGCACGGCCTCGGCGGCCTGCTCGGCCGCGGCCCGGACGGAGTCCGCCTGCTCCTCCGCCTCCACCCGCAGCCGCTCGGCCTCGGCGCGGGTGCGCTCCAGGGTCTCCTCGGCCTGCCGGCGCAGCGTCGTCGCGCGCTCGATGGCCTCGGTGCGTACGCGCTCGCTTTCACTGCTCGCGCCCGAGCGCAGTTCGTCGGCGTCCGCGCGGGCCTTGGTGAGCAGATCCTCGGCGGTACTGGCCGCCTCCTCGATCTGCTGGACGGCCTCCCGGCGGGCCTCGCCGCGGATGCGCTCACCCTCGGCGACGGCCTCGGCGCGCAGCTGCTCGGCCTCGCCGCGCAGCCGGCGCGCCTCCTCCTGCAGTTCGACCGTCTTGGCGCGGTACTCCTTGGTGTCGTCCTTGGCCGCGCCCTTGAGCTGGTCGGCCTGCTCGGCGGCCTCGCCGCGCAGCCGGTCCGCCTCGGCCTCGGCCTCGCGCCGGATCCGCTCGGCCTCCTCGCCCGCCTTGCGGGTGGTCTCCCGGGCGTCGTCGGAGGCCTTGGTCAGGACCTCCTCGGCGGTACGCGCCGCCTTCGCGAGCTGGGCGGCGGAGTCCTCCGCCACGGACGCGCGAGCCTTCTCCGCGGCGGCGGCGACGACCTTCTCGGCCTCCGCGCGGGCGTCGGCGAGCGCCTGCTCGGCCTCCGCCTTGAGCGCCTCGGACTCGGTGGTGGCCTCGGCGACCAGCCGGGCGATCTCGGCCTTCGCCGTGCGGGTGCGCTGCTCGTTGACCGAATCGGCGGACGCCAGCTGCTTGGCCGCCGCGTCCTTGGCCTCGGTGACCAGCTTCTCGGCCTCCGCGCGGGACTCGCGCAGCTTCTCCTCGGCCTCCTGTATCCGCTGTTCGGCCGAGCGGCTCAGCTCAGCGGCCTGCTGGCGAGCCTGGTCGGACTCGGCGGTGGTGGAGGTCCGCAGCTGCTCGGCGTGGCTGGTGGCCTCCTGGGCCTGGTTGGACGCGGCGTTCAGCAGCCGTTCGGCGTCCTTGCGGGCGCGCAGCAGGATCGCCTCGGCCTCCGCGCGGGCCGACTCGGCCTCGGATCCGAGGCGCCGGCCGGCCTCCTCGGCGACCCGGGCGGCCTCCGCGCGAGCGGCGGCCAGCGCCTGCTCGGCCTCGGCGCGGGATTCCTCGAGGAGCCGGCGGGCCTGTGCCTCGGTACGGGCGCGCAGCTGCTCCGCCCAGGCGACGTTCTCGTTGACGTGGGCCTCGACGGTCTGGCGGCGCTCGGCCAGCTCCTGATCCAGGCGCTGGCGGCGCTGGTTCGCCTCGGTGTGCAGCTCGGCCTGGAGACGGGCCTGGTGCTCGGCGTGCTCCTGGAGGATGCGCTGCGTCTGGGCGCGGACGTCGCGCAGTTCGCGCTCGGCGTCCGTCCTGAGCTGATCCGCCTGGATCTGCGCGTTCCGGAGCAACTGCTCGGCCTGGTAGCCGAGGTCCGCACTGTCGTACGCCGGACGGGAGGCGAGACTGCGTCGCGCCTCGTGGAGCTTGGCGCGCAACACCTCGACCTGGTAGCCGAGGTCTTCGGCATGCTGGACGGCCTTCTCCCGCTCGGTCTTCAGCCGGTCCATCTCGGCTTCGAACCGCGAGAGGTGGTCGTCGTCAGCTCGGTGGCTCTCCTGGCGTTCGTAGCCCCGCACTGCGCGGTCCCATCCGTCCCCTGGTCGCAACTCTCTCCAAACGAGCACCGTTCGCCGGCGAACGGCCCCCCGGGGAATGGTGACAGATCAACGGAGGGAACGCGGCGCGGCCCCGACCCGGCCCCGGCCCGGAATCGCCCACTCTACCGGGCCGGGAATCCAGCGGTCAGTGCTCCGTTGCAGAGGTGACGAGTTCGGTCAGGACGCCGTGGCAGTCCTTGGGGTGGAGAAAAGTGATACGGGAGCCCATCGAGCCGATACGCGGCTCGTCGTAGAGAACACGCACACCCTTGTCGCGGACGGCCTGGGCGTCCCCGTCGACGTCCGCGGTGCCGAAGGCGATGTGGTGCACCCCCTCACCGTTCTTGGCCAGCCACTTCCCCACCGCGGAGTCCTCCCGGGTGGGCTCCAGGAGCTGCAGGTAGGAGGCGCCGCCGTCGGACGTCTCGTTGATCTTGAGCATGGCCTCCCGCACGCCCTGCTCCTCGTTGACCTCCGTGTGGAAGACCTCGAAGCCGTAGGTGGCCCGGTAGAACTCGACGGTCTTGTCGAGGTCGAAGCAGGCAATCCCGATGTGGTCGATTCGCGTCAGCATTCTCCCAGTGCAGCGCCACGTGCGGTGGTTACGCAACGTGCGCGCGATCACACCGGTCGGCCGATGACCCGGAGCAGCACAGCTCAGTACATTGAGGTAAACCCTCGTTCACTCCTCAGCCCCGTGCTGAAAGGGGATCCTGTCTCATGTCTGGAACGACCGGTACCACCTCGGTGATCGTCGCGGGCGCCCGTACGCCCATGGGACGTCTGCTCGGCTCACTCAAGTCCTTCTCCGGTGCCGATCTCGGCGGCTTCGCCATCAAGGCGGCGCTGGACCGCGCGGGCATCGGCGGTGACCAGGTGCAGTACGTGATCATGGGCCAGGTGCTGCAGGCCGGCGCGGGTCAGATCCCGGCCCGCCAGGCCGCGGTCAAGGCCGGCATCCCGATGAGCGTTCCCGCGCTCACCGTCAACAAGGTCTGTCTCTCCGGCCTCGACGCCATCGCGCTGGCGGACCAGCTGATCCGCGCCGGCGAGTTCGACGTCGTCGTCGCCGGCGGCCAGGAGTCCATGACCAACGCGCCGCATCTGCTGCCGAAGTCCCGCGAGGGCTACAAGTACGGCGCCGTCGAGATGCTCGACGCCATGGCGTACGACGGTCTGACCGACTCCTTCGAGAACGTCGCCATGGGTGAGTCCACCGAGAAGCACAACACCCGCCTCGGTATCGAGCGCCCGGCGCAGGACGAGATCGCGGCGATGTCCCACCAGCGTGCCGCCGCCGCGCAGAAGAACGGCATCTTCGAGGCGGAGATCACGCCCGTCGAGATCCCGCAGCGCAAGGGTGAGCCGGTCGTCTTCGCCAAGGACGAGGGCATCCGCGGAGAGACCACGGTGGAGTCGCTGAGCAAGCTGCGCCCCGCCTTCGCCAAGGACGGCACGATCACGGCCGGTACCTCCTCGCAGATCTCCGACGGTGCGGCGGCGGTCGTCGTGATGAGCAAGGCCAAGGCCGAGGAGCTCGGTCTGGAGTGGATCGCGGAGATCGGCGCCCACGGCAACGTGGCCGGGCCGGACAACTCCCTCCAGTCGCAGCCCGCCAACGCGATCGCGCACGCCCTGAAGAAGGACGGTCTCGAGGTCTCCGACCTGGACCTCATCGAGATCAACGAGGCGTTTGCCGCGGTCGCCGTGCAGTCAATGAAGGATCTTGGGGTATCCCCGGAAAAGGTGAACGTCAACGGCGGAGCGATCGCCCTCGGTCACCCCATCGGCATGTCCGGCGCGCGTGTGGTGCTCCACCTGGCGCTGGAGCTGCGGCGGCGGGGCGGCGGCGTGGGCGCGGCGGCGCTGTGCGGCGGCGGCGGCCAGGGTGACGCGCTGATCGTCCGCGTGCCGTCGAAGTAGGCCGGGCAAGTCGAGAGAAGGAGCACGGCAATGGTGGACGTCCCCCAGCTCGTCGCCCAGGCGAGGGAGGGCCGGCCGAGGGCGGTGGCCCGGCTGATCTCGCTGGTGGAGGGGGCGTCCCCGCAGTTGCGCGAGGTGATGGCGGCGCTGGCACCGCTGGCCGGCGGTGCCTACGTCGTCGGTCTGACGGGCTCGCCCGGCGTCGGCAAGTCCACCTCCACCTCCGCGCTGGTGACCGCCTACCGGCGGGCGGGGAAGCGGGTCGGCGTGCTGGCGGTCGACCCCTCCTCGCCGTTCTCCGGCGGTGCGCTGCTCGGCGACCGGGTCCGGATGTCGGACCACGCATCCGACCCCGGTGTCTACATCCGCTCGATGGCCACCCGCGGTCACCTCGGCGGGCTGGCCTGGGCGGCGCCGCAGGCGATCCGGGTACTGGACGCCGCCGGCTGCGACGTGATCCTGGTGGAGACGGTCGGCGTGGGGCAGTCCGAGGTCGAGATCGCCTCGCAGGCCGACACCTCGGTGGTGCTGCTCGCGCCCGGGATGGGCGACGGCATCCAGGCGGCGAAGGCGGGCATCCTGGAGATCGGTGACGTCTACGTCGTCAACAAGGCGGACCGGGACGGAGCGGACGCGACGGCCCGCGAGCTCAACCACATGCTGGGCCTCGGTGAGGCGCGGGGGCCCGGCGACTGGCGTCCGCCGATCGTGAAGACGGTCGCGGCCCGGGGCGAGGGCACGGACGAGGTCGTCGAGGCGTTGGAGAAGCACCGCGCCTGGATGGAGGAGCACGGGGTCCTGACCGAGCGCAGGGCACGCCGTGCGGCCGGCGAGGTCGAGACGATCGCGGTCACGGCCCTGCGCGAGCGGATCGCTGATCTGCACGGCGACCGCCGGCTGGGGGCGCTGGCGGAGCGCATCGTGGCGGGTGAACTGGACCCGTACACGGCGGCGGACGAACTGGTCGCGGGCCTCACGGAGTGCTGACGAGGCGGTCCACAGGGGTGTGGGACGACGCGCCTTGATCGCGGGCGGGGCTTGAGCGCTCAAGCCCCGCCGGCGACCGGGGAGATCGCCTCGGGCCGTACCGGGAATCAGTCGTCGGAGCCGTCGTCGGCCTTGTCCTTCGAAGTGCCGTCGTCCGAAGCGCTGTTGGCGCCCTTGGCGTCGTCGGCGGCGGAGTCGTCAGCGTCCTTGGCGTCGTCCTGCGAGGCGGAGGCCTTGCCCGTCGTCGCGTCCACCGTCACATCGTGCGACGCCCCGTCCTTGCCCCGGACGTCGACCTCCCAGTGGCCGTCGTCGAACTCGACCTCCGTGACCGTGCCCGGGCGGAACTCCAGCGCGGCGGCACTCGCCTGCCGGGCGTCGACCTTCGCCGCGCTCAGGGCCTTGTGGTCGGCCGCGTCGTCGTCGGAGTCGTCGGAGTCGTCGGACCGGTCGTCGTCGCTCTTGTCGTCCTTGGCTGCGGACGCCTTGCCCGACGCGTCCACCGTCACCTCGCGGTCGTCGCCGTTCTTCCCCCGCACGTCGACCTCCCAGCCGCCCGCGTCGTCGTCGGTGCCGGCCGACTCCACCGTGCCCGGCGCCTTCTGCAGCGCCGCGTCCACCGCCTCCGAGACGGTGACCTTCGGCGTGGGCGCGGCGTCGTCGGCCGACGCGGCGACCGCCGTGTAGGTGCCGCCGCCGACCAGGGCCGCCACGGCCACTGCGGAAATCAGGATCTTGCGCTTCATGAGGTGTCCTCCGGGATCGGTTGGTTGCGACGGGGACCAATCTCCTCGGGTGATGCTGAACCCGAGCTGAAGCCACCTGAAGGGTTCTTCAGCTTCGGTGCGCGACCCTGGGCACATGCGTTTGCTGATCGTGGAGGACGAGAAGCGGCTCGCTCTGTCCCTCGCCAGGGGACTGACGGCCGAGGGCTATGCCGTGGACGTGGTCCACGACGGCCTGGAGGGGCTCCACCGGGCCTCGGAGGGCGACTACGACCTCGTCGTCCTCGACATCATGCTCCCCGGCATGAACGGCTACCGCGTCTGCGGGGCACTGCGCGCCGCCGGCCACGACGTCCCCATCCTGATGCTCACGGCCAAGGACGGTGAGTACGACGAGGCCGAGGGACTCGACACCGGCGCCGACGACTACCTGACCAAGCCCTTCTCGTACGTGGTCCTCGTCGCGAGGATCAAGGCCCTGCTCCGCCGCCGAGGTCCGGCCGCCGGTTCGCCCGTCCTCACGGTCGGCGATCTGCGGGTGGAGACGGCGGCCCGCCGGGTCTTCCGCGGCATGGAGGAAGCCTCGCTCACCGCCAAGGAGTTCGCCGTTCTGGAGCAGCTCGCCGTGCGCGCCGGGGATGTGGTGAGCAAGGCGCAGATCCTGGAGCACGTCTGGGACTTCGCCTACGACGGCGACCCCAACATCATCGAGGTCTACATCAGTTCGCTGCGCCGCAAGCTGGGCGCGGAGCGCATCCAGACCGTGCGCGGCGCGGGCTACCGCCTGGTGGCCACGCCATGAGGTCGGTGCGGGCACGAGCCGCTCTGGGCGCCACGCTGGTCGTCGCGGTCGCCCTGATCGCCGCCGGTGTCTCCGTCCTCCTCGTGCTGCGGACCAACCTCATCGACCAGACGGATCTCCAGGCCGAGGTCGCCGCCCGCGAGACGGCCTCCCAGGTCGCCCTGGGCGCGGCACTCGACCGGCTCGACCTCTCCGACGGCGACGAGCGGCCGGTGCAGATCGTCGACGAGAAGGGCCGGGTACGGGCCGTGAGCGAAGGGCTGGAGAGCATCTCCGGCACCGCGACCGGCCAGGTGAAGCCCCAGGCTGCCGTCCCACCGCCCGCCGGCGACGACGATGACGACGCGCAGGAGCAGGATGACGAACCGCGTCCGGGCGAGGTGTCGAACGCCGAGCCGCGCTTCAGCACGGGCAGCGCCACGGTGGACGGCGAGAGCGCCGAGTACCGTTTCGCCGCCGTCGAGGCGGCGAACGGCGAGGGCCTCACGCTCACCGTGTACGCGGGCGCACCGCTGGCCGCCGAGCAGGACGCCGTGAACACGGTGCGCGAAGCGATGCTGGTCGGGCTGCCGTTGCTGCTGGTCGTCGTCGGCGGGGTGACCTGGCTGGTGACCCGCCGCGCACTCCAGCCGGTCGAGGGCATCCGGAGCGAGATGGCGGCCATCACGGCGTCCGAGGATCTCTCCCGGCGCGTACCGGAGCCCGGTTCGCGGGACGAGGTGGCACGGCTGGCCCGGACGACCAACGAGACGCTCGCCGCGCTGGAGGCGTCCGTCCAGCGCCAGCGTGCCTTCGTCGCGGACGCCTCCCACGAGCTGCGCAGCCCCATCGCCTCGCTGCGCACCCAACTCGAAGTGGGCGTGGCCCACCCGGAGTTGCTGGATGTGCCGGGCGCGGTGGAGGACACCGTACGGCTTCAGCAGCTCGCGGCCGATCTGCTGCTGCTCGCCCGGCTGGACGCGGGGGAGCGGCCGGGCAGCACCCGGCTGGATCTGGCCGCGCTGGTGCGCGAGGAGACATCACAGCGGACGGGCGACCAAATCGCGGTGGCGGTGGAGGCCGGTGAGGGGCTCGAAGTGACCGGATCGCGCGGCCAGTTGGCGCGGGTGCTGGGCAACCTCCTGGACAACGCCCAGCGACACGCGCGTACATCGGTCAGCGCTTCGGTGACCAGGCAGGGGCGTCATGTGGTGCTCGGCGTCGCCGACGACGGCGACGGGGTCCCCGACAGCGAACGGGAGCGGATCTTCGAGCGGTTCGTACGCCTCGACGACGCCCGCAGCAGGGACGAGGGCGGCGCGGGCCTCGGGCTCGCCATCGCCCGCGATGTGGCGGTGCGCCACGGCGGAACGCTGGAGCTGGGCCGGGCCGCGGCGGGCGGCGCGCTCTTCGAGCTCCGCCTGCCCGCCGCGTAGACCGCGACCCGGTTACGCCTTGTTGCGCCGCCCGCGGAGGTGGTCGGCCACCGGCGAGAGCGACGCCCGCAGGTCCGCTAGGGCCTCCGGCGTCAGCAGATCGATGAAGTGCTTGCGCACGGACGCGACATGGTGCGGCGCGACCTTCTGCATGGTCTCGGTGCCCTGGTCGGTGAGCACCGCGTACAGCCCGCGGCGGTCGGACTCGCAGTTCTCCCGGCGGACCAGGCCCGCACTCTCCATGCGCGTGATCTGGTGGGAGAGGCGGCTCTTGGACTGGAGCGTGGCCGCCGCCAGGTCACTCATCCGCATACGCCGGTCCGGTGACTCCGAGAGGTTGACCAGGATCTCGTAGTCGTTGTTGGTCAGGCCGAACGGCTGGAGGTCCTTCTCGAGCTGGTGCATCAGCAGTCGGCTGACGTCCAGGTGCGTGCGCCAGGCGCACTGCTCGTCATCGGTCAGCCAGCGGGTGGCCGTCTCGGTCTCCATATATGGATTCTACCTAAGAAGTTGAAAGACGGACGAAGTGTGGACGCGTGACATCGGGCACCGGTACACGAAAGGCGCAACGCACCGGTGGGTGCAGACGTTCGACGTCACACTCCGCAGACTACCGCTCACAGGCCGAAGCGACGCTGGAGGTCCCCCAGCTGACCGGGAAGACGAGGGGCGCCCCCCGGTTGACCTGGGGTCCCTGCGCCATGGCCGCCCGGTACCCCCGCCTGGTGCGGTACGGCACCGGTCGCCGTCTCCGCCATCAGCGTCTCGGTGGACTGGAGCAGTACCGTGCCCGCGCCGATGAACTCGAACTGGTGCTCCTCACCGGAGGCGCCGCCGATCCCCGTCATCGCTCGCAGGCCTCCCATCACGCCGGTCATGTAGCCGTGGTCGTAGTGGTGGCAGGGGGAGGGGCAGTCGGCCCAGCCCACCAGTGCCTGCGGATCCACCCGGAGGGGAGGCTCCATGAAGACCACGGGCCCGTTGGACGCGGCGACGAACTTCCCGGTTCCGATCAGGGTCAGGAAGCCCGGCACGATCGACTGCTTCAGCGCCAGTGTCGGCTGGTAGGCGAGCAGATTGCCGGACCGGATCGTCAGATTGCCGTTGTCCAGGTCGAAGGAGTTCACGTCGAAGGCGCGGTCGGCGAGCAGCATCTTGCCGCTGCCCTCGGCCACCACCCAGTCGCTCGCGTGCAGCGGCGAGTGGAAGGAGGTCCGCATCAGCCGGTCGAGCCGGCCGTGGCCGATGCCGTTGAAGTCGAAGCGCCCGTAGTAGGCGATCATCTTCCCCTTCTGAAGGAACCACTGGCTGCCCTTGAGCTCCACGCAGAACGTATACGCGTTGACGTTGTCGTCGCTGGGCAGTGTCATCGGGTCGAAAACCACCGGGGTGCTCACAGCTTCTCCTCCGACGCCTGGACGTACACTGCGCCACTGCCGCTCAGTTCCAGCTGGAACGCCTCGCCCGAGCCGCGCCCCACCATGTCGCGCCAGCCCAGCGCGGTGGAGAGCTTGTTGCGTACGTCGCCGTGGTGAGCCACGTACGCCTGCGGGTCCACATGGACCGCCCGTCCGGGAACGATCGGCAGCTCGATAACACCGCCGTGCGCCATCACCGCGACGGCGCCGTGGCCCTTCAGCGTCGTGGTGAACAGGCCCTGACCGCTCACCTGGCCGCGGACCATGCCCATGACCCCGCCCTGCGAGCCCATGAACATCGTGCCCTGCTGGAGGGTGCCGTCGAACGCGAGCAGCCGGTCGGCCTCGACACAGAGGGTGTCGCCGGTGAGCTGGATGACCTGGATGTGATGGCCTCCGTGGCCGAACATCACCGTGCCGTTGCCTTCGACCGTCATCAACGGCGTCGCCTCGTTGGCCACACGCCGGCCGATCATCGACATCAGGCCGCCCTGGCCGCCCTGCATGTTCGGCGTGAAGCTGACCTCGCCGCGGTACGCGAGCATCGCGCCGCGCTGGCTGAACATCTTCTGGCCCGGGGCGACCGTCGCCTCGACCATCTTGGAGTTGATCTCACGGAACGGCATCAGACGTCGCCCCCGATGGTGTTCCGCTCGCTGGGCTGGACATAGACGAGTCCGTCGCCCTCGAAGCGGATCTGGAAAGCCTCGCCGCCGCCCTCGCCGAGGAAGGTGCGGAAGGTCACACCCGACTGGAAGTTCTGCTGGAGATTGCCCTGGTGGGCGATGTACGCGCCAGGGTCGACCGCCAGCGGGTACTGCGGTGTCACCCGCAGGATCACCGCCGGGCCGTCCGACATGATCGCGGCCTGGCCGGTGCCCTCGACGGTGGTGGTGAACAGGCCGTTGCCCGTCGCGCCGCCGCGCAGGCCGGTGAAACTCGTCCCGGTACGCAGTCCCGCGTCCGTGCAGAGCAGATTGCTCGACTCGACGAAGAGCTTGTCGCCGTGCAGGTTCACGAGATTGATCTCGGACGCGCGGTCGGCGAAGTAGCAGGTGCCCTGCCCCCTCACCTCCATCATGACCATCTGTTCGCCGGTGAGGCGGCGGGTGACCATCCCGCGTATGCCCTCACCGCCGCCGGACATCTTCTTGAACGCCATCTGGCCGTCATAGGCGACCATCGAGCCGTTCTTCGCTTTGACGGCGTCGCCGGTCATGTCGACCGCGAGCACTTTGCTCCCTTGGAGCCGGAACATTGCCACGGAGCGACGTTAACCGGACGTGCGCTGGACGAACAGGGCCCGAGGGAGGATCCCGGACTCCTGGACGGACCCCCGGACAAAGCCTTGGCAAAGTGAGCTGCCACAATGGGGCAGCGCTTGTGAGCGCGTTCACAAGATCACTGCCGCCCCTCTCATCGAAGGTGCCCCCGTGGACATCAAGACCGCCTCGTCACTCCACCGCCTCCGCCTGGTCTCCGCGCCGGAGGCCATCTCCTTCCTCCTGCTGCTCGTCTGCTCGGTCCTCAAGCGCACGACGGAGTTCAATGCGGTCCCGGTCATGGGCGCGATCCACGGTGTGCTCTTCATCCTCTACGTGCTCTTCTGGCTGGACGCTTGGAACCGCACCAAGTGGGACGTGAAGACGGCGGCTCTGTACTTCGTCCTCTCCGTGCTGCCCTTCGGCGGCTTCTACGCCGAGCGCAAGCTGCGGCGCGCGGCCGACGACGCCGTCATCGCCTCCCGCGCCCGCCGCGAGGGCGGGGTCAAGGCATGATCGTCGCGTTCTCCGTCACGCCGCTGGGTGTGGGTGAGGATGTCGGGGAGTACGTCGCCGACGCCGTGCGCGTGGTCCGCGAATCGGGCCTGCCCAACCGCACGGACGCCATGTTCACCTCGGTCGAAGGGGAGTGGGACGAGGTGATGGACGTGGTCAAGCGTGCTGTCGCCGCGGTCGAGGCCCGTGCGCCGCGCGTCTCCCTGGTCCTGAAGGCCGACATCCGGCCCGGTGTCGAGGACGGTCTCAGCTCCAAGGTCGCGACGGTGGAGCGGCATCTGTCCGCCTGATCCGCGTCCGTCCCTCTCTTCCCTTCAGGGGTCTTCGTGTCAGCCCCCGGCTCCTGGCAGCCGGGGGCTTTCTCGTGCCCCGGCGGCGGTTCCTGTGGGGCAGCCTCGGGGTTCAGGAGTATTGAGCGACTGCTCAAATCCTTGCTACCTTCTTTTTGAGCAGTCGCTCAAACTGCGGTACGGGGGGTTCGGCATGAGGCTGTACATCGAGACGTGCGTACGCGCGGAGCTGGAGACGCTCTGGGAGCGCACCCAGGAGCCCGCACAACACCAGCGGTGGGACCTGCGCTTCACCGAGATCGACTATCTGCAGTGCCGTGCGGGAGAGCCGCAGCGCTTCCGGTACGCGACCCGCGTCCTGCCCTGGCTGACCGTCGCCGGCACCGGGGTTTCCGCGGGGGAGCGCCGCCGGGCCGGCGACCGTGTCTCCGCACTGCGGTTCGCCTCGCCGCACCCCCTCTCGCTGCTGAAGGAGGGGAGCGGCTACTGGCGTTATGTCCCCACGGCCGACGGTGTGCGCTTCCTCACCGGGTACGACTACCGCCCGCGCTGGGGGCGCTTCGGCCGCGTCGCGGACCGCCTGGTGTTCCGGCCGCTCATGGGGTGGGCCACCGCATGGTCCTTCGACCGGCTGCGGCTGTGGTGCGAGCGCGGCATCACCCCCGAACGCGCCATGGTCCACGCACTCGCCGACCTCGGCGTCCGGGTGCTCGCCGCCGCAACCGCCCTGTCGGTTCACCCCCTCGGGGGGCTCGCGGTCGCCGTCGCCGCGGTCGTCCTGCCGCCCCCGCCCCGTACGCCCGCCGCCCGCCGCTGCCTGCGCACCCCGCCGGGACCGGCGGCCCCGCCCCCACTCCTCGCCTCCCTGGAGCGGACGACCACCCTGGAGCACGCATGAGCTCGATCTTCCGCACCGTCATGGGCGACGACTTCGGCCGTCTGCACCCGCAGCTCCAGCGGCGCTTCTCCGTCGGTCTGGCCGGCGGCGAGGCCTGCGTCGGACGAGGAGTGATGGACCGCATCTGGCACGGCCGAGGCTTCGTCAAACCGTTCCTGGCCCTCGGCGGCAGCCGCAACATCCTGGTGCCGCGCACCGGTTGTGGCGTCCCGTTCACCATCGAGAACTTCCCGTACGCCGACAGCTACGGCCGGGAGACCGTCACCTTCGTCCGGACCTTCGCCCTGCCCGGCGGACCGCGCCGCTTCGACGCGACGATGGTCGCCGGCCCGCTGGGCGACCGCATCGTGGACTATCTCGGCACGCACCAGCATCTCGCCAGCGACCTGCGCCTGTTCGCCGAGTCCGACGGCTCGCTGCTCATCCGCTCCGGCGAACACCGCTTCCGCGAGGGGCCGGTGGACCTGCGGGTGCCCGAACTGGTCGGCGGCGACGCCGAAGTACGCGAGTCCTACGACGACGCCACCGGCCGTTTCCGCATCCGGGTGCGGGTGACCAACCGCCGCTTCGGGCCGCTCTTCGGCTACGACGGCTCGTTCACCGCCGAGTACGTCGACGTACGCTCGCACGGGGTGCGCGCCGGACTGCGCCCGGTACGCGAGGAGATACGGGCGTGAGCCAGGAGACCAAGGAGAAGCTGCTGGAAGGAGCGCTGCGCGCGCTCACCGAGCAGGGCATCGCCAAGACCTCCGCCCGCTCCATCGCCGCCGTCGCCGGAGTCAACCAGGCGCTCGTCTTCTACCACTTCGGCTCGGTCGACGAACTGCTCGCCGCGGCCTGCCGCCATGGTGCGGAGCAGCGGGTGTCCCGCTACCGCGAACGGCTCGGCCGGATCGACACGCTGGGCGAACTCCTCGCCTTCGGGCGGGAGATGCACGCCGAGGAACGGGCCGGCGGCCATGTCGCCGTCCTCGGCCAGCTGCTCGCCGGAGCGCAGACCCAGCCGCGCCTCGCGCCCGCCACCGCCGCGGGCCTGGAGCTGTGGATCGCCGAGATCGAGAAGGTGCTGGGCAGGGTCCTCGTGGCATCTCCCCTGGGGGAGTTCGCCGACCCGGTAGGCCTCGCACGCGCGGTCGCCGCATCGTTCGTGGGCCTCGAACTGTATGAGGGCGTCGACCCTGGGGGCGCGGAGCGTGCGCTCGCGGCACTGGAACAGCTCACGGTCCTGGCGGCCGCCCTCGACGAACTCGGTCCGGTGGCCCAGCGAGCTGTCCGGCACCGGCTGCGGCGCTCCAACCGCCGTTGAGTATCAGCTGAGTTCAGGCGCCGGGGTGCGGGGCCGTCAGGGCGATGCCGAGCGGGGTGCGTTCGTAGAGGACCTGGTGCCCGTAGCGGCGTGAGGTCAGCAGGCCCGCGTCCCGCAGGACCGACAGATGCGCGGACACGGACGAGGGCGCGAGGCCCAGCCGGTGTGCGAGAGCACTCGTCCCGGCGGGCTCGTCCAGGGCCACGAGCACGGACGCGCGCTTGGCGCCGAGCAGCCGGGCCAGCGCGTCCGGTGTGCTCTGCGCGGGCTCCGTCCACAGGGCGCCGATCCCGCGCGCCGGATAGGCGACCGTCGGCTGCCAGGGCGGCTCGAAGCCCGTCACGACGTCCGGCCAGCAGAACACGCTGGGCAGCAGCATCAGGCCCTGGCCGTCGAGATGGCGCACGTGGTCCCCGCCCGATTCCAGCGTCAGCGTGCCGTCAGCCCACCGCAGCCGGGGGTGCAGATCTGCGAACAGACCCTCGATGCCGGTGTCGGCGAGCCGGCGCGAGTGGAAGGCCACGTCGGCCTCCAGCAGGGTGCGCAGCCGGAGCCACTCCGGCTCGACCAGGACGTGCCACGCCTCCTCCAGCCGGTCGGCCAGCTCGCGCACCCCCCGGGCGGGATCGGCGAGCAGCGCCCGGCCCGCGGGTGACTCGGCGGCGCCGGGTGTGCAGGCGAGCGACCACGCCATGTCCTGGCGGGCGGAGCCGGGATCCGCGGCCCGTACGGCGGCGATCTCGTCGGCGAAGGACGCTGCGGGGCCGATGGGCGGCGGCCCGAGGAAGTCGGGGGTGTGTCCCCGCTGGGGCATCAACAGCCACAGCGTGGAGAGGTCGAGCCGCGCGGCGTCGCGTCGGATCCGGTCGAGCCAGGGCAGGTGGTAGCCGTGCCGGTCGGGGCGCTTGAGGGTGCGTACGGCCTCCTGCGTCTCCCAGAGCGGTGACACGGCGAACCGGATGCGCAGGAGGTCCGCCTCCCGGAAGTGCATGGCGGACGGCATGGCGCGCTCCTGAGATTCGGCTGCAGCCGAAAGTCTAGGGCGGTGCGGAGCGGGTAGGCAGGCTGCGTCCATGAGTCGTCCCTGTCAACCGCCGCCCTCCGAACCCGGCGGCACGAACGTGCCCGCGGACGCGACGTCCGGCGGTCCCGGTGCCCACGCCGGTGGTGCGCGCCCCGCGGGTGCCGACGCCGTCGGTGCGCACCACGTCGTCACAGGCCCCGGGCCCGCGGAAACAGCCGGTGCGCAGCCCGGCGCTGCGAGCCGCGCCCTCGCAGCAGCCGCCGAAGCAGCCGTCGAGGCGCATCTCGCGACCGTCGAGGCGGTCGCCGCTGCGGACCCCGGCGCATCGGGCGCCGTCGGTGCGCACCCCGGCCTCGCGGAAGAGGTCGGTGCGCACTCCGTCGGCGGCGCCCAGCCATCCGCACCCGTCCCGCCGACCGGCCACCCGCTGCCCGCACCCGCCCCGCCGACCAGCCCCCCGCCATCCGTACCCGCCCTACCGACCGCCGCCCCGCCATCCGCACCCGCCCCGCCGACCGGCCACCCGCTGCCCGCACCCGCCCCGCCGACCAGCCCCCCGCACGGCTACGGCGCCGTCTTCCGGGTCCGCGAGTTCCGCGCCGTCTTCGTCGCCCACCTCATGTCCCTGCTCGGCGTCGTCGTCTGCGAGATATCCCTCACCGTCCTGATCTACCGGCTCACCGGCTCGCCCCTGCTGAGCGCCCTCACCTTCGCGCTCGGCTTCCTGCCGTACCTCGTCGGCGGGACGCTGCTCGCCGGGGTCGCCGACAAATACCCCGCGCGACGGGTGCTGGTGCTGTGCGATCTCGTGTGCGCCGCATGCGCCGCGGCGATGGTGCTGCCCATCACGCCCGTCGCCGTCCTGCTCGCCCTCCGCTGTGCCATCGCCGCCGTCTCACCCGTCTTCAACGGCACGCGGACCGCCACCCTCGCCGACATCCTGGGCGACGGCGACCTCTTCGTCCTCGGCCGGTCGCTGCTGCGCATCGTGTCCCAGAGCGCCGTGCTGACCGGCTTCGGACTCGGCGGGCTGCTGCTCGCCGTGGTGCCGCCGCGCGGCGCCCTCGCCGTCACCTGCTGCACCTTCCTCGGTTCCGCGCTCCTGCTCAGGTTCGGCACGAAGCGCCGCCCCGCCCGGGACAGCGACAGCGGCGCCCTGCTGCGCTCCTCACTCACCGGAGCCCGCCAGGTCTTCGCCAACCGCAGGCTGCGGGTGCTGATGCTGCTGTTCTGGGTGCCGCCCATGTTCAGCGTCGCGCCGGAGGTCCTCGCCACCCCCTACGCGGACGCCATCGGCATCGGGCCCGCCGGTCTCGGGCTGCTGATGTGCGCGCTGCCCGCGGGCACGATCGCGGGAGAGCTGTACGCGGGGTCGGCGCTGCGCCCGGGCACCCGCGCCCGTATCGCCCTCCCGCTCGCCGCCGTCTCCCTGTTGCCCCTCGTCGCGTTCGCCCTGACCCCCGGCCTCGCCCTCGCTCTGGTCGTCCTCGTCGTGGCCGGCGCCACGAGCGCGTACACCCTCGGTGTGGACCGGTGGTTCATCGAGGCGGTGCCCGACGAGCTGCGCGGCCGGGCCATGACCCTGATGACGGCCGGGCTGATGACGATCCAGGGAGCGGGCATGGCGCTCGCGGGTCTCGCGGCGGAGTTCTACGCGGTCAGCACGGTCGTGACGGGCGCCGGAGTCATCGGCACCCTCTGCTGTCTGCTGCTGGTCGCCGAAGCCCGGCGGACCGAAGGGCGAGACGGGGCTGACCGCCATGTGACCTGTCGGTAGGGTCGGTGCCGTGCCGAAGCCCCTCAGCCTCCCCTTCGACCCCATCGCGCGCGCCGACGAGCTGTGGCAGCAGCGCTGGGGTCCCGTCCCCTCGATGGCTGCCATCACCTCGATCATGCGCGCGCAGCAGATCCTGCTCGCCGAGGTCGACTCCGTCGTCAAGCCGTACGGGCTGACCTTCGCGCGGTACGAGGCGCTGGTGCTGCTGACGTTCTCCAAGGCCGGCGAGCTGCCCATGTCCAAGATCGGCGAGCGTCTGATGGTCCACCCGACCTCGGTGACCAACACCGTCGACCGCCTCGTCAGGTCCGGTCTGGTCGCCAAACGCCCCAACCCCAACGACGGCCGCGGCACCCTCGCCTCCATCACGGAGAAGGGGCGGGAGGTCGTGGAGGCGGCCACGCGCGATCTGATGGAGATGGACTTCGGGCTCGGGGCGTACGACTCCGAGGAGTGCGGGGAGATCTTCGCGATGCTGCGCCCCCTGCGGCTGGCGGCGCACGACTTCGACGACGCGTAGCCCGGCGTCCCCGGCAGGACGCGGGAGGCGGTCCTGAGCGCGCCGGGCCCGTGGCAGGCCGGGTCGCCGTACCGTCCCACCCGCCCGAAGATCGCCCCTTGCGCCCGGTTACGCTCGGTGCCATGAAAGCGAATGTGCTGACCCGCTACCGGGTGATGGCCTACATCACCGCCGTGTGGCTCCTCGTGTTCACCGGCGCGATCATCCTGAAGTACGGGTTCGACACCGGCGACACCATGTTGATCTCGCAGATCCACGGTGTGCTGTTCATCATCTACGTGATTTTCGCGTTCGACCTCGGCTCCAAGGCGAAGTGGCCGTTCGGCAAGCTGCTGTGGGTGCTGGCCGCCGGCTGCATCCCTGTGGCCAGCTTCTTCGTGGAACCGAAGATCACCCGCGAGGTCCGTCCGCTGATCACGGACGGCGCCACCGCGGCCGTCAAGGCCTAGCCTCACCCCCGTGCGCCGAGGGCTCGCGGGGGCTTCCCATCGACATTTACTAGGACGTCCTAGTAAATTCGAGGGTATGGACGCTGACGCCATCGAGGAAGGCCGCCGACGCTGGCAGGCCCGTTACGACAAGGCCCGCAAGCGGGACGCCGACTTCACCACGCTCTCCGGAGATCCGGTGGAGCCCGTCTACGGGCCCCGGCCCGGAGACAACTACGACGGCTTCGAGCGCATCGGCTGGCCGGGGGAGTACCCCTTCACCCGGGGGCTCTACCCGACCGGCTACCGCGGCCGTACCTGGACCATCCGCCAGTTCGCGGGCTTCGGCAACGCCGAGCAGACGAACGAGCGCTACAAGATGATCCTCGCCAACGGCGGCGGCGGACTCTCGGTGGCCTTCGACATGCCCACCCTGATGGGCCGCGACTCCGACGACCCCCGCTCGCTCGGCGAGGTCGGTCACTGCGGTGTCGCCATCGACTCCGCCGCCGACATGGAGGTCCTGTTCAAGGACATCCCGCTCGGCGACGTCACCACCTCCATGACGATCAGCGGGCCCGCCGTGCCCGCCTTCTGCATGTACCTCGTTGCCGCCGAGCGCCAGGGCATCGACCCGGCCGTGCTCAACGGCACGCTCCAGACGGACATCTTCAAGGAGTACATCGCCCAGAAGGAGTGGCTCTTCCAGCCCGAGCCCCATCTGCGGCTGATCGGCGACCTCATGGAGCACTGTGCGCAGGGCATCCCCGCGTACAAGCCGCTCTCCGTCTCCGGCTACCACATCCGCGAGGCGGGCGCGACGGCCGCGCAGGAGCTCGCATACACCCTCGCCGACGGCTTCGGCTACGTCGAACTGGGGCTCAGCCGGGGCCTCGACGTCGACACCTTCGCGCCCGGCCTCTCCTTCTTCTTCGACGCGCACCTGGACTTCTTCGAGGAGATCGCCAAGTTCCGCGCGGCGCGCAGGATCTGGGCGCGCTGGATGAAGGAGGAGTACGGGGCGAAGACCGACAAGGCGCAGTGGCTGCGGTTCCACACCCAGACCGCCGGCGTCTCGCTCACCGCCCAGCAGCCCTACAACAACGTCGTACGCACCGCGGTCGAGGCGCTCTCCGCGGTCCTCGGCGGCACCAACTCCCTGCACACCAACGCTCTGGACGAGACCCTCGCGCTCCCGAGTGCGCAGGCGGCCGAGATCGCGCTGCGCACCCAGCAGGTGCTGATGGAGGAGACCGGAGTCGCCAACGTCGCGGACCCGCTGGGCGGTTCGTGGTACGTCGAGCAGCTCACCGACCGTATCGAGGCGGACGCCGAGAAGATCTTCGACCAGATCAAGGAGCGGGGCCGCCGGGCACACCCCGACGGGCAGCACCCGATCGGTCCCATCACCTCGGGCATCCTGCGCGGTATCGAGGACGGCTGGTTCACCGGCGAGATCGCCGAGTCGGCCTTCCGGTACCAGCAGTCGCTGGAGAAGGGTGACAAAAGGGTCGTCGGCGTCAACGTCCACCACGGCTCGGTCACCGGCGACCTGGAGATCCTGCGGGTCAGCCACGAGGTCGAGCGCGAGCAGGTGCGCATCCTGGCGGACCGCAAGACGCACCGCGACGACGCGCTCGTCCGGTCCTCGCTGGAGAAGATGCTGGCCGCGGCAAGGGACGGCTCCAACATGATCGGTCCGATGCTCGACGCGGTCCGTGCGGAGGCGACGCTGGGCGAGATCTGCGACGCGCTGCGGGACGAGTGGGGCACGTACACCGAACCGCCGGGCTTCTGAGCGCCGGCTGCTGAACGCCTGGGCCTCGGCCGGGTGCCGATGGCCGAGACGGGCACAGGCGGCGGGTTCTCCCCGCCGCCCGTGCCCGTTCTGCTCTGTGCCCCCCGGTGCCCGACTCGTGTTCTGTGCCTGCCCGGTGTCAGTTCTGCAGGGAGGCCAGGCCCGACAGCAGCAGTCGGGTGAAGCCGGCCGCCCATGTCTCGTCCACCGGTTCCGCACTGACCAGCAGCCGGTGGACCACCGCGCCCGCGATCACATCGAAGATCAGGTCCGCGTTGCGGGCCGCCGTCTCCTCATCCGCCTCGTACGGCAGCTCCCCGCGCGCCTGTGCCCGCGCCCGCCCCTCCAGGACCAACAGCTTCTGGCGCTCGACGATCGCCGTACGGATACGGCCCCGCAGCACCTCGTCCCGGGTGGACTCCGCGACCACGGCCATCAGCGCGGTCCGGGCCTCCGGCCGCTCCAGCAGCGCCGCGAACTGGAGCACCACGCCCTGTACATCGGCCTCCAGGCTGCCGAGGTCGGGAAGGTCGAGCTCGTCGAAGAGCACGGCGACGGCGTCGACCACGAGCTCGCTCTTGTTCGTCCAGCGGCGGTAGAGCGTCGTCTTGGCGACCCCCGCGCGGGTGGCCACATCGCCCATCGTCAGCTTCGACCAGCCCAGTTCGACGAGCGCGGCCCGGGTCGCGTCGAGGATCGCGGAGTCGGCCTCGGCGCTGCGGGGGCGGCCCGTACGCCCTGTACGTACGGGTTTGGGGGGAGTGTGGCGGCACATGTCGGCGACCATACCGGCCGGTAGGCGATTCTTTGTGAGGCAGTTCACCGGAAAAATCTCACACGCGGCCGGGCTGGTGCAGTTACGCTACGACCCGTAGCGAAAGCTGTGACCGGCTCCGCGACAACCACACTGGCGCATGGGTGGGGACCCCGCGCCGCGTTCTTCGAGCAGTACCCGTACGGCGGTCCTGTGACCGCGTTTTTCCCATGCGTGCGTGGAGGGGGGAGGATGTACTCATGCAGCCTAGGAACATGTCCATGAGCGGCGTCGTCGACCTCGCCGCGGTGAAGGCGGCCGGAGAGGCCAAGGCCAAGGCGGAGCAGGCCCGTGCCGAGGCCGCCCGCACCGGCGGCGGCGGTGCCGTAGCCCCCTCCAGTCTGGTGATCGACGTCGACGAGGCGGGCTTCGAGCGCGATGTCCTCCAGCGTTCCGCCGAGGTCCCGGTCGTCATCGACTTCTGGGCCGAGTGGTGCGAGCCCTGCAAGCAGCTGAGCCCGCTGCTGGAGCGGCTGACGCAGGAGTACAACGGCCGTTTCCTCCTCGCCAAGATCGACGTCGACGCCAACCAGATGCTGATGCAGCAGTTCGGGATCCAGGGCATCCCGGCCGTGTTCGCGGTCGTCGCCGGGCAGGCCCTTCCCCTCTTCCAGGGAGCGGCCCCCGAGGCGCAGATCCGCCAGACGCTGGACCAGCTGGTGCAGGTCGCCGAGGAGCGCTTCGGTCTCACCGGTATCGCGGTCGACGCAGCGGCGGAGGGCGAGGAGACCGGCCCGGCGCCTGTGCCCGCCGGCCCCTACGACGCTCTGCTGGAAGCGGCCGTACAGGCTCTTGACGCGGGCGACTTCGGCGGTGCCGTCCAGGCGTACAAGAACGTGCTGTCCGACGACCCGGGCAACACGGAGGCGAAGCTCGGCCTCGCCCAGGCCGAACTGCTGGGCCGTGTCCAGGACATGGACCCGCAGAAGGTGCGCCAGGAGGCCGCCGAGAAGCCGGCCGACGTGAACGCGCAGATCGCCGCGGCGGACCTGGACCTGGTGGGCGGCCATGTGGAGGACGCCTTCGGCCGGCTCGTCGAGGCCGTGCGCCGTACGACCGCCGAGGACCGCGACGCGGCCCGGCTGCGCCTTCTCGAACTCTTCGAGGTCGTCGGTCCCGACGACCCGCGTGTGACGGCGGCGCGTTCCGCGCTCGCCAGGGTGCTGTTCTGAGCCATGTTTGAAAGAGCCTGAGTCGAACGTTCCGTTCCGCCAGGTCTGTGGGGTTTGCGGCGGTGGCGCTGGTGAGGCGCCGCCGCCGTTTTGGCGACACAGTGACCGGACACGGCCGCCCTTTACCAAAACTTGGTAAATCGACGAGCTGTTACTCGTAGTAAGCCAACCTGCTTGTCTTGTCCGCTTATTGGCGGCAATCCACCTTTCTGGCGAGGTGCCCGGGTGCACCCTGCGTGGCCGCTCCACATCAGCCCGTCGTGGCGTGGTTATCAGGCCGTTACTAGCGAGTAACGAACCCCCTTGTGCCGCGGCCGGTAATGGACCACGATCGGCGACGCTCGGTCCAATACCGCACCAGCCCGGCCCCCAGCCGCGCCGCGGTCGTTGGGTCCCCACCGGGTGGGCCGGCGGCAGTGGCGCCGGTCGCGGACAGGGGGGTTCCTGCCGAACGGCAGGGCCTGTCCGACAGGTTGTGCGTGATGCGTCAGGCGCGACCAGTGGTTGTCGCTCGGGGGTGATCGCCGGTGTTTCGGACGCGGATGCGCCTGAAAGTACAGGCGCTCTCCTTCCCGAGGACGTAGCACTTCTCCCATCCCAGGACGGACCCACGGTCCGGACCGGAGATGTACGTCCGAGAAGGAGGAAATTCATGGAGTCAGTGACTCGGGGTGGAACCAGATGGAAGCGGTTCGCCCTTGTCATGGTGCCGAGCGTGGCCGCAACGGCCGCGATAGGCGTCGGTCTGGCACAGGGCGCGCTCGCCGCGTCGTTCGCTGTGTCCGGCCAGGAGTTCAAGGTCACCGCCGGATACCTTGATGGCCGTGGGTTCGCCCAGTACGGCGGCGTCGACATGGGGTACAAGGACCTCAAGAGCGACGAGAAGGTGGCGCACCCGGTCGCCATCTCGACCTTCGAGAACGCGTCGATCACCAAGATGTGCCAGTCGGTCGTCACCGACGTGCCCTTCGTCGGCAAGATCACGCTGAAGCTGAAGGCGGGCGACAAGGGCACCCCGGTCCAGGCGAAGAACCTGTACCTGGACGTGTCGTCGCTGGACGCGAACGCCAAGTTCACGGACATCGACATCGGCGTCGCGGCCAAGAACACCGGTGCCTCGGCCGGTGGCAAGGGTCCTGAAGTCAAGGACAAGTCGATCCTGCCCAACGGGTTCGCCCAGCAGGCGACGCGTGCCGAGCTGACCGGTGTCAAGCAGAAGGCCTGGGCGACGACCGCCGGCACCTTCGAGCTCAGCGGTCTCAGCATGCGTCTGCTCAAGGGCTCCGGCGACGGTATCGAGTGCTACTGACGGTCATCCCGTCCGGGCGGGCGGGTAGAGCTCTCACGGCTGCGCCCGCCCGCCCAACTCTTCACACAGCAATGCCAGTTCCAGGGAGCTGTTTTCCATGAGCGCCGAGTCTGCAGTGTCACCGGGACGGGACGAGCACTTCCTCCGCGTCCTTCGGCGGAACTTCCGCACGTGGCGGGGCCAGCGGCCTTTCTGGGCCGGACTCTTCACCCTGCTCGGCGGAATCCCCATCGCCTATTTCCCGTACGCGACGTTCAAGCTCGGGCACATGACGCTCTCCATGGCGACGACCGCGGGTGCGGGCTCGCTGATCATCGGCATCCTGCTGGTGACGCTGGGCCTGACGATGTGGTTCCACCACATCGTCCGTGTCTTCGCGGGAGTCGCCTCGATCCTGCTCGCGTTGATCTCGATCCCGATCGCCAACCTCGGCGGCTTCATCATCGGGTTCCTGCTGTCGATGCTCGGTGGCGCGCTGGCGATCGCCTGGGCACCCGGGAACCCGCAGCCCGACCCGGCCGAGGCCACGACCGCCGCACCCGCACCGGCCGAGCCGGCGGGTGGCGCCGATCCGGAGCCCTGGGGCCCCTACGGCGCGAACACGCACGACACCACCATCGAATCCAACGGCGGGAGGAACAGTGCAGGGTGATGTCACACCGCTGACCACGGCTGGGGGCGATGGGGCACAGGTCAGAAGGGGGCCGCGGCACGCGGCCCCGAGGAAGTCGCTGCTGACCAAGCTCCAGAGGCCCGCGGGCAAGGCGATGGCTTTGGCCGCGATGCCCACCGCCGTCTTCGTCGGCATGGGCCTCACCCCCAAGCTGGCGCTCGCCGATGACAAGGACATTCCGTTCGCTCCCGGTCCGTGTGTGACACGTTCGGACGAGCCGGCGGAGTCCGAGTCGCCCAAGCCCTCCGAGTCGGCCAAGCCGTCCGACGAGGCGTCCGAGACGCCCGACCCGTCCTCGACCGCTCCGGCCGACGAGAACGACGGCAAGGACGACGACGCCGAGCCGACGCCGGACACCACGCCGTCCGCCTCCGACCCGGGGCGTGTCGACGAGGAGAAGCCCGACGAGGCGAAGCCGGCGCCGACCCCGACGCCCTCCGCGTCGGAGACCAGGAACCCGCTGGATCCGCTGGGTGTGGGTGACGCGCTCGAGAACCTGTTCGACGGCCCCGACAAGCCGACGGCCACGCCCACCCCGACTCCCACCGCGTCGCAGCCGAGCGAGCAGCCGGCCGACAAGCCGAGCGAGAAGCCGGCGGCGAAGCCCGCGGAGCCGCAGGACGAGAAGCCGTCGGCCAAGCCCGCCGACAAGGTCGACGAGGCCGAAAAGGCGGAAGACAAGACCGACAAGGTCAAGGACGCCATCAAGGACGCGGCGGACAAGGCCGGGGCGACGACCGAGGAGCTCGAAGCCGCGGTCAAGAGCCTCGACCCCAAGAGCGACACGGACATCCCCGAGGGCGCCAAGCCGCGCTTCCCGTGCCCCGAGGCCGACCCCCAGGCGCTGGCCGCGGCCGACCTGGAGCCGGGCATCCCGCTGCTCCCGGACGAGCCCTGGGTGCTGGAGAGTTCGCTGCTCACTCTGACGGGCCTGGACTACAAGGGCATCGTCGAGGTCAAGACCGGCAGCGGCAAGATCAAGAAGGTGCTGAAGTTCACGGCCTCGGGCGTGGACATCAAGGACCTGCACCAGCTGGTGGAAGGCCCGAACGGGACGACCGCGCACGTCGAGGCGGACAAGGGCTCCACCTCGACGATCCGCAGCGGCACGGTGACGATGTACACGGAGGAGCTGAAGGGCAACCTCTTCGGCCTGATCCCGATCACCTTCAGCCCGACGACCCCGCCGCCGCTGAACGTTCCGTTCGCGTTCTTCACCAACGCCAAGGTGAAGCAGGCCGGTCAGTTCGGCGGGACGCTGACGGTGCCGGGTCTGCACAACTACTTCACCGGTGGGAACACCGGGAACTGAGTCCTCCGGGAGCCGCGAGACGACTGTGGGGCGCACCCCCGATCAGGGGTGCGCCCCACAGTCGTCCGTCCTGTCGTCCGATGAGGACCGGCCTTTGAGATGATCACCGGTGTGAACATCATGGATGTGCTGACGGACATGGCGCGGACGGGCGGCCTGGGCGTCCTGAAGCCCGGAACGTCACTGGACGAGGTGTCCGGTGTCCTCGGGGCTCCGGCCGTGGCGGACTACGTGCCCGACGCCGAACCGTCCTGGCCGCGGACGTTCGCGTACGGCGACGTACGCCTGGAGGTCTGCCGCTGCGGCCTGATCCACCGGGTCGCCCTCAGCACCTGGACGGAATCCGTCCGCATCCCCGCCACGTGCGCCGGTGCCCGCACCGACACGGTCACGGGAACGGCCGGCATGTCGCCGACCGCCACGTTCGCCCAGCTGCGCGCCGCGCTCGATCTCGCCCGTGTGGCCTGGGAGTCGGACCTGGAGCTCGCGAGCCAGTTCTCGATCGTCGTGGACCGTGCGCCGATCCTGGTCCGCTTCACCTTCGCCACCGACGCGGGGGCCGGCGCGGCCGACAGGAGCGACGGAACGCTGCACAGCGCGATCGCCCGGGACACCGAGCACATGTGCCCCTGAGGCGACCGGGAGCCGCGAGAAGACCGTGGGCCGCACCCCTGGCGCAGGGTGCGGCCCACGTCATTGATCCCCCATCAGACGCTCATCGCTACTCGTGGTGGACGTACTGATCGATGTCAAGCGACGACTTCGCCGTGCTCAGCCAGTCGATCAAGGGTTCTCCCAGGAAGATGCCCTTGGCCGCCGTGTTCTCGTGGTCATCGATCCGCTGGACGATGACCAGGGACACGTCGCCTCCGGCGTCCGCCAGTTGTCCGAGCGCCCGTGCGAACTCGTGGCCCCAGCCGAGTACCACGGGCTCCAGATCCTCCGGTCGCGCTGCGGGAGTTGCGACGGTGGCATGGCGCATCCACGACGTGAACGCACGAGGAGGGTGCTCGGGGCGCCGCCGGCTGCCCACCGCATGGGCCTCGTCCGGTTGCGCGCCGAGCCGGTCGCTGATCTCCTCCGGTGTCAGCGTGGCGCTGACGACCCTCACGTACATCCGGAACGCACTCACGGCTGATACCGAACGTTTCCCGTCGTGCGGGGAAGACCTCAGCCCTTCGACTCCCCGCCCAAGTGGTGCACCCGCACCATGTTCGTCGTGCCCGGCACGCCCGGAGGCGAGCCGGCGGTGATGATCATGATGTCGCCCTCGTTGTACCGCTGGAGCTTCAGCAGTTCCGCGTCCACCAGGTCCACCATCGCGTCGGTGTTGTCGACGTGCGGAGCGACATAGGACTCCACGCCCCAGCTGAGCGCGAGTTGGTTGCGCGTCGACTCGTCCGTCGTGAACGCCACGATCGGCTGCTCCGCGCGGTAGCGGGACAGGCGCCGGGCCGTGTCGCCGGACTTGGTGAAGGCGACCAGGGCCTTGCCGCCCAGGAAGTCCGCGATCTCGCAGGCCGCGCGGGCCACCGAGCCGCCCTGGGTGCGCGGCTTCTTGCCCGGGACCAGGGGCTGGAGGCCCTTGGAGATCAGTTCCTCCTCCGCGGCGACCACGATCTTGGACATCGTCTTGACCGTCTCGATCGGGTACGCGCCGACCGAGGACTCGGCGGAGAGCATCACCGCGTCCGCGCCGTCCAGGATCGCGTTCGCCACGTCGGACGCCTCGGCGCGCGTCGGGCGGGAGTTGGTGATCATCGACTCCATCATCTGGGTCGCCACGATCACCGGCTTGGCGTTGCGGCGGCACAGCTCGATGAGCCGCTTCTGCACCAACGGGACCCGCTCCAGCGGGTACTCGACGGCCAGGTCGCCTCGCGCGACCATCACGCCGTCGAAGGCCATGACGACATCCACCATGTTCTCGACGGCCTGCGGCTTCTCCACCTTGGCGATGACGGGGACCCGGCGGCCCTCCTCGTCCATCACCTTGTGGACGTCCTTGACATCGCTCGCGTCGCGGACGAAGGAGAGCGCGACCATGTCGCAGCCCATCCGCAGCGCGAAGCGCAGGTCCTCGATGTCCTTCTCGGACAGAGCCGGGACATTGACCGCCGCGCCGGGCAGGTTGATGCCCTTGTGGTCGGAGATGACACCGCCCTCGACGACGATGGTCTTCACCTGCTGCCCGGTGACCTCGACCACGCGCAGTTCGACGTTGCCGTCGTTGATGAGGATCGGGTCGCCCTTGGAGACGTCGCCCGGCAGGCCCTTGTACGTGGTGCCGCAGATGGACTTGTCACCGGCCACGTCCTCGGTGGTGATGACGAACTCGTCCCCGCGGACCAGTTCGACCGGTCCCTCGGCGAAGGTCTCCAGCCGGATCTTGGGGCCCTGGAGGTCGGCGAGCACGCCGACGGCACGGCCGGTGTCCCCGGCGGCCTTGCGGACGCGGTGGTACCGCTCCTCGTGCTCGGAGTGGGTCCCGTGGCTCATGTTGAATCGGGCCACGTTCATACCGGCTTCGATGAGCAATTTCAGCTGCTCGTACGAGTCGACGGCGGGGCCCAGCGTGCAGACGATTTTGGAACGGCGCATAAGGCGGATCCTATCGGTTTGTTTCGACTCGGAATATTCCGTCTGGTGGAAAGTACAAATGGGCGGGACTCCGCTCAGGCGATACCTGCCACGGAATCAAGCATTTCCCGTTCGGGAACCGCTCGTGACCAGGGCGAATGTTTGCCGCGCGATCTCCAGCTCCTCATCCGTGGGGACCACGGCCACCGCGACCCGTCCCCCAGGCGCCGAAATAATCCGCGCCTCATCGGAACGGGCGGCGTTCCGCTCACGGTCCAGCGTCAGACCGAATCCCTCCATACCTGCCACGGCAGCCTCCCGCACCGGCGCCGCGTTCTCACCGACCCCCGCCGTGAACGCGATCGCGTCCACCCGGCCGAGTACCGCGAAGTACGAGCCGATGTACTTCCTCAGACGATGGATGTAGATGTCGAAGGCGAGGTGCGCCCGCTCGTCCCCCTCATCGATCCGGCGGCGGATCTCCCGCATGTCGTTGTCACCGCAGAGCCCCACCAGACCGCTCTTCTTGTTGAGCAGCACGTCGATCTCGTCCGCCGACATCTCCGCGACCCGCATCAGATGGAAGGTGACCGCGGCGTCGACGTCACCGGAGCGGGTGCCCATGACGAGCCCCTCCAACGGTGTCAGCCCCATCGAGGTGTCCACGCACCGGCCGCCGGCGACCGCCGAGGCGGACGCGCCGTTGCCCAGGTGCAGGACGATGACGTTCACCTCGGACGGCTCCTTGCCCAGCAGTTCCGCCGTCTTCCGCGAGACGTACGCGTGGGAGGTGCCGTGGAAGCCGTAGCGGCGGATGCGATGGGCGTCCGCCGTCTCCACGTCGATGGCGTAGCGGGCCGCCGCCTCCGGCATCGTCGTGTGGAAGGCCGTGTCGAAGACCGCCACCTGCGGCAGGTCGGGACGCAGCGCCTGTGCCGTGCGGATCCCGATGATGTTCGCCGGATTGTGCAACGGCGCCACCGGCACCAGCCGCTCCACCTCTGCCAGCACGTCGTCGTCGACCACCGTCGGCTCGGTGAACCGCAGGCCGCCGTGCACCACGCGATGGCCGATGGCCGCCAGATCGGGGGAGTCCAGCCCGAGACCGTCAAAGGCCAGCTCGTCGGCGACCGACTTCAGCGCCGCGCCGTGATCCGCGATGGGACCGGTGCGCTCGCGCTTCTCGCCGTCGGTGAGCGGGGTGTGGACGAGCCGGGACGTCTCCTCGCCGATCCGTTCCACCAGCCCGGCGGCGAGCCGCGAGCCGTCGTGCATGTCGAGCAGCTGGTACTTCACCGACGACGAGCCGGAGTTCAGGACGAGGACGCGGGTCGCGGTCACAGTCTCGGAGCCTTCTGTGCGGGGGACGGTCATACGGACGCGGGCGGGCCGCTGGGGGCCGGCCCGCTGGGGGCCGACCGCGCAGCCGGCACGGGCTGGGCCTGGATGGCCGTGATGGCCACCGTGTTCACGATGTCGCTGACGAGCGCGCCCCGCGACAGGTCGTTGACGGGCTTGCGCAGCCCCTGGAGCACCGGCCCGACGGCCACGGCGCCGGCCGACCGCTGCACGGCCTTGTAGGTGTTGTTGCCGGTGTTGAGATCCGGGAAGATCAGCACCGTCGCCTGGCCCGCCACCTCGGAGTCCGGCAGCTTCGTCGCCGCGACGGACGGCTCGACGGCCGCGTCGTACTGGATCGGGCCCTCGATCCTCAGCTCCGGCCGGCGCTCCCGCACCAGCTTGGTCGCCTCGCGCACCTTGTCCACGTCGGCCCCGGAGCCGGAGGTGCCCGTCGAGTACGACAGCATCGCGATCCGCGGGTCGACGCCGAAACGGGCCGCCGTCGCCGCCGACTGGACCGCGATGTCCGCGAGCTGCTCGGCGTCCGGGTCCGGGTTGACCGCGCAGTCCCCGTACACGAGCACCCGGTCGGCGAGGCACATGAAGAAGACGGAGGAGACGATCGAGGCCTCGGGCTTCGTCTTGATGATCTCGAAGGCGGGGCGGATGGTGGCGGCGGTGGAATGCACCGAGCCCGAGACCATGCCGTCGGCCAGGCCCTCCTGCACCATCAGCGTGCCGAAGTAGTTCACGTCCGCCACGACGTCGTGCGCCAGCTCCACCGTCACGCCCCGGTGGGCGCGCAGCTCGGCGTACCGCTCGGCGAAGAGCTGGCGGAGCTCGGAGGTGGCCGGGTCGATCAGCTGGGTCGAGCTGAGGTCGATGCCCAGGTCGGCGGCCTTCTTGCGGATCACCTCGGTGTCGCCGAGGAGGGTCAGGTCGCAGACGTCCCGGCGGATCAGGACGTCGGCCGCGCGCAGCACGCGTTCCTCCGCGCCCTCGGGCAGCACCACCCGGCGGCGGTCCGCGCGCGCCTGCTCCAGCAGTTCGTGCTCGAACATCATCGGGGTGACATGGCCGCTGCGGCCCACCGCGAGCCGGGCCAGCAGCTCGCCGGTGTCGACATGACGCTCGAACAGGCCGAGCGCCGTCTCCGCCTTGCGGGGCGTGGAGGCGTTCAACTTGCCCTCCATCGCGAACAGTTCGGCGGCGGTGGGGAAACTGTTGCCGGCGACCGAGACCACCGGGGTGCCGGGTGCGAGCCGGGAGGCGAGGGTGAGGACCGCGTCGCTGGGCCGCTCGTCGAGGGTGAGCAGCAGGCCGGCGATGGGCGGGGTGCCGGCGGAGTGGGCGGCCAGCGCCCCCACCACCAGATCGGCACGGTCTCCGGGGGTCACCACCATGCAGCCGGGCGTCAGGGCGTTCAGGAAGTTCGGCAGCATCGCGCCGCCGAAGACGAAGTCGAGTGCGTCGCGGGCGAGCCCCGCGTCGTCGCCGAGCAGCACCGTGCCGCCGAGCGCGTGGGTGATCTGGGCGACGGTCGGGGCGGCGAGTGCCGGCTCGTCGGGCAGGACGTAGCAGGGGACGGGCAGTCGGGCCGCCAGCCGCTCCGCGATCTCCGCGCGCTCCTCGGGGGCGACCCGGTTGACGGCCACGGCGAGGACGTCGCAGCCCAGGGCCTCGTACGCGCGGTGGGCATTGCGCGCCTCGGCCCGTACGGACTCCGCGCTCTGGCCCTTGCCGCCGACGACCGCTATCACCGAGGCGCCGAACTCGTTGGCGAGCCGGGCGTTGATCGCGAGCTCGTCGGGGAGCTGGGTGGCCGCGAAGTCGGTGCCGAGGACGAGGACGACCTCGTACTCCCGCGCGACCCGGTGGAAGCGGTCGACGAGCTGGGAGACCAGCTCGTCGGTACCCCGCTCGGCCTGGAGGGCGGAGGCCTCGTGATAGTCCATGCCGTACACGGACGCCGGATCCTGTGACAGCCGGTAACGGGCTCGCAGCAGGTCGAACAGCCGGTCCGGGCCGTCGTGCACCAGCGGGCGGAAAACACCCACCCGGTCCACCTGGCGGGTGAGGAGCTCCATGACTCCCAGCTCGACGACCTGCCGGCCGTCCCCGCGGTCGATCCCGGTCACGTACACTCCGCCTGCCTTCGGCGGGTGGTGCCCCCTGCTTGTCACGCGCGCTCTCCCGTCCATGCTCTCTGGGGTGCGAAAAGGTCGGTGCGATAAAGGTGGTACGTACAAAAAAACCGCTGAGGACGGCCTTTCCCCTCTTGACGGTACCTCCGTGGATGGCTATGGGCCGTCCCGTAGGGCGCCCGGCGGACCGGAGCGGCCGGTGGCTTGCTCACGAGGGGCGTACGCCGTGCCTGGGAGCGGCCGGGAGCGCGGGTTCTCCCGGGTCCGTGGAACAATCGAATGTGGCTCACCTGTACCACTGACGAGCAGGAGACACAGCACGATGCGCATCGGAGTGCTCACCGCAGGGGGCGACTGCCCCGGACTGAACGCTGTGATCCGGTCGGTCGTGCACCGTGCCCTCACCTTTCACGGTGACGAAGTCATCGGTTTCGAGGACGGATTCAAGGGACTCCTCGACGGCCACTACCGTCCGCTCGACCTCAACGCGGTCAGCGGCATCCTCGCCCGCGGCGGCACGATCCTCGGCTCCGCCAGGCTCGAGCGCGGCCGGCTGGCCGAAGCCTGCGAGAACGCACCGGAGTTGGCACGGCTGCACGGCATCGACGTGCTCATCCCGATCGGCGGCGAGGGCACGCTCACAGCGTCCCGGATGCTCGCGGACGGGGGTATGCCCGTCGTCGGGGTGCCGAAGACGATCGACAACGACATCTCCGCCACGGACCGCACGTTCGGCTTCGACACGGCCGTGATGGTCGCCACCGAGGCCATCGACCGCCTCAAGACGACCGCGGAGTCGCACCAGCGAGTGATGGTCGTCGAGGTGATGGGCCGGCACGCGGGCTGGATCGCCCTGGAATCGGGCATGGCGGGCGGCGCCCACGGCATCTGCCTGCCGGAGCGGCCGTTCCAGATCGAGGACCTGGTGAAGATGGTCGAGGAGCGGTTCTCGCGGGGGAAGAAGTTCGCGGTCATCTGCGTCGCCGAGGGAGCGCACCCGGCCGAGGGCTCGATGGACTACGGCAAGGGGGAGATCGACCAGTACGGCCACGAGCGCTTCCAGGGCATCGGCAACCGCCTCGCCGCCGAGCTGGAGCACCGCCTCGGCAAAGAGGCGAAGCCGGTCATCCTGGGCCACGTCCAGCGCGGCGGCACCCCGACGGCGTACGACCGCGTGCTCGCGACCCGCTTCGGCTGGCACGCGGTGGAGGCGGCGCACCGCGGCGAGTACGGCATGATGACGGCGCTGCGCGGCACCGAGGTGAAAATGGTCCCGCTGGCGGAGGCGGTGACCCGCCTGAAGACGGTCCCGGCGAACCGGATGCACGAGGCGGAGTCGGTGTTCTGACCTGCGGGTGGCCGGCGCGTCGAGCGGCCTCACCTGCGAGAGGCGGGCCTCAGCTCCTGGCCAGGTCCCAGAAATGGTCGGCTATCCGGTTCAGGAACTCACGGCCCGCGCTGCCCGTGTCCTCCGTCGTCGCGCCCCAGCTGAGCGTCGCCACCATGCGCGACTGGTAGGCCGCGTGCAGCTCCTCCAGTACCGCTTCGAGCTGGGGGCGCTCCATCGGGACCAGTTTCGACACCGGGCGGACGTACGCCTGCCAGCGTGCCGCGACCGCGCTGCGCAGCAGTTCCGCGAGGTCGTCCTCGCGGCCCGTGGCGACCAGCAGTTCGCGCGGGCCGAGTCGCAGGGCCTCGGCGAGCGCGGCCGTCTGGCGTTCGGTGCCGCGCCAGCGGCCCGACTCCTCCATGCGCAGATAGCTGTCCGCGTCCACGCCGAGGCGTCGCGCCAGGTCGGCCGGTGCGTATCCGTGCGCCAGCCGGTGTTCGCGCAGGCTGGAGGCCTCGGTGAGCAGGTCGTGCGGCGCGCACCACAAGACCCCGGCCAGTGCGGTCAGTTCGCGGGTACCCGGGGCGAGGAGCCCGCGTTCCCAGGAGACCACCGTGTCCGGTGAGATGTGGAGCCCGTACTGGGCGCGGAGACCGTACGCGACATGGCCGGGGGCCATTCCGAGGGCTTCGCGCAGCCGGCGGGCGGCGGGGGCGTTGAACGGGGGCTTGGGAGCGTGGTGCACGCGGCAACGCTAGAGGCCGGTGGGGCGTCGCGACTACGGTGCGTTCACCCAACGCCACTTGTCGTAGGAACGTCCGAGCTGATCGCTACCGCTTGGTAACGTGCAGTGATCGCGCCGTGTGGTACCGGCCCGGCCATCAGCCCTTGACCGCACCGCCCAGTGCGAAACCACCCCCGAGCCGGCGCGAGATCAGGACGTACAGCACCAGCACCGGCGCCGAGTACAGGATCGAGAACGCCGCCAACTGGCCGTAGATCACCGAGCCGTAGTTGCCGAAGAAGGTGAAGATCGAGACCGAGGCCGGCATCTGATCCGGCGTCAGGATCAGCATGAAGGGGACGAAGAAGTTTCCCCAGAGCTGGATGAAGGTGTAGATCGTCACCACGGTCAGGCCCGGCCCCATCAGGGGCAGGACGACCCGGGACAGTGTCTGGAGGTTCGAGGCACCGTCCGTCCAGGCCGCCTCCTCCAGAACCATCGGGACGCCGTCCATGAAGTTCTTCATCAGCCAGATGGAGAAGGGGAGCTGGGACGTGGCGAGAAACAGGCCCGTGCCGTACATCGTGTCGATCAGATTGACCTGCACGAACAGGCCGTAGACCGGCACCATCACCGCGGTGATCGGCAGACATGTCGTGAACAGGATCGTCAGCAGGAACGGACGGTTGAAGCGCGAGCGGTGCCGGGAGAGCGGATACGCCGCGAGCGCCGCGCACACCACCGTCAGCAGCGTCGCACCGCCGCACAGCAGCAGGCTGTTCAGCATCGGTGTGAAGGTGATCTCGTCGGTGAGCACCGCGTCGAAGTTGTCCCCGGTGACCGACGACGGAACCCGCACCCGCAGGTCCGCGTTCGCGTCCACGGACGACAGCAGGAGCCACACCAGCGGCAGGGCGAACGCGGCGGCGGTCACCAGCAGTGCGGCGTTGGCGGCGAGCCGGGCGCGGGTGGACCGGCGCATCACACCTCCACCTTCATCAGACGCAGATAGACGACCGAGAACAGCGAGCCCACCAGCAGAAGCAGCAGCGCCACCGCGGTGCCGTAGCCGATCAGGCTCTTGAGGAACGCCTGGTCGTACATGAACACCGGCAGTGTCTGGCTCCGGTTGCCCGGACCACCCCGGGTCATCGCCCAGATCAGCCCGAAGACGGAGAGCGTGGAGAGGGTGTTCAGCATCAGATTGGTGCCGATGGAACGGCGGATCATCGGCAGGGTGATGTGCCAGACCCGCCGCGGACCGCTCGCCCCGTCGACCTCGGCTGCCTCGACGACGTCCCGCGGGATCTCGGAGAGTGCCGCGGAGTAGATCAGCATCGAGAACGCGGTGCCGCGCCAGACGTTGGCGAAGGACACGGCGAGGATGGGCAGGGTGAACAGCCAGTTCTGGGACGGCAGATGGAGCCAGTCGAGCAGCGCGTTCAGCGTTCCCTCACGGCGGAAGAACGTGTACAGCAGGAACGCGGCGACGATCTCCGGCAGCACCCAGGCGGTGATCACCAGCGTGCCGGTGACGGTTCTGACCGGGCGGGACGCGGCTCGCATCAGACCGGCCAGCGCCAGCCCCAGGGTGTTCTGGCCGACGACCGCCGAGACGAAGGTGAAGACCAGCGTGAGCCAGACGGCGTTGCGGAAGCCGTCGTCCGCGAAAGCCCGGCGGAAGTTGTCCAGGCCCACGAAGTCGGCACCCGAGGCACCGGTCAACTGAGTGTCGGTGAAGGCGATCCAGACGCAGTAGCCGATGGGGCCGGCCAGGAAGAGCAGCAGCAGGAGGGTGGCGGGGGTGATGGGCAGCCACCGCCACCCCCCTCCTCTCGTCGTGCTCACCTGCTGACGACCGCGCCGTCGACGACGGTCTTGAGCTGCTCGTCGTACGCCTTCGCCGCCTCGGCCGCCGAGGCGTCGCCCGTCGTCACCTTCTCCATGGCCTCACCGATGGCGGTGGAGACCTGCGGATAGACGGGCAGCGCCGGACGGTAGTGCGTGTACTGCACGAGCCCGGTGAAGAACTCGATGCCCGGCATGGACCGCAGATACTTCGGGTCGGCCGCCACGTCCTTGCGTACGGCGATCTGCGCGGCCACCACGCACCACTGCGTCGCGTTCTCGGCCGTCTGGAGCGTCTTGATGAACTCGAAGGCCAGATCGGCGTTGCCCGCCTTCTGCGGGATCGACCACGCCCAGCCGCCGGACATGGACACCTGGCCGGGCGCCTGTCCGTTCTGGGTGGGCATCGGGGCCTGGGCGAGGTCCTTGCTCCAGTCCGGCCATTCCTTGGGGCCCTTGTTGATCCAGTTCTGGCCCATCCAGGAGCCGTCGAGCGAGATCGCGAGCTTGCCCTCGGGGAACCACTCGGTGGCGACCCGCGTGCCGACGTTCGGGTCGAGCGCGTCGGACACGTCGGGGCCGAGCTTCTCCGTGTAGACCGTGCGGACGAAGTCGAGCGAGTCCCGGAAGCCCTTGCTGCCGGTGACCCACTTCTTGGCCGATTCGTCGTAGAGCGGGTCGGCCCCGGTGCCGTAGAGCAGCATCTCGAAGCCCTGCATCACGGCCGCCTCGCCCGGACCCTTGCCGGTGTAGACGTTGAGCGGGATGACGCCGGGGACCTTCTGCTTGACGGTGCGGGCCGCGTCCAGGACCTCGGCCCAGTTCTTCGGCTGCCAGTCGGCCGGCAGACCCGCCTTGGCGAAGATCGCCTTGTTGAACCAGAGACCACGGGTGTCGGTGCCGTCCGGGATGCCGTACGTCTTGCCGTCCTCGGCCTTGGCCGCCGCCTTCGCCGTGTCGACGAACTGTCCCCACTGGTCCCACTGCGGCAGATAGGAATCCAGCGGCTTCAAGTACCCGGCCTTGATGTCCGAGTTGATGCGGAAGGTGTCCTCGTAGACCAGGTCGGGCGCGGTCTTGGGAGAGCGCATCATCTGCTGCGCCTTGGTGGCGTAGTCGTTGTCCGGGGCCTGGATCGGGATGAGTTCGACCTTCTTGCCCGGGTGCTCCTTCTCGAACTGCTTCTTCGCCGCTTCGAGATGCTGGTCCTTGAAGCGGATCTTGTTGTCCGTCGAGCGGTTGTAGACGACCTTCACGGTGTCGGGGTCGCTGCCCGAACCGTTGCCGCAGGCGGTGAGCGTCGCCGCGGCGAGAGCGGTGACGGCGGTGACGAGGATCAGTGGGGCGGTGGGGCGCACGGGCACGACCTCCTCTGAGCCGGAGTCCGGGCCGAGGGCCCAGGGGGCTGCCGTGACCGTAGGACCGGCTCGCTGACAAGGTCAATGCCCGTGCAGGGCAGGGCCGTTGAACCGGGCATCCACGTACGCTTTGGACGGGTACGGACGCTGCCGGTGGGTGGCTGTCCGCTGCCCTGCCGCGCGAGGGGCGCGTGTGCCCGGCACGCTTCGAACGAGCGGTCCCGGGTGCGTGCCCGTGTACGGGAACGCACCCGGGACCGGACCCGCATGCGTCGTCAGCGCAGGGGGGCGAACGCCGCCCGCATCTCGGCGGAGAAGAGTTCCGGCTCCTCCCAGGCCGCGAAGTGGCCGCCCCTGTCGACCTCGTTGAAGTACGCGGGGTCCGGGTAGACCGTCTCGACCCAGCTGCGCGGGGCGGCCCAGATCTCGCCGGGGAACGTCGTGAAGCCGACCGGCACCTTGACCGGCGGTGGAGGCTGGCCACCCGCGATCTCGCGTCCGAACTCCCAGTACCACCGGGCCGCCGAGGCGCCTGTGCCGGTCAGCCAATACATCATGATGTTGTCGATGATGTGGTCCCGGGTCAGGTTGCCCGCCGGCCGGTTGTCGATGAAGGCGCTTGAGATCTTGTAGTAGCTGTCCGTGTCGTGGTCCAGCATCCAGGCGGCCAGCCCGAGGGGTGAATCCAGCAGGGAGTAGCCGATCGTCTGCGGCCTCGTGGTCTGCTCCAGGAAGTAGCCGAAGCCGTCGGTCATGAAGACGTTCAGCGCGTCCAGTGCCGCGCGCTCCGACTCGGACTCCTTCGGCAGGTGGTCCTTGATCCCGATTGCCCCGGCGAGCAGGTTGACATGGATGCCCAGCAGCCCAGTGGGTCCCTGGCGGCCCATCGCGTCGGTGACGGCGGCGCCCACGTCCCCGCCCTGGGCGACGTAGCGCTCGTAGTCGAGGCGGTTCATCAGCTCCGCCCACGCGCTCGCGATGCGCCCGTTCCCCCAGCCGAGTTCGGTCGGCTCACCCGAGAAGCCGTAGCCGGGCAGGGATGGCAGCACCAGGTGGAACGCGTCGTCGGGGGAGCCGCCGTGAGCGGTCGGGTCGGTCAGCGGCCCGACGGTCTCCAGCAGCTCGACGACAGAGCCGGGCCAGCCGTGCGTCATGATCAGCGGCAGCGCGTTCTCGTGCGGCGACCTGACATGGACGAAGTGGATGTCGACGCCGTCGATCTCGGTCGTGAACTGCGGCAGTGCGTCCAGTCTGGCCTCGCACCTGCGCCAGTCGTAGGTGATCATCCAGTAGCGGGCGAGCGCCTGAAGCGTTGCCAGCTGCACTCCCTGCGAGCGGTCGGTGACAAGCTCCTTGGAGGGCCACCGTGTCGCTTCGATCCTGCGGCGCAGCTCTGTTAGTTGGTTCTCCGGAACCTCGATCCTGAACGGGCGGACGTCTGTTGCTTCGGCCGTGACAGACATGGAGGGACTCCTCGAATTGCTGACGGGCGGAAAGCCGTGCCCCGTGTCAGCGCGTCGCGCCCGTGCCTCCTGGTCTGCGTTTGGTCGGCGCTGACCTCTCCACGCTACTCCTGCCGGAAGAATGGTACGAATGGCGTGATATCGGCCGATCCGACGTCCGGTCGACGAGCCGGGGGACGGACCGTGACCGCAGGGGCGTCCCCCGGCGCCGACGCCAATTCCCGTGTCCGGCGAAGTGGTTGAGCGGCCACCGGCGTGCACCGCGCCGGCAGGGCGCCGTCAGTGGGCGGCGGGGATCCAGCGGTACTGGAGTTCCGGGCGGCCGATCTGCCCGTACTGCGGGCTGCGCGCCGCCCGTCCCGCGGTGACCAGATGTTCCAGATAGCGGCGCGCCGTGATCCGGGAGATGCCCACCGCCGTGCCCGCCTCGGCGGCCGTCAGCCCCTCCGGCGCGTCACGCAGCGACCGGGTGACCGCCTCCAGCGTCGGGCCGCTCAGCCCCTTCGGCAGGCCACCGCCCTGCGGGGCGCGCAGTGCGCCGAGAGCGCGATCCACCTCGTCCTGGCCGCTCGCCTCACCGGCCGCCGCGCGGAACTCCGCGTACCGGCCGAGGCGGTCGCGCAGGGTCGCGAAGGTGAACGGCTTCAGGACGTACTGGACCACCCCGAGGGACACACCTTCCCGCACCATCGCGAGGTCGCGGGCCGACGTCACCGCGATGACGTCCGCGGAATGACCCGCGGCGCGCAGTGACCGTACGAGCTGAAGGCCGTGCCCGTCGGGCAGATAGAGGTCGAGCAGCAGCAGGTCGACCTCGGTCCGCTCCAGCGCCCGGACCGCCTCCGAGCGTGAGTGCGCCACCCCCGACACCGAGAAGCCGGCGACCCGGCCCACATAGAGGGCGTGCGCGTCGGCGGCCACCGGATCGTCCTCGACGACCAGCACTCTGATGGGATCCCCGCTCATGCCGGCACCCCCGCGCCCTCCAACGGCAGCCGTACGGTGAAGTCGGCTCCTCCGTCCGGGCCCGTCGCCAGGACCACCGTGCCCCGGCTTCGGTGCACCGTCTGCCGGACGATCGCGAGACCCAGCCCCCGTCCCGACCCGTGTGTGGACCAGCCGCTCTGGAACACCTCGTCCGCGGACGCGGGATCGATTCCCGCGCCCGTGTCGTGCACACGGATGAGCAGCTCGTCCCGGTCGGCCCGGGCGACGACCGTGACCCGGGCCCGCCCGGGGTGCCCGGCCGGCCGCGGTCCGCCGTCCCGGCCGGCAGCCGCCTCGGACGCCGCGTCCACCGCGTTGTCGATGAGATTGCCGAGGATCGTCACCAGGTCACGGGAGGGCAGCGACGGCGGCAGGACACCGTCGTCGATCCGGCTGTCCTGCGCGAGCACCAGCTCCACACCCCGCTCGTTCGCCTGTGCCGCCTTGCCGAGCAGCAGCGCGGCCAGCACCGGCTCGCCGACCGCGCCGACCACCCGGTCGGTGAGGACCTGGGCCAGCTCCAGTTCGGCGGTGGCGAAGTCGACGGCGTCGTCGACCCGGCCGAGTTCGATGAGCGAGACCACGGTGTGCAGCCGGTTGGCCGCCTCGTGCGCCTGGGAGCGCAGGGCCTGGGTGAAGCCCCGCTCGGAGTCCAGCTCGCCGGCGAGGGCCTGGAGCTCGGTGTGGTCGCGCAGGGTGACCACCGTGCCGCGCTGTTCGCCGCCGACGACCGGGCTGGTGTTCACCACGACGACCCGGTCGCCCGTCAGATGCACCTCGTCGACGCGCGGCTCGGACGCCAGCAGCGCGCCGGTGAGCGGAGTCGGCAGGCCCAGCTCGGCCACCGGCCGGCCCACCGCGTTCTCGTCGAGGCCCAGCAGCTCCCGCGCCCCGTCGTTGCACAGCGCGATCCTGCGCTGCCCGTCGAGCATGAGCAGTCCTTCACGCACCGCGTGCAGCGCGGCCTCGTGGTAGTCGTGCATCCGGCTCAGCTCGGCCGCGTTCATCCCGTGCGTGTGCCGCCGCAGCCGGGTGGTGATCACATACGTTCCCAGGCCGCCGAGCGCCAGCGCCCCGCCCGCCATGGCGAGCAGCGCCACGACCTGCTTGCTCACCTGTTCGCTGATCTTCTGGATGGTGATGCCCGCGCTGACGAGCCCGACGACCTCTCCGCGGTCGACGACGGGCACCACGGTCCGTATCGAGGAGCCGAGCACCCCCACGTACCGCTCGCTGTGGATCTCGCCCCGCAGCGCCTGCTCGGTGTGGCCGAGATACGTCCTGCCGATCTCGCCCGGCTCGGGGTGGGTCCACCGCGTGCCGTTCGGAGCCATGATCACGATGAAGTCGACACCCGCGTCGCGCCGCAGGCCCTCCGCGTACGGCTGGAGCGTCGCGGACGGATTCACGGACCGCGCGGCGGCGATGACCGACGGCGATTGGGCCACCGCGGCCGCCGTGGCCCTCGACTGCAGGCGCGCGGTCTCCTCGGCCTGCGAGCTGTCCTTGAGATACGTGAACAGGGCGCAACCGGCCACGATCGCGGCCACCAGGACGACCTGCATCGCGAAGAGCTGGCCCGCGAGGCTGCGCGGGCGGGGTATGCGCATGGGCCCATAGTGCCTGGCCGGATTTGTATGAACGAAACGAACGCAACGGTGACCGGCATCACAGGGTGGTGGATGCTCACGGCAATCCATAGGGACATGGACCGGTAACAAGGAGGAAACCCGTGGCTGCTGGAGCCGTCAGGCGGGACCGCACGCACTATCTCTACATCGCCGTGATCGTCGCGGTCGTACTCGGTATCGCCGTGGGGTTGGCCGCCCCCGAGTTCGCCACTGAGCTCAAGCCACTCGGTACCGGTTTCGTGAACCTGATCAAGATGATGATCTCGCCGATCATCTTCTGCACGATCGTGCTGGGCATCGGTTCGGTACGCAAGGCCGCCAAGGTCGGTGCCGTCGGCGGTATCGCGCTCGGCTATTTCATGGTCATGTCGCTCGTCGCCCTCGCCATCGGCCTGGTCGTCGGCAACATCCTCAACCCGGGTGACGGGCTGGCGGTGACCGACGCGGTCAAGGAGGCCGGCCAGGGCCAGGTCGGCGAGGAGGCCAAGGACACGGTCGAGTTCCTGCTCGGGATCATCCCGACGACGATCGTCTCCGCCTTCACCTCGGGCGAGGTCCTGCAGACGCTGCTGGTCGCGCTGCTGGCGGGCTTCGCCCTCCAGGCGATGGGCTCGGTCGGTGAGCCGGTGCTGCGCGGTGTCGAGCACATTCAGCGCCTCGTCTTCCGTATCCTCGCCATGGTGATGTGGGCCGCGCCGATCGGCGCCTTCGGTGCGATCGCCGCCGTCACCGGCTCCGCCGGTGTGGACGCCCTGAAGAGCCTCGCCGTGCTGATGCTCGGCTTCTACGTCACGTGTTTCCTCTTCATCTTCGTGGTGCTGGGCGCGCTGCTGCGTGTCGTGGCGGGCCTCAACATCCTCACGCTGCTGAAGTACCTGGGCCGCGAGTTCCTGCTGATCCTCTCCACCTCCTCCTCCGAGTCCGCGCTTCCGCGGCTCATCGCGAAGATGGAGCACCTGGGCGTCAGCAAGCCGGTCGTCGGTATCACCGTCCCGACCGGCTACTCCTTCAACCTCGACGGCACCATGATCTACATGACCATGGCGTCGCTCTTCATCGCCGAGACGATGGGCGACCCGATGTCGATCGGGGAGCAGATCCCGCTTCTCCTCTTCCTGTTCGTCGCCTCCAAGGGCGCGGCCGGCGTCAGCGGCGCCGGTCTGGCCACCCTGGCCGGCGGTCTGCAGTCGCACCGGCCTGAGCTGGTCGACGGGGTCGGCCTGATCGTCGGTATCGACCGCTTCATGAGCGAGGCGCGAGCGCTGACCAACTTCGCGGGCAACGCGGTCGCGACGGTGCTCATCGGCACCTGGACGAAGGAGATCGACCGGGTGCGGGTCGACGAGGTGCTTGCCGGGAGGATTCCGTTCGACGAGAAGACGCTGCTCGATGACGGCCACGGCACCTCCGGGGACGACGGCCACGGCGCTCCCGCGTACGACGCCGACGGCGTCCGTCTGACCAAGGGTTCCGCGTCCGGTGCGACGGTCGTCGGCCAGGAGCCCCGGGACGGGGAAGAGGTCGGCGCCAAGGTCTGACGAGCGCCCTCTCCTTCTCCACGGCGATACGCCGACTTCCCCCGTGATGCCACCTGGCGGCGTACCGCCGGTTCCCCGGGCCCCTGAGGGCGCCCGGGGAACCGGCGTTTCCGCGCTCGCGCGGGGCTGCCGCTCCCGCGACCGGTGCGGTCGATCGGTCGATCGGTCGGTCGGCCGGTGCGGTCGACCCTTTCGGCCGACCGGTTCAGTCGAGCGGACAGTCGCTGGGGTTCGGTCGGGCGGACGGTGGATCGGTTCAGTCGAACGGGATGCGGACGACGGACTGGTTGCCGACGCCCACCGTGCTCGCGCCGTTGCCGATGGCGTTCCAGACCTCGACGCGGACCCGTCCGTTGCTCAGATCGCCCAGTGCGCCGGTCGCCGATGTGAGGCCCTTCGCCTGGGTGTAGTGCTCGTAGCCCGGCACGGGGTCGGTGGCGAAGTAGTGGTACGTCTCCGTCCGGTCCCAGCTGCCGTCGCCCGTCCGGTCGTAACTGATCCTGACCTGCTGTCCGTTGCCGACCGTCGTGCCGGAGTCGGCGAACAGATCGAACCGGGTGGCCCCGCCGTTGTATCTGCCGGTGATGCCGGACGAGGTGAAGACCTGGGGGTTGTGCGGGGTGCCGTCGTAGTTGGCGCCGCCCGCCGAGGAGACGCTCACCGAGCCGGCAGACGCGGTGGCGTCGCCCGCGCCGCCTCCCGTCCGCAGATACAACTGGGAGGAGCCGGTGGGCGGTGGAGTGGTGGGCGGGGGAGTGCTGCCGCCGCCGCGGGTCCAGACCGCGACGTAGTCGACGAGCATGGGGCGGCCCGGAACGGTGGCGGCCGTCGGGGTCCCGGTGCCGGCCACACCGTTGGGGAAGGCACCGCCCATGGCGACGTTGAGCAGGATGAAGTACCCGGCGTGGTCGGTCATGTTGGCCCAGGTGCCGGCGTCGAAACGGTCCTGGCCGATGCTGTGGAAGAGCTGGCCGTCCACGTACCAGCGCAGCTGGTTGGGGGAGACGGACCGGTCCCACTCGAAGCGGTAGGTGTGGAAGGCCGACTGGCAGGAGGCTCCGGGGCAGGCGCGGCTGGCGCCGATGCCGTTGGTCTCGTTGCAGGGGCCACCCGGGTTCACACCGCAGTGGAGCACGGCCCACACCGAGTTGATGCCGTTGACGTTCTCCATGATGTCGAATTCGCCGATGGCCGGCCAGTTCCAGTAGTTGCCGCGGTACGGGGCGCCGAGCGCCCAGAAGGCGGGCCAGTAGCCGAGCGCGGCCTGGCCCGTGACGTTCGGCATCTGGATACGGCCCTCGATGCGCAGGGTGCCGCCTGGCGGGGCCTTGAAGTCGGTGCGCCGCGTCTCGATGCGGCCGGACGTCCAGTTGCCGGCGCCGTCCCGGAGCGGGGTGATCCGCAGATTTCCGCTGCCGTCGAGGCTGAGGTTGTCCGGGTTGGCGGTGTAGTTCTGGATCTCGCCGGTGCCCCAGTTTCCGGGGCCGCCGGGATAGCCGTGCCCGAGGTCGATCTGCCAGTTGGCGGACGAGGGCAGGGTGCGGTCGGCGCCGTTGAAGTCGTCGCTCCACTGGAGATTCCAGCCGGGCGTGGGGGGAACGTCACCGCGCGCCTGCCCGGCGCCGGTGACGCCGATGAAGCCGGCGAGCGCGACGACGAGGGCCACGACGACGGTGAGCAGGGGGGTGCGTCTGATGCGGCTCGTACTCACGGAACACCTCCGGGTGGATGGTGCCAAGGGTGTGTGAGAGCGCTCTCAGCTAGTTTTGTAGTTGGAGCCGGTGGAGGCGTCAATGGCTCGGCATCGTCGACTTCCTGAAGAGACAGGGCAGTTGGACGATGTGGCTGGTCGGGTGCCCGGGCCGGGGAGACGGCGCCGGAATCGGTGCGTCCGGCGGGCGGCCGCGCCCTCGGTCGCGCCTCGGTAGGCCGAGTCGGCTCCGTGCGGACGCAGGTCGGTACGGCGGCCGGGCGTAGCTGTCCCCTGCGGGCCGCGCGAGCCGCCCCGGCCCCGACGCGACGGCCGGGGACGGCCGGGGACGGGCGGTCGGCGGAGGCGCCGGCCCTGAGCATGTCCCGCACCGGCGAAACCCCGCGCAGCACGTCCTCCCGGTCGCCGGCGGCCTTCATCCAGCCGGGCGGCAGTCGCTTCAGCATGCGCATGTGCGGATGGCCTTCGCGCTCCCGGAGTCCGGCGGCGGCACAGTGCTCCAGTGCGTCGAGGTGGCGTTCGTTGTGCGCCTCCAGGACCTTGTCGCGGTATGGAGCGCGGAGCCGCAGCGGCTGTCCGAAGGATCCGGAGCTCCGCTCCGCCGGGTTCGCCGGGGCCTGCCGCGTGTGATGCACATCAGCGCGACATCGCGCCGGCACGGCGTTTCGTCATTCCGGTCCCGCGCCGTGGTGCACCATCCGCACGCCGGCCGGCGCGGCCGGAACATCGCTTCGCTGTGGTACTTCGGCTCCGGCCCGACCGGGGCACCGCGCCGGGCACGCCGGCGGCGTCCCGGGCACACAGCACCGATCGGATCGGCGTAGGCGGCGGCGCAGGCGCCCCGGTCGGCCGAGCGGCGTGGACGCCGCCGTCCGTCCCGGGGTTCGTCACGCGGGCATGGCGCCCCGTCCGGCGGCCGCGCGGGACCCGGCGGTGTCCTGTCCGGCGTCGCTCGCGCCCTGTCCGGCCGTTGCGTGCGCGCCGCTCGCGTCCAGGGCGGCCACTTCCTCCGTACTCAGCACGAGGTCTGCCGCCGCCGCCGAGTCGCGAATGCTCTCCGGGCGGCTTGCCCCCGGGATCGGAATCACGGTCGGTGACTGCGCCAACAGCCAGGCCAGCGCCACCTGGTGAGGGCTCACCCCGTGCGCCCGCGCCACTCGGTGGAAGGCCGCGTACGGGCCCCCGGCCCGCGGCCCGCCCGCCGGACCGTCCAGTGCACTGCGCGAGATCCCCCCGAGCGGGCTCCACGGCAGATACGCCAGCCCCAGCTCCGCACAGAGCCGCAGCTCGGCCTCCCCCTCGCGCACCGCGGGTGAGAACCGGTTCTGCACGGAGACGAGCCGGTCGCCGAGCATCTCCCCCGCCAGCCTGATCTGGTCCGTGTCCACGTTGGAGATCCCGGCGAACCGGATCGTGCCCTCGTCCAGCAGCTCCCGTAGCCCGCCCACCGACTCGGCGAACGGGACGTCCGGATCGGGCTTGTGCAGCTGGTAGAGGCCGATCGCCGCACCGCCGATGCGAGCCAGTGAGGCATGAGCCGTCCGCTTGAGGCGCTCCGGTGCCGCGTCCACCGTCCAGCCGCCTTCGTCCGTCCTGCCGCGTCCGCCCTTGGTGGCGACGAGCACCGCGTCGGTGTTCCCTCCGTACGAGGCGAGCGCCCGGGAGACCAGCAGTTCGCCCGGCCCCGGTTCGCCGCCCGGCGGGTAGTAGGAGTCCGCTGTGTCGATGAGCGTCACGCCCGCGTCCAGCGCGGCGTGCAGGGTGGCGACGGCCTGCCGTTCGTCGGGGCGTCCCTCGATGGACAGCGGCATCGCGCCCAGTCCGACGGCGCCCACCCGCAGTCCGCCGAGTGTGCGGTACCGCATCACCGCACCTCCTGGTGTGCCGCGAGGGTCTCGGACACGGCCTGCTGAAGCCACGTCGACGAATGCCGGAAGGAGTATCCGAGGCCGGCGGCACGTGAGTTGTCCATGGCGTAGGCGCGGGCAAAGGAGAACGGCGAGGTCTCACCCACGCGCACCGGGGCGAATTCCACCCTGCCGCCGGTCTCCCGCTCGATCGCGGCGCAGATGTCCTCCGTCGTCAGCGGGCCGTCCGCGTGCGCATTCACCGGTCCGGTGAATTCCTGCCCCGCCGTCCAGGCGAGAAAGTCCGCGATCTCCTCCACGTACACATAAGTGGCGGGCTGGTTCGTCTCGGGAACGGCGATCGGCTCACCGGCCCTGATGCGTTCGGCATAGTGGTCCACGCGTCCGGTGAAGTCGTCGTGCCCGCCGAGGACATGAGCGACGCGCACCGACACGGACGGGAAGCCGGTCGCGACCGCGAACACCGCCTCCGCCTGCCGCTTTCCCTCGCCGTAGTGCTCATCCCGGAAGGTGGGGTCGTCCCACGGCAGCGCCGTGTCGACAAGCACCGTCAGCGGGTCGACCGCCTCCTCGCGCACCGCCTCGGCCGAATGCTCGTACTCGTAGACCTCGACGGTGGACGTCATCACATAGCGGCCGGTCCGCCCCGAGAACACCCGCACCGCGATCTCCGCCTGGCGCGGTGTGTAACAGACCTGGTCGACGACCGCGTCGAAGGAACGTGAACCGATCGCGGCCCGCAGGGAATCCTCGTCGTCCCGGTCCGCGACCAGATGCCGCACTCCGGCGGGCGGCGCGGACGAACCGCGGTTGATGACCGTGACCCGGTCCCCGGATTCCAGCAGCCGGGCGATCAACCGCTTGCCGACATAGCGGTTTCCCCCGATGACACATATCTCGCGCATTCCTCAACTCCCTCTCGCTATAGGGCAAGTGTTACGTTGTCGGGCCGCAGCCTGAAGGGGGAGTCATGGGAGATCCGGCCTCTTCGCCGAAAGAACCTCGGTATTCGCGTCCTGCCGCCGTCGAAACGTCGGTGGCTGGTTTCAGTCGTTTCGACCGTATAGACCGGCAGATTCTGGAGCTCCTCCAGACGGACGGCCGCATCAGACTCAGCGAACTGGGTCGCCGGGTACGGCTGAGCCCCGCGGCCGTCGCGGAACGGGTCCGCCGGCTGGAGGACTGCGGCGCCATCACCGGATACGGCGCGCATGTCTCCCCGGCCCGGCTCGGACACGGCATCCAGGCCTTTATCCGCGTCGATCCGCACGGCGGCTACACATTGCGGCACCCGCGGACGCGCGAGCTGATCGAGCGCCCCGAGGTGACCGAGGCACACCATGTGGTGGGCGAGGACTGCTGGATCCTCAAGGTCGCGGTGACGGACACGGTCCACCTCGAAGAGGTGCTGGAAGTGGTGTCGGCGCTGGGGCGGACGACGACGTCGATCGTGCTCACCTCGCCGCTGGAGCGGAAGCCGCTGCTGCCCCCGTCGTGAGCACCGCGAGCGGTTCCCGCTGTGAGCACCGCGGGCAGTACCGCACCGAGCACCGCCCTGACCTGGATGCTGACCTTTTGGTGAGTATCCCACTTGAGAGTCGGTACTTGTGGGGGGGGGGTCGTGGCGAAGAAGCATGGTGTCCATGTCCACCCCGCAGAACTCCCCCACCTCTGTCACCGTCATCGGCCTCGGCGCCATGGGCCGCGCACTCGCCGGCGCCCTTCTCGACGCGGGCCTGACCACCACCGTCTGGAACCGCTCCCCGGGCAAGGGTGACGACCTCGTCGCCCGCGGCGCCGTCGAGGCCGCGAGCGCCGAGGAGGCCGTCCGCGCCGGCGAGTTGATCATCGTCTGCGTCGTCGACCACGACGCCTCGGACGCGATCCTCGAACCGCTCGGTGAGGCCCTGCGCGGCCGGGTGCTGCTCAATGTCACCTCCGACATCCCGGAGCACTCCCGCCGGGCCGCGGCCTGGGCGGCCTCGCACGGCATCGACTACCTCGACGGCGCCGTGATGGTGCCCACCCCGCTCGTCGGCTCACCCGACGCGCTGTTCTTCTACGCGGGCTGCCAGGAGTCGTACGAGCGGCACGAGTCCACGCTGAAGACCCTCGGCGGCCGGGCCGCCTTCGTCGGTACGGACCCCGGGCTCGCCGCCCTGTACGACCTGGCGCTGCTCGACTTCTTCTACGGCAGCATCTCCGGTCTGGTGCACGCCTACGCGCTGGCCACCGCCGACGGCGTCAAGGCGGCGGACATCGCCCGTATCTCGACGCCATCGTCGGGATTCTGCCGCCCATCGCCCAGTACACGGCCGAGAACATCGACGCGGGCAGCTACCCGGGCCAGGAGGCGGGCCTCGGCATGATGGCGGCGGGTGTGAGCCACATCCTGCACGCGGCGCGGGCGCGGGGGCTCGACGTCTCCCAGTTGGAGTCGGTCAAGGCGGTGGCGGACCGGGCGATCGCTCGGGGGCACGGCTCGGACGACTGGGCGAGCACGGTGGAGGCGGTGCGGTCCCCGTCCTGACCGGATGGGGGCGATGGCGCGCTTCCCGTCGCCGTCGGCCGTCGCCGCCGTACATCAGCCGCCGCAGCACCGCCTCGGCGGGGCCGCGGCGGCCGGCGCGTTCCAGGGCGTACGCCCCGGCCACCGTCAGCAGCCAGACGCCGGTCGCGAACAGGAGCATGGTGGCGCTGGTCAGATGCTCACCGAGGCCGAGCCCCCAGGCCGCGAGTACCGGTGCGAAGACCAGCGAGTGCGCCAGATAGCAGGACAGGGACCGCTTGCCGACGGCGGCCACCGCGGTCACGGCCCGCGCACCCCGCCGTTCAGGGCGCCCGGTCCACCAGTGGGCGAACAGGGCCACGGCGGCGACACCGCCGAGCCCGGCCGCGTTGCCGGTGACGTCCCGGAGCAGGGTGAGCGCCCCCGACTCGCTCTGGGCCGCGTCGGGCACCCGCAGGACGCCGATGTGGGCGAGCGCGGCGGGCAGTCCGCCGAGCCAGCCGACCGTGATGCCGATGACGGAGGTCCGGCGCAGCAGCGGAAGGTGACGGCCCGCGTCCTCCAGGACACGGCGGCGCGCGGCCCAGAAGCCGAGCAGGAAGATGACGTGGGCGCCGCCGAGCAGCGAGAGCGGCGCGGCGGCGAAGGTGACGAACAGCCCGGTGGTCAGCCGGGTGCCGGCGGCGGCGAGCCAGCTCTCCTCACCGGCCGCGTACGCCTCGTGGCCCGGCTCCGCCGAGGAGTCCCCGTACGAGCCCAACTCGCCCTGGAACAGGGCGGGCAGGACCGGTCCGACGGTCAGCAGGACGAGCTGCGCCGTCGCGATGCCGATCCACCACCCCAGCGCACGGTCGCTGCGCCGCAGCACGAGCCATCCGAGGACGAGGCTCACCAGCCCGTAGAAGCCCAGGATGTCGCCGGCCATCAGCAGGGTCGCGTGCGCCAGTCCGATGACGATCAGCCACAGACTGCGCCGGCGCAGAATCCCGACCGCTTCCTTCTCCGAACTCCCCGCGGCCCGTTGGCGCAGATAGAGCTGCGTCATGCCGTACCCGAAGAGGAAGGCGAAGAGGGGGTACACCCGCAGATCGAGCACGGTGATCATCGTGAACTGGACGGCCCGGTCGAGCCACGAGCCGTCCACGGGCTGCCAGCCCGAGGGGCCGCGGCGGGCGGCCCACAGATGGAAGCCCGTGTTGGACGCGGCGATCAGCAGAAGCATGATGCCGCGCGCGAGATCGGGCGCGAGCGCCCGCTCCTGAGGTCGCACGGCGCCCCGCCGCGGGGGCGGCGCATCGGTTTCGACGGTCATGCCGTCACGCTAGGAAGGCCGGGTGCGTGAGCGGCATCCGTCTTCGGTCCATGAGCGGCCGACCAAAGGATCCCGGTCCGCGCCGAAGGGCGTGGAGCCGCTCGCGGTCGGCCCCCCGCGGGCTTTCCTTCACCCCGACGTCAAGGATTACCGTCGAGGACATGCGAATCGGCGAGCTGGCGGAGCGGGCCGGGACCACCACACGGACCCTGCGCTACTACGAGACGCGGGGGCTGCTGCCCGCGCGGCGCGCGCGGAACGGCTACCGCACGTACGACGAGGGCGACCTGCCGCTCGTCCAGCAGATCAGGACCCTCCAGGACTTCGGGTTCGAGCTGGAGGAGACCCGGCCGTTCGTTGAGTGCCTGCGGGCCGGGCATCCGGCGGGCGACTCCTGCCCCGCCTCGCTCGCCGTCTACCGGGCCAAGCTCGGTGAACTGGACACGCTCATCGGGCAACTCCAGTCGGTACGCGCCCAGGTGGGCGCACAACTCGCGAAGGCCGAGGCGGACTTCGCGGAGGGTCCGGAACCACGATGCGAATTCGGAGGACACGCATGATGCGGGCAGAGGGTGTCGCGGAAGTGACCGACGCGGACTTCGACGCCGAGGTCCTGGGGGCGGATCTCCCGGTGCTGGTGGAGTTCACGGCGGACTGGTGCGGGCCGTGCCGGCAGCTCGCGCCGGTGCTCAGCGCGACGGCGGAGGAGGAGGCGGGCCGGCTCAAGGTGGTGCAGCTCGACGTCGACGCCAATCCGGAGATCACTGCCCGGTACGCCGTGCTGTCGATGCCCACACTGATGGTGTTCCGCGCGGGGGAGCCGGTGAAGTCGATGGTGGGCGCCCGCCCCAAGCGCCGGCTCCTCCAAGAGCTGGAGGATGTGATCCGGCCCGGCGCCTGAGGCCTTCAGGCGGCGGCCGTCGGGCGGAACAGCGCACGGCGCACAAAAATACCCCGGTACCGAATTGACGGCCGGGGTGTTTCGCTGCGTATATTGAGTGTTTGCATGCTCGGTTTGATAAACCGATGCAGGCACTCAAGTAGCGACATCATATCGCGTCGGGAGCGGAATTGTCAACCGAGGAAATGCAGAATGAGCAGCAATTCGTCTCTCTGCTCTACGAGCGCCTCGATGTGCTCCGCGACGAGGCCGAAGCCGCTGTCCGGTCCACGATCGGGCAGGTCAGTACGGGTCTCCAGGCAAAGCTGGAGCGCGATGTCAGTGTTGCCGAGCATTCCGCACGGCTCGCCGCCCTGAATGCGGTGGACGCCGGGCTCTGTTTCGGCCGTCTCGATCTTCAGGACGGCAGCAGCCATCACATCGGCCGTATCGGAATCCGGCGGGACGACACGGAACACACACCGATGCTCGTGGACTGGCGTGCCCCGGTCGCCCGTCCCTTTTACCTCGCGACCGGCCATGAACCGATGGGGCTCCGCCGCCGCCGGCACATCACCACCGAGGCGCGGACCGTCACCGCGCTGCACGACGAGATCCTCGACCTCGCCGACGCCACCCGAACCGGCTACGAGGACCCCGACGGCGACGCCGTCCTGCTCGCGGCGCTCGGCGCGGCCCGCACCGGGCGGATGGCCGACATCGTGCAGACCATCCAGGCCGAACAGGACCGCATCATCCGGGCCCCGCGGCACGGCGTTCTCGTCGTGGAGGGCGGGCCTGGCACCGGCAAGACCGCCGTCGCGCTGCACCGCGCCGCCTATCTCCTCTACGCCCACCGCGAGCAGCTCGCCCGCCGCGCCGTGCTGATCGTCGGGCCGAACCCGGCGTTCCTCGGCTACATCGGCGAAGTGCTGCCCTCGCTCGGCGAGACCGGCGTGCTGCTGTCGACCATGGCCGAGCTGTACCCCGGGGTGCACGCCACCGGCACGGACACCGCCGCGGCAGCGGAGGTGAAGGGCCGCGCGGAGATGGCCGATGTGCTCGCCCGCGCCGTACGCGAGCGGCAGTCGCTCCCCGAGACGGTGCCGGACGTCGACCACGAGGACGAGGGCACCCTGCCCGGGCCGGCGCTGGAGATCGACCACGAGGAGTACGGCGTCCTGCGGCTCGACCGGGAGATGGCCTACGCGGCGCGCGACCGCGCCCGTGCCGCCCGGCTGCCGCACAATCCCGCCCGGCCCTACTTCGCCTTCCGGATCATCGACCTGCTGACCGACCAGCTGGTGGACAGGCTCGGCGCGGACCCGTTCGGCGGCCCCAACCTCCTCGGGCCCGACGACGTCGCGCAGCTCGCCAAGGAGATCGCCGCCAGCGTCGAGGTGCATGCCGCGATCGACGAGCTGTGGCCGGTCCTCACCGCGGAGCAGCTCGTCGCGGACCTCCTCGCCCGCCCCGAGGAGCAGCTCCCGGACGAGGACGCCGATCTGATCCGGCGCGCGGCCGGCCCCTGGACGCCCGCCGATGTGCCGCTGCTGGACGAGGCAGCCGAACTGCTCGGCGTCGACGACAGCGCCGAGCGCGCGAAGGCCGAGGCCGACCGGATGCGGCGGGTCGCCTACGCGCAGGGGGTGCTGGAGCTCTCCCAGGGTTCCCGGACCTACGAGTTCGAGGACGAGGAGTCCGAGGTGCTGGCCGCGCACGACGTCATCGGCGCGGAGGAGCTGGCCGAACGCCAGGAGGAGACGGACCACCGCAGCGCCGCCGCCCGTGCCGCCGCCGACCGCACGTGGGCCTTCGGGCACATCATCGTGGACGAGGCGCAGGAGCTCTCCGCGATGGCCTGGCGGCTGCTGATGCGCCGCTGTCCCACCCGGTCGATGACCCTGGTCGGCGACCCGGCCCAGACCGGCGACGTGGCGGGCCTCGGCTCGTGGGAGAAGATCCTTGGGCCGTACGTCGGGGACCGGTGGCAGCACACCCGGCTCGGGGTCAACTACCGTACGCCTGCCGAGATCATGGAGCTCGCCGCGCGGGTGCGCCGTCAGACGTACCCCGACTTCGAACCGCCGCGTTCGGTGCGCTCGACGGGCGAGGGCCCGTGGACCGAGTCGGCGGCCGAGGAAGACCTCGGGCCCACGGTCCTCGCCGCCGTGGCCCGGGAGACGCCGAAGGAGGGCCGGCTCGCGGTCATCGCCCCACGTGAACTGCACGGCGAACTGTCCGCGATCGGCAGCGGCCCGGTCGACCTCACCCGGTCCGTCGTGCTGCTCGACCCGCGCGAGGCCAAGGGCCTGGAGTTCGACTCGGTGATCGTGGTCGAGCCCCGGCTCTTCGGCGAGAGCGATCTGTATGTGGCGATGACCCGCGCCACCCAGCGGCTCGGGATCGTCCACCGGGGCGAGTTGCCGCAGGCGCTCACGCCCGCGAGCTGAGCGGCGGGGGGACGGCGTGAGAAGGGGGCGGCCGGGCGCGGAATGCGCCCGGCCGCCCCCTCGCTCCGTCCTACACGTCTTCGGCGGGCCGCAGCCACACCGTCGCGAGCGGCGGCAGCGTGAGCAGGAGGCTGGAGGGACGGCCGTGCGACGGCGTCGACTCCGGCTTCAGCGGATCGGGGTTGAGGATGTCCGAGCCCCCGTACTGCGCCGCGTCCGTGTTCAGGACCTCCGTCCAGGCGGGCACCGAATCCGGCACCCCGAGGCGGTACTCGTGGCGGACGACCGGGGAGAAGTGGCTGATCGCGAGCAGCGGGGCGCCCGAGGTGTCGAAGCGCAGGAACGCGAAGACGTTGTCCTCGGCCGCGTCACCGTCCACCCAGGAGAAGCCCTCGGGGTCGGTGTCGCGCTGCCACAGAGCGGGCGTCGCGCCGTACACGCCGTTCAGATCGCGGACCAGCTTCCGTACCCCGTGGTGGTCGGCCTCGGCCGCGTACGACGGGTCCAGCAGCCACCAGTCCGGACCGTGGCTCTCGGACCACTCCGCCCCCTGCGCGAACTCCTGCCCCATGAACAGAAGCTGCTTGCCCGGGTGGGCCCACATGAAGCCCAGATAGGCGCGGTGGTTGGCCCGCTGCTGCCACCAGTCGCCGGGCATCTTGCTCACCAGTGACTGCTTGCCGTGCACGACCTCGTCGTGCGAGATCGGCAGCACATAGTTCTCGCTGTAGGCGTACACCATCGAGAACGTCATCTCGTGGTGGTGGAACTTGCGGTGCACCGGCTCGTGCGAGACGTAGTCGAGCGAGTCGTGCATCCAGCCCATGTTCCACTTCAGGCCGAAGCCGAGCCCGCCGAAGCCGCCCGGGCCCACATGGTGGGTCGCCCGGGTGACGCCGTCCCAGGCCGTGGACTCCTCCGCGACCGTGACGACGCCGGGGCAGCGCCGGTAGACGGTGGCGTTCATCTCCTGGAGGAAGGCGACCGCGTCCAGGTTCTCCCGCCCCCCGTGTTCGTTGGGCGACCACTCGCCGTGCTCGCGGGAGTAGTCGAGGTAGAGCATCGAGGCGACGGCGTCCACCCGCAGCCCGTCGATGTGGAACTCCTCGCACCAGTACACGGCGTTGGAGACCAGGAAGTTGCGGACCTCCTTGCGGCCGTAGTCGAACTCGAGGGTGCCCCAGTCGGGATGCGCGGCACGGGCCGGGTCCTCGTGCTCGTACAGCGGGCGGCCGTCGAACTCGGCGAGTGCCCAGTCGTCGCGCGGGAAGTGCGCCGGCACCCAGTCCATCAGCACACCGATGCCCGCCCGGTGCAGGGCGTCGATGAGATAGCGGAAGTCGTCCGGGGTGCCCATCCGAGAGGTCGGGGCGTAGAAGCCGGTGACCTGGTAGCCCCAGGAGCCGCCGAACGGATGCTCCGCCACCGGCATCAGCTCGACATGGGTGAACCCGAGGTCCTTCACATAGGCGGGGAGCTGGAGCGCCAACTGCCGGTACGTCAGGCCGGGACGCCACGAGGGCAGATGCACCTCGTAGACCGAGAACGGCGCCTCGTGCACCGGGCGGTCCGCACGGCGGGCCATCCAGTCCTCGTCCCGCCACACATGGTGGGACTCGGTCACGATCGAGGCGGTGGCGGGAGGCACCTCGGCGCGCCGGGCCATCGGGTCGGCCCGCATGGTGTGCGAGCCGTCGGGACGCATGATCTGGAACTTGTAGAGAGCGCCCTCGCCCACCCCCGGCAGGAACAGCTCCCACACGCCCGTCGAGCCGAGCGAGCGCATCGGGAAGCCGGTGCCGTCCCAGTAGTTGAAGTCGCCGACGACCCGCACACCACGGGCGTTCGGGGCCCACACGGTGAACCGGGTGCCGGTGACGCCCTCGTGCGTCATCGGCGTCGCGCCGAGCGCCCGCCACAGCTCCTCGTGCCGGCCCTCGCCGATCAGATGCAGATCGAGATCACCGAGCGAGGGCAGGAAGCGGTACGGGTCGTGGGCCTCGACCTCGTGCGAACCCATGCCCCCCTCGCCGTCGTAGGAGACGAGCAGCTGGTACTCGGGGGCCTCGCGCAGCGGCAGGACGCCGGAGAACAGGCCGTCGCCGTCCTCGTGCAGCTCGGCCCGCAGACCCTTGGCGAGCACGGTCACAGTCCTGGCGAAGGGGCGCAGGACGCGCAGTTCGACGCCGCCCCGCACCGGGTGCGCGCCGAGCAGCCCGTGCGGGTCGTGGTGCCCGCCGCTCAGCAGCCGCTCCCTGTCGCCCTCCGCGAGCGGCCGGGCCGCCCGCACGCCGTGACTGCCGCCGGCCCTCGGCGGTGACGTGGCGGCCTTCTTCGCGCGGGCGTCGGCCGTGCCGGCCGCGGCCGGCTTCTTGGTCGCTTCGGATCCGGAGGAATTTCGGGACGGGGGTCGGGCGGTCACGGGGGCGGCCTCCTTGGGCGTGATGGGGTCAGGGGGTGGCGGCCAGGCGGTCGATCGCCGCCATGGGCACCGGCAGCCAGTCGGGGCGGTGCCGGGCCTCGTAGACGGCCTCGTACACGGCCTTGTCCGTCTCGTACGCCCGCAGCAGTTCGGGCTCGGCGCGCGGGTCGGTGCCGGCGGCCTCGGCATAGCCCTCGCAGTACGCCGCCCGGCAGAGCTCGGCCCAGGCGGGGTTCCAGGGGCGGTGGGTGCGCGCCGCGTAGTCGAAGGAGCGGAGTATGCCGGCGATGTCACGCACCGGGGGCTGGGGTTTGCGGCGCTCGGCGAGCGGCCGGGCCGGCTCACCCTCGAAGTCGATGACCGACCACTCGTTCTCGGTCCGCGAACCGCCGTACAGGGTCTGGCCGAGATGCAGGTCGCCGTGGACCCGCTGGGCCCGCCAGGCGCGGCCGTCCCGGCCGAGTTCGGCCAGTGCGTCGAAGGCGGTGCGCAGCCGGGGCACGTACGGCAGCAGGGCCGGCACCGCCTGCGCGGCCTCCTCCAGACGCCGGTTCATCGCGGCCGCCAGGTGCTCCGTCTGCGCACGGCGCAGCATGACGGTGGGCAGTTCGTCCGCGAGCGCGGTGTGCACCTCGGCGGTGACGCGGCCCAGCGAGCGGGCCTCCGCGGTGAAGGAGGAACCTTTGTTCAACGCGTCGAGCGCCAGCTGCCAGCCGTCCTGCGAACCCCGCAGGAAGGGCTGGAGCACACCGAGGGTGTACGGCGTCGAACCGCTGTGGGGCCGTGCCTCGTACCAGGCCACGGGCGCCGGAACCCGGTCGCACCCGGCGCGGGCGAGCGCCAGCGGCAGTTCCAGGTCCGGGTTGGGACCGGGCTGGACCCGGCGGAAGAACTTGAGGATGTACTCGTCGCCGTACACGAGCGACGAGTTGGACTGCTCGGCCTCCAGCGGACGGGCGACCAGCGATCCGGGGATCGTCGGCGCGCCCTCGAACCGGGCGAAGCGCAGCGGCCCGAGCTGTCCGGGCCGGCGCAGTCGTTCCAGGACGATCTCGGCAAGGCGCCGGTCGCGCAGCCCCTCGTAGACCGTCCGGCCCGCCAGCGGGCCGTCCGCCGGGTGCCCGATCAGCGCGGCTGCGAGATGCGGGGGCAGGGTCTCGCGTACGCCCAGGAGCAGTTGGTAGCAGTCCTGTGGCGCGTCGGCCGGCAGGCCCGGCTGCTGCACGTCCACCAGCAGATGCAGCAGCCCCGGTCCCGTGCCGTCCAGGGGCAGCAGCTCGGTCGCCGAGACGAGCGACAACCCGGTGACCGGATGGCCCTTTCCGGCGAACCAGCGCTGCCGTGGCAGCCAGGCGTGCAGAAGGGGGGCGAGGGACGGGAGAAGAGCGATCTGAGTCCGGGTGGATGCAGCCTCCGACATGGCTTCGCGTCCTTTCCCCGGGTACACCACATGTGCGCAGAGTGTCCCGGATTACAGCAGTGGCTGTCCGGCGGCGCGCGGGGATGAAGGGGAGAGTGCCCGGTGCGGGACGGGGGAAACCGCCCCGCAGGAGGTACCTCTCATTACCTGGGCATCAGGCTGCCGCCGCGTCCTTCCTGAGCCTGAACCAGTAGAAGCCGTGGCCGGCGAGAGTGAGCAGATACGGCCACTGGCCGATGGCCGGGAACCGCACTCCGCCGATGAGCTCCACCGGATGCCGTCCGCCGAACTGCCGCAGGTCGAGCTCGGTGGGCTGCGCGAACCGCGAGAAGTTGTGCACGCACAGCACCAGGTCGTCCTTGTACTCGCGGGTGAAGGCGAGCACCGCCGGGTTCGAGGAGGGAAGTTCGGTGTAGACGCCGAGTCCGAAGGCGGGATTCTGCTTGCGGATCTCGATCATCCGGCGGGTCCAGTGGAGCAGCGAGGACGGGCTGCTCATCGACGCCTCGACGTTGGTCACCTGGTAGCCGTAGACGGGGTCCATGATGGTCGGCAGATAGAGCCGGCCGGGGTCGCTGGAGGAGAAGCCCGCGTTCCGGTCGGGGGTCCACTGCATCGGCGTGCGCACCGCGTCCCGGTCGCCGAGCCAGATGTTGTCGCCCATCCCGATCTCGTCGCCGTAGTACAGGATCGGCGAGCCGGGCAGCGACAGCAGCAGAGCGGTGAAGAGCTCGATCTGGTTGCGGTCGTTGTCCAGGAGCGGCGCGAGGCGTCGCCGGATGCCGATGTTGGCCCGCATCCGCGGGTCCTTGGCGTACTCGGCGTACATGTAGTCGCGCTCTTCGTCCGTGACCATCTCGAGCGTGAGCTCGTCGTGGTTGCGCAGGAAGATGCCCCACTGGCAGTTCTGCGGGATCGCCGGCGTCTTGGCCAGGATTTCCGAGACCGGGTAGCGGGACTCGCGCCGTACCGCCATGAAGATCCGCGGCATCACCGGGAAGTGGAACGCCATGTGGCATTCGTCGCCGCCCGCGGGGAAGTCGCCGAAGTAGTCGACGACGTCCTCCGGCCACTGGTTGGCCTCCGCCAGGAGCACCGTGTCCGGGTAGTGCGCGTCGATCTCCTTGCGCACCCGCTTGAGGAACGTGTGCGTGGCGGGGAGGTTCTCGCAGTTGGTGCCCTCCTCTTGGTACAGGTACGGCACGGCGTCCAGCCGGAAGCCGTCGATCCCCAGGTCGAGCCAGAACCGCAGCGCCGAGATGATCTCCTCCTGCACCGCCGGGTTCTCGTAGTTGAGGTCCGGCTGGTGAGAGAAGAAGCGGTGCCAGTAGTACTGCTTGCGGACCGGGTCGAAGGTCCAGTTGGACGTCTCGGTGTCGACGAAGATGACCCGCGCGTCCTGGTACTGCTTGTCGTCGTCGGCCCAGACGTAGTAGTCGCCGTAGGGGCCGTCGGGATCGTTGCGGGACTCCTGGAACCACTCGTGCTGGTCGCTGGTGTGGTTCATGACGAAGTCGATGATGACCCGCATACCGCGCTGATGGGCGGCGTCCACGAACTCGACGAAGTCGGCGAGGTCCCCGAAGTCGGGGAGGACCGACGTGTAGTCGGAGACGTCGTAACCGCCGTCCCGCAAGGGGGATTTGAAGAACGGTGGCAGCCAGAGGCAGTCGACACCCAGCCATTGCAGATAGTCCAGTTTGGCGGTGATGCCCTTGAGGTCGCCGATGCCGTCGCCGTTGCTGTCCTGGAAGGACCGCACGAGGACTTCGTAGAACACGGCCCGCTTGAACCAGTCGGGATCGCGGTCCTTGGCGGGAGTGTCCTCGAACGTGTCGTGGACGGGCTCATTGACGATCATGATGTGGGTGACCCTCCGATCGGCGGGGACGGTCGCAGAACGACGATGTGCGCGGGCGTGCTGCCCGGCTCGAGGCGCACATAGGTGGATCTGCCCCAGTGATAGGTCTCGCCGGTGAGCTCGTCGCGCACCGGTACGGTCTCGTGCCAGCCGAGTCCGAGTTGCGGCATGTCCAACGAGACCGTTGCCTCCTGGGTGTGGTGGGGGTCGAGGTTGGCGATCACGAGAACAGTGCTTTCGGTGTCGCCCGGGTTCGGACCGGACTTCTTCGAGTAGGCGATCACCGCGTCGTTGTCCACGGGATGGAAGTGGATGTTCCGCAGCTGCTGGAGGGCGCCGTGGCGGCGCCTGATCCGGTTCAGCTTGGTGATCAGAGGGGCGATGGAGCGGCCCTCGCGCTCGGCCGACTCCCAGTCCCGTGGCCGTAGTTGGTACTTCTCCGAGTGCAGGTACTCCTCGCTGCCCTCCCGTACCGGCACGTTCTCGCAGAGCTCGTAGCCGGCGTACACACCCCAGCTGGGCGACATCGTCGCCGCGAGCACCGCACGCACCTCGAAGGCCGGACGGCCGCCGTTCTGGAGGTAGGCGTGGAGGATGTCGGGGGTGTTCACGAAGAAATTGGGACGCATGTACGAGGCGGCGTCACCGGAGAGCTCGGTGAGGTACTCGGTGAGTTCCTGCTTGCCGGTACGCCAGGTGAAGTAGGTGTACGACTGCTGGAAGCCGATGGCCCCCAGGGTGTGCATCATCGCCGGCCGGGTGAACGCCTCGGCCAGGAAGATCACGTCCGGATCGGTCCGGTTGATGTCCGCGATCACCTTTTCCCAGAAGACGACGGGCTTGGTGTGAGGGTTGTCCACGCGGAAGATCCGTACACCGTGTTCCATCCAGAAGCGCAGCACTCTGAGCGTTTCCTGGACGAGTCCGCGCATGTCCTGGTCGAACGCGATCGGGTAGATGTCCTGGTACTTCTTGGGCGGGTTCTCGGCGTACGCGATCGAGCCGTCGGCGCGGTGGTGGAACCACTCGGGGTGCTCGGTCACCCAGGGGTGGTCGGGCGAGCACTGGAGCGCGAAGTCGAGGGCGATCTCCATGCGCAGACCGCGTGCCGTCTCGACGAAGTGGTCGAAGTCCTCGAAGGTGCCGAGGTCGGGGTGGAGCGCGTCGTGGCCGCCGCCCGCGGAGCCGATGGCCCACGGGACGCCGACGTCGTGGGGGCCGGGGGAGAGGGTGTTGTTGGGGCCTTTGCGAAAGGTGGTCCCGATGGGGTGCACCGGCGGCAGATAGACCACGTCGAAGCCCATGGCGGCGACGGCGGGCAGCCGTTCGGCGGCGGTGCGGAAGGTGCCGGAGACGGGCGGGCCGTCCTCGGGGACCTGGGCCCCCTCCGAGCGCGGGAACAGCTCGTACCAGGAGCCGAACAGGGCGCGCTTGCGCTCCACCAGCAGCGACAACGGGCGGGAGATGGTGACCAGTTCACGCAACGGGTGGCGGGAGAGCGCGGCGGCGGCGTCCGGGGCCAGAGCGGCGGCGAGCCGGGCGGCCGACGAGCGTGAATTGTCGCGCAGGGCGTCCACGGCGGCGAGCACGGCCTCGCGCCCGTCGCCCTTGGGCACGCCGGCCGCGGCCCGCTCGTACAGCTCGGCGCCCTCCGCCAGCACGAGCGCGGTGTCGATGCCGGCGGGGACCTTGATGCCGGCCTGGTGGCGCCAGGTGGCCACCGGGTCGCTCCAGGCCTCGACGGCGTAGCTCCAGCGGCCCTCCGTGTCCGGGGTGATGTCGGCGCCCCAGCGGTCGGTGCCGGGCGCCAGCTCCCGCATGGGGGTCCAGGGGCCGGGGCGGCCGCTGGGGTCTCGCAGCACGACGTTGGCGGCGACCGCGTCGTGTCCTTCGCGGAAGACCGTGGCGGCGACCTGGAAGGTCTCGCCGACGACCGCTTTGGCGGGCCTCCTCCCGCAGTCGACTTGGGGACTGACGTCCAGGACTGGGATGCGACCGATCATGGGCTCACCTGAGGGCTGTTCGGACAGGACAGATTGAGCGGATTGTCTACTAATGCTTGTTTTGCCTGTTCTTTGTAGCTGGTCAGTCGACGGCTGGCGTGCTGCGGGCATGGCCGCTCCTGTCCGCGTTCACTCGGGTGGGCTGAAACCTGTCGCTCAGGGAGTGCGGTCGCGCACGTACCGGGTGAGCCTTCCCACGCTTTTCGGGTGGGCAATCCGGTGGTTTGTTAACTACTGGGTCGTGCCCGGAAAGTCGCGCCCGGTTCGCGACGCACCGGACGCCGCGTGCCCCACCCTGGGGGGACGACGACACTTCGCGGACTCTCTCCGGACGTAGGTGGCTGAACAAGGGAAACGAAACGACGGAACGGAGTGCGGGTGCCCACGCATCGCGTGACCACCCGCACCCCGTTCGCACTCCGTTCGATTCAGGCTAGATCGTGACCCACGTTCCCCAGCTCGGTTCCGGCCGCCCGTTCACGCCTGCTCGCCCGACCACGTCTGCCACGGCTGACGGGCCACCCACTCGTCGACGGGTGCCGGTTTCAGCGACAGCGCTGCCGCCGACGCACCGTCATCGCCCCTCATCAGAGCGGGTTCCAGTGCGGCGGCCATGTAGTGGTAGATCCCGGCGACCCCGGCCGCCGACTCGGCGCCCAGGATCTGGGCGAGACCCTGTTCGAACACCCCGGGCTCCAGCGGCACATACCGCACCGAACGGCCCAGACCCTGGCCGAAAGCCTCCGCCAGCTCCGGACCGGTCAGGGTCCGGGAGCCGCCGATGTCGAACGCCCGGCCCGCGATGCCATCCACCGTGAGCGCCGCGTACACCGCCTCCGCGAGGTCGCGGTGCGAGATCCAGGCGGTCGGCGTGTCGGCGGGGAGCGGATAGGCGAGAACGCCCTCGTTCACCAGCGCCGGACCGTTCCACGGGCTGAAGAGGTTGTCCAGATAGACCGGCGGGCGGACCACCACCAGCTCCACCTCGGTCTGCGCCAGGCTCTCCCGGAACACCGTCTCCGCCAGCCGCCGGGTCTCGAAGGCCACGACGTTGGTGCTGCGGTCCGGGACGCGCGTGTTGGTGTTGTAGACGAGCCGCCGCAGTCCGGCCTCGCGCGCCGCCTTCGCGATGTGCTGGGCGTACCGCATGACCTTCTCCGCCTGGTACACCAGCGGCATCACCACGGCGGCGTGCGTGGCCCCCACGAAGAGCCGGCGCACGTCCTCGTACCGTCCGAGGTCGCCGTCCACGACACAGACGCCGGGCAGCGCCGGCCGGTCCGCCTCGGGCCGGCGGCTCAGCGTGCGCACACGGTGGTCCCGCTCCGTCAGCAGACGGGCCGTGGCACCCCCCTGGAAACCGGTCGCCCCCACGACCGCTACGCGCATCGGAATGTGATCGGACATGAGTCTCAAGAGCCCTTCGATAGGGTGTGGCTGCTGCCGTGAACGGCTCTTCCAGGCTCGCCTCGGTGGCTTCGGCCGATCAATTAACAAACCGGGGCGGGGGTTGAAGGATCGTCCAATGGACGCGGAGACCGAAGGCGACGACCTCCTCAGCGAGCTGCTGAAACCCCTGCGTCTGACCGGGGTGTTCGACAGCCGCTGGCATGTCAGCGCACCCTGGGCCATCGAGGGGGACGCGGAGCAGGGCTGCGCGGTGCTCCACTTCATCACCGAGGGCGGCTGCTGGATCACCGGCGAGGGACAGACCCCCCTCCAGCTGCACACCGGCGACCTCGCCCTCTTCCCGACCGGGACCGCGCACCGGCTCTCCGACGTACCCGGACGGCGGGGCCTGGCGCTCGGCACCGTGCTGCCCGAGCGCGAGCCCGGCACCTCCGGCGAGATCCGGATCGAGGGCGGGGGCGCGGAGAGCAGACTGCTGTGCGCCGGACTCCACTACGACGAGTCCGCGGCCACCGGCCTCTACAAGGCGCTGCCCTGGGCGCTGGTGCTCGACCGCTCCCAGGTCGACAGGGAACCGCTGCTGCGCGACACCCTGCGGCTCCTGGCCGCCACCGACCGCCCCGTGGGCCCCGGCGACCGGCTGGTCACCCTGCGCGCCTTCGAGATGGCACTCGTCCTCGCCCTGCGGCCGCTGCTGCGCGAACTCGCCGACAACCCCTCCTCGCTGCCGGTGCTGCGCCACCCCGGCATCAGCAAGGCCATGATCATCATCGCCACCCGGTTCGCCGAGCCGTGGACCATCGAGTCGCTGGCCCGCGAGGTCGGCATGTCGCGCTCGGCGTTCACCGCCGCGTTCCGCGAGCTGGTCGGCGAGGCGCCCGCCCGTCATCTGACGGGACGGCGGATGCAGGAGGCGGCGCGGCTGCTGACCGAAACGTCGCTCCCGCAGTCCGCGGTGCCGCAGCGCGTCGGCTACCAGAGCGCCGTGGGCTTCCATCTGGCCTTTCGCAAGTGGTACGGCACCACGCCGGGGGAGTACCGGACCGGAAGCTTCTCAGCTGCATGACTGGCCGGTTCTTAATCACCGCTGGACGGTCGTTCATTGCCCCGTGTCCGTACCGGGGGCGAGGCTCGGCTGTGTCGGGGGACATTCCGTTCGAGGAGAGACGTTGACCAGGTCCGGCCGGGAATACCTCGCAGCTCTGCGTGACGGGCGCGAGGTGTGGCTCGACGGCGAGCGCGTCAAGGACGTGACCAGCCACCGAGCCTTCCGCAACACCGCGGCGTCCGTCGCACACCTCTACGACCTCGCACAGTCCCCCGAGCACCGGGACGTGCTCACCGTGGACGGCGTCCACCGCGCCTACACCGTGCCCCGCGACCGTGAGGACCTCGTCGCGAGGCGCGCGGCCTACAAGGTCTGGTCGGAGGCGAGCTTCGGCTTCCTCGGCCGCACGCCCGACTACATGGCCGGCGGGGCCGCCGCGTTCGCCGCCGTGCCGCAGGTCTTCAGCACCGGCTCCTTCGACGGCGCGGCCAACGCCCTCGCCCTCCACCGGCGGCTCGCCGGCGACGATCTGTACTGCGCGTTCACCATCACCAACCCGCACTCCGGCGAGGGCGACGACGACCTCGTGATCCGGGTCGTCGCCGAGAGGGACGACGGGATCGTGGTGAGCGGCGCCAAGATGATCGGCACCGGCGCGGTGTTCTCGGACGAGGTCGTCGTCGGCACCATCGAGCCGCTGGCCCCCGAGGACGTCGACCATGCCGTCTCCTTCTCGGTCGCCACGGACACCCCCGGCCTGACCTTCGTCTCGCGCACCTCCTACGAGGCCCAGGCGCGCGGCGTCTTCGACAACCCGCTCTCCTCGCGCTTCGACGAGAACGACGCGCTGCTCGTCTGCGAGAACGTCTTCGTGCCCTGGGAACGGGTGCTGACGTACCGGAACGTGGACGCCACCGCCGCCATGTGGTGGCAGACGCCGGCCTACCTCAACTTCGTCCACCAGGCGGCGACCCGCTTCTGGACCAAGCTCGAGTTCCTGACCGGTCTCGCCCTTCTGATGACACGTACCAATGGCACCTACAAGCTGCCTCCTGTCACCCAGGCGGTCGGACGCCTGCTCGGGATGGTCGCGCAGGCGAAGGCGTTCGTCCTGGCGGCTGAGGCCTCCTGCGAGCCGGTCGACGGCGGCCGCGGCGGGGTCGCGCCCGGCACCGAGATCTCCTACGCGCAGCGCATCATGGCCGGCGAGCTGTATCCGCGCGCCGTGCAGGAGATCAAACAGCTGGCCGGCGGGGCGGTCATCCAGCTGCCCGCGTCCGCCGAGGATCTGCTCCACCCCGAGCTCGGTCCGGTGGTGACGAAGTATCTGCGCGCCCCCGGCACCGCGGCCGAGGAGCGGATCAAGCTGCTGAAGCTGGCCTGGGACGCGCTCGGTTCGGAGTTCGCCGCCCGCCACGAGCAGTACGAGCGCTTCTACCACGGCGCCCCGCACGTGTATTTGACCATGCAGACCTGGGCGGGCGGGGCCGAGGCCTGCGAGAACCTGGCGCAGGCCTGTCTCGACGGCTACGGCCTCGGGACCGGCCAGTGACCACCGTCCGTCCGGGCGCGGCCCTCGCCCTGCTGGCCTCCACCCAGCTGCTGCTGATCATGGACACGGCGATCATCAATGTCGCGCTGCCGTCGGTCGGTGACGATCTCGGGTCGGGCTCCGCCGGGCTGTCCTGGGTGGCCAACGCCTATCTGATCACCTTCGGCGGGCTGCTGCTCCTCGGCGGCCGGGCCGCCGATCTTCTCGGCCACCGGCGGGTGTATCTGACCGGACTCGGTCTGCTCGCCGTCGCGTCCGCGGCCGGCGCGGTCGCCGCGAGCGCCGGTGCGCTGATCGCGGCGCGGGCGGCGCAGGGGGTGGGAGCGGCGCTCGCCGCGGCGGCCGCGTTCGCCCTGCTGCTCGGGCTGTTCCCGGACGGCCCCGGACGACACAGGGCGCTCGGCGCCTTCGCCGCGATGGGCGGCCTCGGCGGGGTGCTCGGCACCGTACTGGGCGGCGTGCTCACCGATCTCCTCGGCTGGCGTTCCACGTTCTGGCTCAACGTGCTCGTCGGGCTGGCGCTCGGCGGGGCGGCGCTGCGGCTGCTGGACGGTGGCGGTCGCGGCGCCGTACGCGGCTTCGACCTCGGCGGCGCGCTCACCGCCACCGGCGGCCTCGGACTCCTCGCCTTCGCCCTCGTCGGTGCGGGGGAGACGGGCTGGACGGATCCCCGTACCCTCGGCGCCGGCGGTGCGGGCCTGGTCCTGCTCGCCCTCTTCGCCGTACGGGAGTCGAGGACCGCCCGTCCACTGGTGCCGCCGGCCGTGCTGCGCCGGCCCACCCTGCGGCTGGCCAACATTCTCGCCGCACTCGCGCAGATGACGCTGTTCCCGATGTTCTTCCTCGTCAGTCTCTTCCTGCAGACGGTGCTCGACGCCTCCCCGCTGGCCGGGGGCCTCGCCCTGCTGCCGCTGTCGCTGGTCGTCGTCGCCGTCGCTCCGCAGACCGGCCGGCTCATCGGCCTGCTGGGGCTGCGGCACACCATGACCCTCGGCTTCGCCGCACTCTTCGCGGGCACGCTCTGGCTGGCGCTCGCGCTGTCCGCGGACGGCACGTTCGCCTCCACGGTGCTCGCGCCCACCCTCGTCATCGGTGTGGCGCTGCCGCTGGTCATGGTCACCACCAATGTGGCGGCCACCGCCGATGCCGCTCCCGACGAGACCGGACTCGCCTCCGGGCTCGTCAACACCAGCCAGCAGTTCGGCTCGGTGCTCGGACTCGCCGTCCTGGTCGCCGTCGCCACCGCGGGCGCCACGAACGGCGGTGTACCGCAGACCGAGGGCTTCCGTGCCGCGCTGCTCGCCGGCGCGGCCTTCGCGGCTCTCGCCGCCGTGCTGACCCTGCGGCTGCGCCTGTCCGCGCCCCTTCCCGGTCCCGCGACGCCCCCGGCGCGGCAGGACCGCGTCGGCGGCGCCGTGGAGTAGAGCCGGCGTGCCGGGCAGAGCGCCCCGGCACGCATGCGGCGAAGGCGCCCGGTGACCGCGCGGCGCCGACAACTCCGCATCCCACCCGTTGATCTGACGTGTTCGAGGGGGACCTCCGTTGACCCTGTACGACCTTGTCGCGCCCGGAATCGAACGAAGCGGCGATCCGCGCTACCGGATAGCCGAGATACGCGCCGCCGACCCGCTGGGAGCCGACGCCCTGCTCGCCGCCGTCCCGGCGATGAACGCCGACGCCGACACCGCGGCGCTCACCGTCGCCCTGCGCACCGTCCTGCCCGACGCCGACCGGGTGGCAGCCCTCGGCGTCACCGACGCCCTCGCCGCCATGCGGGACCTGGGCATCCTGCTCGGCTCGCTCAAGCGGCACGGGGTGCAGCCGCTGGCCGCCGTGCCCGAGGCGCTGCCGGTGCTCGAAGAGCTCGGCCGGCGCACCGACATGGTGCCGCGCGACACCGTGCACCACTACACGACCTGGAACCCGCTCGGTGACCGTCAGCGCATGTACACCGGCGACCCGATGGAGAGCCACCTCCAGGAAGCCGTCCGGATGGTGTTCCCCGGCCTCGTCGCCTCGCTCGACACCTGCGCCGTACTCGCCCGCCTCGAACCGTACGACCCCGGGTTCGCCGGCGCGCTGGACCGCACGGCCCGGCACGTCCGGTCCATGGTCGACTCCATCGACTTCACCGTCGCCCAGGTCTCCCCGGTCTTCTTCGCCCAGGAGATGCGCTGCTACTTCGAGGAGATCGACGTGGCGGGCGCCGACTACCTCGGCCCCGCCGCCGCGCAGGTGCCGCTGTGGCTGGTCGACCTGACGCTGTGGCAGTGCGACCGCAGCAGCCCGGCGTACGACGACTTCCTCGATGAGTCGGTGCGCTACAGCCTTCCGTCCTGGCGCGACCACTACGCCACGCACCGGGGTGGCGTCTCCGCGGTCTCCAAGCTCTCCGCCGCCATCAGCTGGGAGGAGGCCGACCGGCTGCCGCCGCAGCTGGCCAGGTCCGCGGTCTCCCTCGCCCGCGTGCTGCGGATCCTCAAGACCTTCCGCGCCCGACACTTCACCCTCGCCCGCAAGGCCTACAGCGAGGAGGTGCGGCAGTACGAGACGGGCAGCGGCGGCGCCCCGATCGAGCTGCTGCGGTCGGTGCTCGACCTGACCCGGGACAACGAGACGCTCGTCCGCCGGTCCGTCGAGCGCCCGCGTGCCCCCGTTGCCTGACGACGTCCCAGGAGACCCCGACCCATGACCCACTTCATGATCGCCGGTGGCGGTATCGCCGGGCTCACCGCGGCGCTCGCCCTGCACACCGCGGGCTTCCGGCGGGTCACCGTCGTCGAGGCGGTGCACGAGAGCAGGCCGGTCGGCGCCGGGCTGAACCTCATGCCGAACGCGGTACGCGAACTCGACGCGCTCGGGCTGCTCGAATGTCTGGAGAAACGCTCCTTCGCCACACGCGAGCTGCGCTACTACCACCGCAGCGGCTCACTCGTCTCCCGGGAGCCGCGCGGCATCGGCGCCGGGTACCACTGGCCGCAGCTGTCCATCCAGCGCGACGAGCTCCTCGGGGCCCTCGCCGAGGCGGTGCGCGAACGGCTGGGGACCGGCTCCGTGGTGCGCGGCGTCAGGGTGACCGCGGTCGAAGCGCTGGGCGGGGGCCGCCGCCCCCGGGTGCAGCTGGAGCACCGTGACGGCGGGCGCCGCGGCAGCGCCTCCCTCGAACCGGACGTCCTCATCGGCGCCGACGGCATCCGCTCCACCGTCCGTGCGGCCCTCCACCCCGGCGAGGGCGACCCGCCGTGGAACGGCATGCTCGTGTGGCGGGGGGTCTCCCGGCTGCCCGCCGCGCGGGCCTCCCGCTTCATGTTCATCGCCGGCGACGACCGGCAGAAGGCCGTGGTCTACCCGATGACCGAACCGGACCCGGACACCGGCGAGGTGCTGGTCAACTGGGCGCTCGCGATGCCCGCCGACGCCGTGGGCGGCGCGAGCCCGCGCGGCGACTGGAACCGGCCGGTCCCCCTGAGCAGATTTCTGCACCACTACCGGGGCTGGGAGTTCGACGGCGTCGGCGTCGAGGAGGTGCTGGGCGCGGCCGACGCCGCGTTCGAGTACCCGATGATCGACCGCGAACCGCTCGAACGCTGGTCGCACGGCCGTACGACCCTGATCGGGGACGCCGCTCACGCCATGTACCCCATCGGCTCCAACGGGGCGACGCAGTCGGTCGTCGACGGCCGCGCTCTCGCCCTCGCCCTCGTGCTGCACCCCGACCCGGTCGAGGCGCTGGCCGCGTACGAGGCCGACCGCAGGCCCGCCACGACCGAACTCCAGCGGGCCAACCGCAGACTGGGCCCCGAGGTGGTCATCAACCTCGCCCACGAGCGCGCCCCGGGCGGTTTCACCGACATCGACGCGGTGATCCCGCGGTCGGAGCGGGACGAGATCGCCGCACGGTACGCCGCCACCGGAGCCTTCGATCCCGCCACGGTCAACCTCGGCTCCCCCTACGGCCCCACGGTGCGCGCCCGGCGCTGAATGCCCCGGCGGGCATCCAACGCGCTCCGCGCGCCGTGGTTGTCGAGGGCGGGGTGCGACTAACGTCGTGCATGACGGAGAGACGCACACCGCCGTGCGTCCCCTCGGATGCGTACCTCCCCTGCGAAGGTGGGACCTGTGAAGGCCATTCGTCGATTCACCGTCCGCCCCGTCCTCCCCGAACCGCTGCGCCCGCTCAGCGACCTCGCGCGCAATCTGCGCTGGTCCTGGCACACCGAGACCCGAGACCTCTTCCAGGCCGTCGACCCCGCGGGGTGGCGGGCGGCCGGAGGCGATCCCGTGCGGCTGCTCGGCTCGGTGTCCGCCTCCCGGCTCGCGGAGCTGGCCGGGGACCAACCCTTTCTGCACCGGCTGGCCGCCGCGGCCGCCGATCTGGACGACTATCTGCACGGATGCAGGTGGTACCAAACGCACAACGGCACCTCCGGCGACGGCGGGCCGGAGTTTCCGGCCGCTGTCGCCTACTTCTCGCCGGAGTTCGGCGTCACCGCCGCGCTCCCGCAGTACTCCGGCGGTCTCGGCATCCTCGCCGGCGACCACCTCAAGGCCGCGAGCGACCTCGGCGTACCGCTGATCGGCGTCGGACTGCTCTACCGCCACGGCTACTTCCGCCAGTCCCTCTCCCGCGACGGCTGGCAGCTGGAGCACTATCCCGTGCTCGACCCGAACGAGCTGCCGGTCACCCTGGTGCGGGAACACGACGGCACCCCGGCACGGGTGTCCCTCGCGCTGCCCGGCGGACGCTCGCTGCGGGCGCACATCTGGGTCGCCCACGTCGGCCGGGTGCCCCTGCTCATGCTCGACTCGGACGTCGAGGAGAACGGCCTCGGCGAGCGCGACGTCACCGACCGGCTGTACGGCGGCGGCAGCGAACACCGGCTGCTCCAGGAGATGCTGCTGGGCATCGGGGGGGTGCGGGCGGTGCGGACGTACTGCCGGCTCACCGGACACCCGGACCCCGAGGTGTTCCACACCAACGAGGGGCACGCCGGCTTCCTCGGTCTGGAGCGCATCCGCGAGCTCGGCCAGGACGCCGAGCACGGCGGCAGGAACCTGGACTTCGAGGCGGCGCTCGAAGCGGTGCGGGCCGGGACCGTCTTCACCACGCACACCCCCGTGCCGGCCGGCATCGACCGTTTCGACCGGGAGCTGGTCGCCCGCCACTTCGGCGAGCGCGCCGAACTGCCGGAGGTCCCGGTCGAGAAGATCCTCCAGCTCGGCATGGAGACCTATCCGGGCGGCGAGCCCAACCTCTTCAACATGGCCGTGATGGGACTGCGGCTCGCCCAGCGCGCCAACGGGGTCTCGACCCTGCACGGCGCCGTGAGCCGCGGCATGTTCGCGGGCCTGTGGCCAGGCTTCGACGCCGAGGAGGTGCCGATCACCTCCGTCACCAACGGCGTGCACGCGCCCACCTGGGTGGCGCCCGAGGTGTTCCGGCTCGGCGCCCGCCACATCGGTGCCGACCGCGCCGAGGACGCCCTGTCCGTCGACGACTCCGGACCCTGGGACGCCGTCGCCGACATCCCCGACGCCGACATCTGGGGGCTCCGCCGCGAACTGCGGGAGCAACTGGTGACCGAGGTGCGCCGACGGGTGCGCGCCTCCTGGCGGCAGCGGGGCGCGGACGGGGCGGAACTGGGCTGGGTCGACACCGTGCTCGACCCAGACGTGCTCACCATCGGATTCGCCCGCCGGGTGCCGTCGTACAAGCGGCTCACGCTGATGCTCCGCGACCGCGACCGGCTGATGGAGCTGCTGCTGCATCCCACCCGGCCGGTGCAGATCGTCGTGGCAGGCAAGGCCCATCCGGCGGACGACGGCGGCAAGCGGCTGGTGCAGGAGCTGGTGCGGTTCGCGGACGACCCGCGGGTGCGGCACCGCATCGTCTTCCTGCCCGACTACGGCATGGCCATGGCGCAGAAGCTCTACCCGGGCTGCGACGTCTGGCTGAACAATCCGCTGCGGCCGCTGGAGGCCTGCGGCACCAGCGGGATGAAGGCGGCGCTGAACGGCTGCCTCAACCTCTCGGTGCTGGACGGCTGGTGGGACGAGTGGTTCGAGCCGGACTTCGGGTGGGCGATCCCCACCGCGGACGGCGCGGCCACCGACGACGACCGCCGTGACGACTTGGAGGCCGCGGCCCTCTACGAGCTGATCGAGAACCGGGTCGCCCCGCGCTTCTACGACCGCGGTGACCAGGGCCTGCCCTCGCGGTGGATCGAGATGGTCCGCCGCACGCTGTCCACCCTCGGCCCCAAGGTGCTGGCCGGGCGCATGGTGCGCGAGTACGTGGAGCGGCTGTACGCACCGGCGGCCCGGGCCCACCGGGCACTGGACGCGGAGGCCGCTCGCGAACTGGCCTCCTGGAAGCGGCGGGTGCGGACCTCGTGGCCGCGGGTCGCCGTGGACCATGTGGAGGCCCTGGAGCAGCCGGCGTCCGAGGGCACGGCGGAGCTGGGCGCCACGCTCGGGCTGCGGGTGCGGGTCGCCCTCGGTGATCTGGAGCCGGACGACGTGGAGGTGCAGGCGGTGGCGGGCCGGGTCGACTCCGACGACGCGATCGCCGACGCCCAGACCTTCCCGCTGAAGCCGGCGGGCGGCCCGGACCTGGAGGGCCGCTGGGTGTACGAGGGTCCGCTCGCGCTGGACCGCACGGGCCCGTTCGGTTACACGGTCCGCATCCTGCCCGCGCACCGACTGCTCGCGGCGAGTGCGGACCTGGGTCTGGTGACCCTTCCCACGGAGGCGACGGGGGAGGGCGCGGGCGTCCTGCTGCGCTGACCTCCGGTCTCTCGGGAGGCTTGTCCGTGTGCCCGGCCGCGATGCGGCCGGGCACACTTTCTTCATGGCGTGAACTCAGCGTCTTGACGTGCACATGAGATGCCTTTAGGTTCCTGATCCACCATCGCGTTCACTCTCGCGCTCAACGTTCATATCAGTGAACCGCGTTGGGACGTCGCCCCCCACCCGGAAGGCATCCCCATGCGCACCGGATACACCTCCCACGCCCTGCGCAGGCCGCGAACACTGGCGCTCGGCCTGTCCACCGTGCTGGCCGGCGTGCTCGCCGCCACGCTCATATCCCCGGCCTCCGCGGTGAAGGAGGCCCCCCGAAGCACCGCGAAGGCGGCCGTCACGGCCGCGGCCCCGGCCACCTTCACCCACCCCGGCGTGCTCGTCAGCCGGCCCCAGCTCGACTTCGTCAAGGCCAAGGTCCAGGCGAACGCGCAGCCCTGGAAGGGCGCCTGGGACCAGATGATGGGCAGCAAGTACGCCTCGCTCTCGCGTACCGCCAAGCCCCGCGCGGTCGTCGAGTGCGGCTCGTACTCCAACCCCAACTACGGCTGCACGGACGAGCGCGAGGACGCGATCGCCGCGTACACCCTCTCGCTCGCCTGGTACATCAGCGGTGACAGCCGCTACGCAGCCAAGGCCGTCCAGATCATGGACGCCTGGTCCGCGGTGATCAAGGACCACACGAACAGCAACGCCCCGCTGCAGACCGGCTGGGCGGGCTCCTCGTGGCCGCGCGCCGCCGAGATCATCAAGTACACCTACAGCTCCTGGCCCAACTCCGGGCGCTTCGGCACCATGCTGCGGGACGTCTACCTGCCCGAAGTCATCAATGGCTCGCACTCCAACGGCAACTGGGAGCTGAGCATGATGGAGGCCGCGATCGGCATCGCGGTCTTCCTGGAGGACCGCACGGCGTACGACAAGGCCGTCACCAAGTTCCGCGGCCGAGTGCCCGCGTACATCTACGTCGCCTCCGACGGCGCCCTGCCCAGGACCGCGCCGGGGTCCGGCCTCAACACCCGGGACAAGATCATCGGTTACTGGCAGGGCCAGTCGACCTTCATGGACGGGCTCAGCCAGGAGACCTGCCGCGATCTGACCCACACCGGCTACGGGCTCTCCGCCATCTCGCACTTCGCCGAGACCACCCGCATCCAGGGCCAGGACCTCTACCCCGAGATCGCCGACCGGCTGCGGCACGCGCTCGGGCTGCACGCCAAGTACCAGCTCGGCACCCCGGTTCCCGGCAACCTCTGCGCGGGCAGCCTCAAGGACAGGCTGGGGCCGGTCACCGAGGTAGGCTTCAACGCCCTGCACACCCGTATGGGCTTCGACATGACCAACACCCAAAGGCTCACCGAGCAGCAGCGGCCCGCCGGGTCCAACAACCTGTTCGTCGGCTGGGAGACGCTCACCCACGCCGGCAACCCCGGCTGACCGTCCACGGGACGCCGGACACGCACAGCCGCCCGGGGCAATGACCCGCCCCGGGCGGCTGTGCGACCGATGACCCGAAGGATCAGAAGGTCAGCTTGAAACTGTTGATGTAGCCGGTGTCCAGCCGCGCACGGTCCTGGACTCGCAGCTTCCAGGCGCCGTTCGCCGCCTCGGAGGAGGCGTTGACCGTGTACGTGGTCTGGACGTTGTCCGCCGAGTCGGAGGAGCTGAACGGCTTCAGCGGATACGCCGTGCCGTCCGGCGCCACCAGGTCGACGACCAGGTCGCCGCGCCAGGTGTGGATGATGTCCACGCCGACCTTCAGTGCGGCCGGGGCGTTGCCGGTGCGGCCGGTGACGTTGACCGTCGAGGTGACCGCGGCGCCGTTGTCCGGGATCGCGACGTCGGCGGTGTTCTCGAAGACGGTGCCGGGCTCACCCGGGTCGCCGCCGCCGGGACGGGCGCCGACGTTGATGCCGGCCCAGGCGTCGGTCACGGACTTGACCTCGGCGCTGGTGGCACCGTAGAGCTCGGTCGCGACCGCGAGCGTGCCGGTACGGGCCGCCGCGTAGTTCGTCGTCGAGTTGAACTTCGTGGTGAGCGCCTTGTACCAGATCAGCGCGGCCTTCTCCCGGCCGATGCCGGTGACCGGCAGACCGTCGGAGGTCGGCGAGTCGTAGTTCACGTCGTTGACGGTCTTCGCGCCGCTGCCCTCGGAGAGCAGGTAGAACCAGTGGTTCGCCGGGCCCGAGGAGTAGTGCACGTCGATGCCGCCGATGCCCGAGTACCAGGCGTCCTTGGACGCGCCGTCCTTGCTCGGCTTGTCCATGTAGCGCAGCGGGGTGCCGTCGCCGTTGATGTCGATCTTCTCGCCGACGAGGTAGTCACCCTTGTCCTGGGCGTTGTTGGCGTGGAACTCCACCGCCGCCGCGAAGATGTCGGACGTCGCCTCGTTGAGGCCGCCGGACTCACCGCTGTAGACGAGCTTCGCGGTGGCCGAGGTGACGCCGTGCGTCATCTCGTGCGCGGCGACGTCGATCGAGGTGAGCGGCTTGGCGTTGCCCGCGCCGTCGCCGTACGTCATGCAGAAGCAGCTGTCCTGCCAGAAGGCGTTGATGTAGTTGTTGCCGTAGTGCACGCGGGAGGACGCGCCGACACCGTCACCCCGGATGCCGGAACGGCCGTGCACGTTCTTGAAGTAGTCCCAGGTGAGACCCGCGCCGTAGGCGGCGTCCGCGCCGGCGGTTTCCAGGTTGGAGGGCTGGCCGTTGCCCCAGACGTCGTCCGGACCCGAGAACAGCGTGCCGGTGCCCGACGTACCCCGGTTGAGGTTGTACGTCTTGTGGCTGCCGCGCCCGGCGTCCGTGAGGTTGTACGTGGACCCGGACTGCGTGCTGCCGAGGGTCACCTGGCCGCTGTACTGCGTGTTGCCGGTGCCGTTCTCGACGGCCTGCCACTCGTAGACCTTCTTGCCCGTGGTGGCGTCGGTGACGACGTGCAGCTCGTTCGGAGTGCCGTCGTGCTGGAGGCCGCCGACGACGGTCTCGTACGCGAGGACCGGCTTGTTGCCCTGCGCCAGCCAGACCACCTTGCGCGGTGCGCGGTCCGCGTCCGTCTTGGTGGAGCCCTCGGCCTTGGCGAGCCCGAGCGCCTGCTTCTCCGCGGCGGCGGGCGTCACGTCGGCGCTGGTGTCGACGTTCTTCAGGACCGTCTTCGAGGCCTTGGTCACCGACTCGGTGGCGCCCGCCCTGCTCTCGGCGACCACGAGGTCGCCGCCGAGGACCGGCAGGCCGGCGTAGGTGCGCTCGTAGCGGGTGTGGGTGGTGCCGTCGCGGTCCTGGGTGACATCCCGGACGACGAGCTTCTCCTGGGCGGTCAGGCCCAGTTCGGCCGCGGTCGCCGCCGTGGTGGCGCTCTGCTTGCGGATGAGCTCCGCGCGCTGGGCGGGGCTCAGGCTCAGCGGCAGGGCGCCGGGGTCGGCCTTCCCTGCTTGCGCCGATGCCGGAACGGCGGATGCCGCCGGATCGGCCGACGAGGGGCCGGCCTGGAATCCGACGGCAAGGAGGGCCGCGGTGGCTATGAGAGCTCCGGTCGCTGTGGTGCGCCGGCGAGGCGTGGGTCTCACGCGAACTCCTTCTGCGAGGGGGGTACCGGACGACTGGGTGGGTCGTCCGGGCAGAGCCTGCGGAGCATGTGGTGCGTGGAACGGGGGAAGAGTCGCAGGGGTGAACGGGTCCTGTCAGGACCGCGTCAACAAGTTGGCCGGAATACGTCCGGTGCCCGTTTGGTCATGTTCGTTGAGCGAACGTTTCGTCGATCATCACCAGGGCGTCGGCCGCCGGGCGTACAAGCCCTGAGCCGCCGACAATCCCGACATCAAACCTGTGTGCGTTGCATTCGAACGGACAGCCGGGGGAGGGTACGCGCCGCCCGCGGCGAGCGCCCCGAAGTGTGGCGCGTTCCGCGCCCCCCACCGCGTCCTTTCGGACCCGCCCGGCCCCGGAGTCGGTCAGCGGGCCCGCGGGCTCACGCGGCCCGCGGTCGCGGATCCAGCCACAGGGCCTCGGCGACCGCGCACAGCTCGCCCCCCGCCGTCGCCAGGGCGACCCCCATCGTGTGCTTGCGGCCCGACTCCTCGCGCAGCCAGGCGTACGAGACGTGCCGCGCCGTCGCGGCCACCGGCCGCAGCAGCGTGGCGGTCAGGGACGCCGTCACGGCACCCGCCTGCTGGGTCCCGAGCAGCCGTCCCGCCCAGTTCCCCGGGCAGTCCAGCGCGCCCCACACCAGTTCGGGCGGCAGCAGTCCGTCGGAGTCCGCGAGCGCGGGGTCCGGGATCCAGCCGCAGGCGACGACGTCCCGGCCCGGGACCGGTGTGCAGTGCTGGCGCAGCCCGCGGTCGGGCGTACGGTCCAGCCCGCAGCCGAAGCAGTCGACCATTCCCGGCGGCGGCGCCGCCCGGAACGCCTCGGTGGCGGCGACCGCCTCGTCCCACCCGGGTGCCGGGGGCGCGTCGGGCCGGAGGCCGGCGGCTCCGGCGGGGCGTGCCGTCGCGAGGGGCGTGTCCGCGGGACCCAGCGTCCAGCCCGCGCCCGTCGCCCCGGCGATCGGCACCGGCACCCCGACGGGCACGGGCCCGCGGAAATCGACCCGTACGGTGCCCGCGCCGGACCGTTCGGCGAGCAGCCCCGCCACGAAGCCCCCGAAGGCCACACCGGGGTAGCCGACGTAGAGCGCGGGCACCACCACCGTCTCCGGAGCCGAATCCGGTGTCACGTCACTCGTCATGCCGCCCACGATCACATACGCCGCTGGGCGCGGGCCGCGGTGGTTGCCTGCCGGGGGGCGGGGGCCGCGTCCGTGTGCTTGCCGGGGGAGTCATATGGGTGGACGGCGCTTGAACGGCGTGGGCAGGTGCCGGAGGGCGTGCGCGGAGACGGTGCACGTACGACGTGGGCCGCCGTGCACGCGGCACGTGAGCGGCCGGTGCACGTACGACGGAGACGGTGCACGTACGACGTGAGCGGCCGTTCCGCGCACCGCGGGAGCGGGAGACCCCGGACCGAATAGGTCTCCGCGGCAGGCCACGGTTCAATGGTCCGTCCTGCCCGCTCCCTGGCGTCTCCCAGAAGGCTGTATGTCGATCACCTCGTCCCGTCCGTCGCTCCGGGCACCCGGCGACCTCGCCGCTGCTCGCCTGGCGGCGCTACGGAACAGCTTTCGCGCCGCCGGCCCCTCGCTCGCGCTCTACCTCGCGATCCGCTCCCTCGGCCTCGTCGTCCTGGCCCTCTGGTCGGCGTCCACCGGCAAGAGCGCCCACGTCCTGCTGGGCAGACGCTGGGACTCGCTCTGGTACACCCGCGTCGCCGAGCACGGCTACGACTTCACCCTCCAGGCGCCCGACGGGCGGAGCCTGTCCGGTATGGCGTTCTTCCCCCTGCTGCCCTGGCTGGAGGAGGGCCTGTCGGCGGTGAGCCCGCTGGGCCTGCCCGACGCGGGACTCGTGGTGAGCGCCCTGGCCTCGGTGGCGGCCGCGTGGGGGATCCACGCCGTGGCGAGCCATGTCCACGGTCCCCGGGCCGGCCTCGTCCTGGTGGGTCTCTGGGCGGCCCTGCCCGTCGGGATCGTCCAGTCCATGGCGTACAGCGAGTCCCTCTTCGTCGCCCTCGCGGCCTGGTCGCTCCATGCCGTCCTCACCGGGCGATGGATCACCGCGGGACTGCTCTCCCTTCTCGCGGGCCTCACGCGACCCGTAGGGCTGGCCGTGTGCGCCGCCCTCCTCGTCGCCGCGCTGCTGGTGACCGTGGACAGTCTGCGCTCCCGGCGCCGGCTTCCGGACTCGGTGGCCGCGATGGCCTTGGGATGCGCGATCGCGCCGCTGGGAGCCGCCGGCTTCGTCCTGTGGGTGGGTCAGCGGCAGGGGCGCCTGCTCGGGTACCTCGATGTGCAGGCGGGCTGGGGCAACGGCTTCGACGGAGGCGTCGCCTTCGCCCGCTTCCTGTCCTCCTTCTCCCGGTTCTCCCACGCGGGAGTCGTGACCGCCGTCGTGGTCGTTCTGCTGTTCCTGCTGGCCGCGTGGCCGCACTGGATCGGCGTGCGGCAGGGCCAGCCGGTGGCCCTGGTGGTGTACTCGGCCGTCGTCACGCTGCTGGCGCTGGGCGCCTCGGGCTACTTCGGTTCGAAGCCGCGCCTCCTGATGCCGGCCTTTCCGCTGCTGCTGCCGCTCGCGGTGGTGCTCGCCCGGTCACGCCCCGCGTACCTCTGGGCGACGCTGACCGCGCTGACAGGGGTGGGCGCCGTCTACGGAGCCTTCTGGCTGAACGGTTCGGGCCCGCTGTAGCTCGTCCCCGGCACCGCGGAGCAGCTCGCTCCGTCCAACTCGTTCGCGGCACCGGGCATACCGTCGTCCACACCGGGCATGCCAGCAATTGTGCGTTTCATCCGATTTAGGCATTTTCGGTACGATGAGGGGCGGGTAGACACCGAGCGGTGATGCTCTCCGAGGCGAAGCTCCGGGGCCGTTCATCGCGCCGGGCGGAGGCGCGGACCGATGCCGTCCGCCTGCCCATGTGACCACCAGCCGGGTCGGACGGTGCCCGCACCGCTGACGGCAGGACCACGCGGACTGCCGTCCCAGGGCCCCACCCCCCGAACAGAAGACGCCCCCAGGTACGGGCGGACGCCGCGAAGTGCCAGGCGAAGGAGTTCTTCATGGGCAAGGCAGTCGGAATCGACCTCGGGACCACCAACTCGGTGATAGCCGTGTGGGAAGGGGGCGAACCGACCGTCGTACCGAACGCCGAAGGCACCCGCACGACGCCTTCCATCGTCGCCTTCTCCGACAGCGGTGAGCGGCTGGTGGGGCAGCTCGCCCGCCGTCAGGCGATCCTCAACCCCAAGGGCACCATCTACTCGGCCAAGCGGTTCATCGGCCGCCGCTACGACGAGATCTCCGACGAGGCCAAAGCCGTCGCCTACGACGTCGTCGAGGGCGAGGGCGGTGTCGCGCGTTTCAAGGTGCGCGACAAGCTCTACGCGCCGGAGGAGATCAGCGCACTGGTGCTGCGCAAGCTCGTCGACGACGCGAGCAAGCAGCTCGGGGAGAAGATCACCGAGGCCGTCATCACGGTGCCCGCCTACTTCAACGACGCGCAGCGCACCGCCACGAAGGACGCCGGAAAGATCGCCGGCCTGGACGTGCTGCGCATCATCAACGAGCCGACCGCGGCCGCCCTCGCCTACGGCATGGACAAGAAGGGGCACGAGACCGTGCTCGTCTTCGACCTCGGCGGCGGCACCTTCGACGTGAGCATCCTCGACGTCGGTGACGGCGTGGTGGAGGTGCGCTCCACCTCCGGCGACAGCCATCTCGGCGGCGACGACTTCGACCGCCGGCTCGTCGACCATCTGGCCGACAACTTCCAGCAGTCCAACGGCATCGACCTGCGCAACGACCCGCAGGCGCTCCAGCGGCTCTTCGAAGCCGCGGAGAAGGCGAAGACCGAACTGAGCTCGGTGACCCAGACCCAGGTCAACCTGCCGTTCATCACCGCGGACGCCGAAGGCCCCAAGCACCTCACCCAGACGGTCATGCGGTCCACGTTCGACCAGATCACGGCGGACCTGGTCGAGCGGACCCTGGAACCCGTCAAGCAGGCGATGGCCGACGCCAAGATCAGCGAGAACGACATCGACGAGGTCATCCTGGTCGGCGGATCGACCCGTATCCCGGCCGTGCAGAAGCTGGTCCGCCGCCTCACCGGAGGCAAGGACCCGAACATGAGCGTCAACCCCGACGAGGTCGTGGCTCTCGGCGCCGCGATCCAGGCCGGGGTGCTCAAGGGCGAGGTCCAGGACGTCCTGCTGCTCGACGTCATCCCGCTGTCGCTGGGTGTGGAGACCCGTGGCGGGGTGATGACGAAGATCATCGAGCGGAACACCACGATCCCGGTCCGCCGCACGGAGACGTTCTCCACCGCCGAGGACAACCAGGCGGCGGTCGACATCGTCGTGCTCCAGGGTGAGCGCGAACTCGCCGCGGACAACCGGGTCCTCGGCCGTTTCCAGCTGACCGACATCCGGCCCGCACCGCGTGGCGAGCCGCAGATCGAGGTCATCTTCGACGTCGACGCCAACGGCATCCTGAACGTCACCGCGCGTGACAAGGACACCGGCAGGGAACAGAGCATCACCATCAGCGAGGGATCCAACCTCGACCAGAGCGAGGTCGAGCGGATGATCCAGGAGGCCGACCGGCACCGCGGGGAGGACCGGGCCCTGCGTGAGGCGGTGGACGCCCGCAATGAGCTGGACGCCGTCGCGTACCAGGTCGAACGACGGCTCGCCGAGATGGGCGACGCCGCGGCGTCGCACGAGAAGGCGCGTGCCGAGATGCTCGTCACCGAAGCGCGCGAGGCGGTGCAGCAGGGGGCGCCGGTGGACAAGGTCAGGCCGCTGACCTCCGAACTCCAGCAGATCTACGCCTCGCTGGCGTCGCAGCCGGCGGGCGCGGAGGCATCCGGGCAGGACCGGGCCGGCGTCGGCGCCGCGAGCCCCGGCGGATCCGAGGACGACGTGATCGACGCCGAATTCGACAAGAGCTGAGGTGCGGTCATGTCCACCGAACAGGGGCCGGTGACGCAGCCGGACGAGAGGGGCGCCACCCCGTCGGCGCAGACCGCAGCCCGGCCGGAGTCCACGGAGCGCGCGGAGTCCCCGCAGGGGCCGGAGTCGGACGACCGCACCGCCGAGCTGGACGACCTCCGGGACCGCCGGCACCGGGCTCTCGCCGATCTGGACAACCTCCGCAAACGCCACGCCAGGGAGCTGGAACGTGAACGCGGCACCGAGCGCGCCCGCACCGCGGCGGCCTGGCTGCCCGTTCTCGACAACCTGGAACTGGCCCTCGCCCACGCCGGGTCCGACTCCTCACCGGTGCTCGAAGGCGTCAAGGCCGTACGGGATCAGGCCGTCGACGTACTGACCCGGCTCGGCTACCCCCGCGACGACCGGACCGGGGTGCCCTTCGACCCGGCCGAGCACGAGGTCGTCGGCGTGGTCGAGGCCGAGGGAGCGGAGCCGAACACGGTCGTGGAGGTCGTACGCCCCGGCTACGGCGCGGGCGACAGCCAACTGCGGCCCGCCTCAGTGATCGTCGCCAAACGGCAGGAGTGAGGCCCTCCATGGCACGTGACTACTACGACGTGCTCGGGGTACGGCGTGACGCGGACTCCGAGGAGATCCAGCAGGCGTTCCGCAAACTCGCGCGCAAGCACCACCCCGACATCAGCAAGGACCCGCAGTCCGAGGAGCGCTTCAAGGAGCTCAACGAGGCGTACAGCGTGCTCTCCGATCCCAAGACGCGGCAGCGCTACGACCGCTTCGGCGAAGACTTCCGGCAGATTCCGGAGGACTACGACGAGCGGGTGGCCGCAGGCGCGGGCGCGCGCGGCGACTCGTACGGCCGGCCGGGCGGAGGCGGCCGGGTCCGCTACAGCACCGGTGGCGGCCAGGGCTTCGAGGGATTCGAGGGCTCCGGCATCGACTTCGAGGACCTGTTCGGCGGGATGTTCGGCCGCGGCGGTGTGAGGGGCGGGCCGCGAGGCCCGATTCCCGGCGCCGACCAGGAGGCGGAGATCGAACTCAGCGTCGTGGAGGCCTACCGGGGCGGGCACCGCGCCATCACCCTCGCCGGCCCGGACGGGCAGCGGACCTACGACGTCAACATCCCGCGCGGAGTGGTCGACGGTCAGCGCATCCGGCTCGCCGGGGAAGGCGGGCGGGGGAGCGGCGACGGCCCTGCGGGCGACCTGCTCCTACGGGTCCGGATCAAGCCCGACGCGCAGTTCCGCCTGGACGGCCGCAACATCCATGTCGTGGTGCCCGTCACGCCGTGGGAGGCCGCGTTGGGTGCGAGTGTGCCGGTTCCGACCCCGGGTGGGAGTGCCAAGGTCACTGTCCCGGGCGGTTCGTCGAGCGGTCGTCGGTTGCGGTTGCG
>NZ_JBEOSJ010000007.1:118301-282645 GCF_040302905.1 Streptomyces sp. NPDC096193 | reverse complement strand
TGACAGGCTTCGATCTGGAACGGGTCCAGATCGAATTCGTACATCTCGCGGAAGGGGGCCGCGCCGGAGGGGGCAGCGGCTTCCCGGCCCGCAGCCTCGGATCAGGGCCCGGCCCGGGTGGTGCGGCAGCGGCCTGCCGCACCGCCGGGCCGAGGCCCGCGCCCCCACAGTCCTGCCCCTGGGGCACCGTGCCTCTGAGCCTCGGTCCATGGGCGTCCGGCTCCTGAGCCCGCCCCCGGCGACCGGCGCCACAGCCGGCCGGTCTCCGAGCGCGTGCCCCCGGGGCGCCGGCGCTCTCCTGGACCTCCCCCCACGGCCGTACGCACGGTGCCTCCGCCGACCCGCACCACGCTGACGCCCCGGCTCCCACGGTGCCTCCGCCGACCCACACAGCCCGACGCCCGGCTCACCAAGACGCCCCGGCTCATGCCCATGGCTCACAGAGAGGAACTCCCATGCTCGACCACCTCATCCGATCGGCGACCGTCGTGGACGGGACCGGCGCTCCCGCGTTCGTCGCCGACGTCGGCGTACGGGACGGCCGCATCGCCGTCATCGCCGCGCCCGGCACCGTCGAGGAGGAGGCGAGGACGAGTGAGGACGCCACCGGCCTGATCCTCACCCCCGGGTTCGTCGACCCGCACACGCACTACGACGCCCAGTTGTTCTGGGACCCGTACGCCACTCCCTCCATGAACCATGGCGTCACCACGGTCGCGGGCGGCAACTGCGGATTCACCCTCGCGCCGCTGAACCCGGAACGCCCCGAGGACGCCGACTACACCCGCCGGATGATGTCCAAGGTCGAAGGCATGTCGCTGGTCGCCCTGGAGGAGGGCGCGCCCTGGAACTGGCACACCTTCGGCGAGTACCTGGACGCCCTGGAGGGCAGGACGGCCGTCAACGCGGGCTTCATGGTGGGCCATTGCGCCCTGCGCCGTCATGTGATGGGCCCCGACGCCGTCGGCGGCACGCCCACCCCCGAGCAGCTGGAGCGGATGCTCGCCCTCTTCCACGACGCGATGGACGCCGGCGCCTGGGGTCTGTCCACCACCCAGTCCTCCACGCACTCCGACGGCGACGGCAAGCCCGTCGCCTCCCGGCACGCCGGGCCCGCCGAACTCCTCGCGCTCTCCCGCGCCGTCGCCGACCACGAGGGCACCCAGCTGGAGGCGATCGTCGCAGGCTGCCTCGACCGGTTCAGCGACGAGGAGATCGACCTCTTCGTGCAGATGTCCGCCGCCGCCGGACGCCCGCTGAACTGGAACGTGCTCACCATCGACGCGTCCGTGCCCGAACGCGTACCGCGCCAGCTGATACCGAGCGAGCGCGCCCGCCGGGCAGGCGGCCGCGTCGTCGCGCTGACCATGCCGATCCTCACCCCCATGAACATGTCGCTCGGCACGTTCTGCGCGCTGAACCTCATCCCCGGCTGGGGCGAGATCCTGTCCCTCCCGGTCCCGGAGCGGATCGCGAAACTCCGCGATCCCGCCGTACGCGAGGAGATGCTGCGCCGCGCCGACTCCAAGGAGGCCGGCGTCTTCCGCCGGCTCGCCGACTTCGGCCGCTACGTCATCGGCGACACCTACGCCAAGGAGAACGACGGACTCAGCGGCCGCGTGGTCAACGACATCGCCGCCGAACGCGGCCAGGACCCCTTCACCTGCCTGGTCGAGATCTGCGCCAACGACGAACTGCGCACGGTCCTGTGGCCGATGCCCACCGACAACGACCCCGCGTCCTGGGAGCTGCGCCGGCGGACCTGGGCGCACGAGGACGTCATGCTCGGCGGCTCCGACGCGGGCGCCCATCTGGACCGCATGTGCGGCGCGCCCTACACCACCCGCTTCCTCGGCGACTGTCTGCGCGGCCGCAAGCTGCTGCCGCTGGAGGAGGCCGTGAAGATGCTGACCGACGACCCGGCGCAGCTCTTCGGCCTGCGCGAGCGGGGCCGTATCCACGAGGGCTGGCACGCGGACCTGGTGCTGTTCGACCCGGACCGGATCGAGGCCGGCCCGGCGACGCTGGTGCACGACCTGCCCGGCGACAGCCCGCGGCTGGACGCGCAGGCGATCGGCATCGTGTCCGTGCGTGTGAACGGCGTCGAGACCGTCCGGGACGACCGGATCACCGGCGCGGTCCCGGGCACGATCCTGCGCTCGGGCCGCGACACGGGGACCGTGAGCACCCGGTGAACCAGCGGCTGTTCATCGGCGGCGAGTGGGTCGAGCCCGACGGCGGGTACTACGAGGTCGTCGATCCGGCGACCGAGCAGACCGTCGGACTCGCTCCCGAGGCGAGCCGTGAGCAGGTGTACGCCGCGGCCACAGCTGCCCGCGAGGCCTTCGCCGGCTGGTCGCGCACGAAGCCCGAGGAACGCGCCCGGATCCTGGACGCGACCGCCGATGTCATCCAGCGCGAGGCGGAACCGTACGCCGAACTCGCGCGCGCGGAGAGCGGGGCGACCACCGCCATCGCGCGCGGGATGCAGGTCGCGGTCGGTGCGGCGCGCTTCCGGCGCTATGCGCGGGGCGCCCTGGAACCCGTCGAGCAGGCGCTGCCCCCGCAGATCAACGCGGCGGGCCCGATGGGGCGGGCCGGAGTGTTCGGCGCGCTCGCGGTGCGCCGCCCGGTCGGCGTCGTCACCTGCATCACGTCGTACAACAATCCCTGGGCCAATCCGGCGGGCAAGGTCGCGCCCGCGCTCGCCATGGGCAACACGGTCGTCGTGAAGCCCGCCCCGCAGGACCCGCTGTCCGTGTACCGGATGGCCGATGCGCTGGCGGAGGCGGGAGTACCGCCGGGCGTGGTCAACGTGGTGACCGGCTCCGCGCCCGCCGCCGGTGAGGCGGCCGTCGACTCCGGGGACGTCGACATGGTCAGCTTCACCGGGTCGACGAAGGTCGGGCAGCGCATCGCCGAGGTCTGCGGCCGCGGGATGAAGCGCCAGCTGATGGAACTCGGCGGCAAGGGCGCGGCCCTCGTCTTCGACGACGCCGACCTCGACTCGGCCGTCCAGGGCATCGGGACGACGTTCTCCTTCTACAGCGGCCAGATCTGCACGGCCCCGACCCGGGTGATCGCGCAGCGCGGGATTCACGACCGGCTGGTGGAGAGGCTCGCGGCCTACGCCGGGCACCTCAAGACCGGTGATCCGGCCGAGCCGGGAACGGTCGTCGGGCCGGTGATCTCCGCCGCGCACCGCGACCGGGTGGAGTCCTACATCGAACTGGGCCGCAAGGAAGGCGCCCGGCTGGTCACGGGCGGCGAGCGTCCGGAGTTCGACAAGGGCTTCTATGTCGCGCCCACGCTCTTCGGGGACTGCACGTCCGACATGCGCGTCGTGCGGGAGGAGATCTTCGGCCCGGTGGTCGTCGTCGTCCCCTTCGACACGGAGGAGGAGGGCATCGCGCTCGCCAACGACAGCGACTACGGCCTGATCGACTACGTGTGGTCGGGTGACGTCGCGCGGGCCTTCCGGATCGCGGGCGAGCTGCGGGCGGGCGGGGTGGGTGTGAACACCATCGGCCGGAACATGGAGGCGCCGTTCGGCGGATTCAAGCGCAGCGGGGTCGGCCGGGACGTGGGGTCCTACGCACTGCATGCCTACAGCGAGGTGCAGGCGGTCGTCTGGCCGGGCTGAAAACAGCGCGGGAAAATTTGGAAACCGGTCAAAACGGACACTGCTGCGGTTCTCGCATTCCGGAGGGATGCCCTCCTGACCTGCCGGAGTCGGGGTGTCGGTCTTGGATGCCCTGGAAACCGGTGGCACTTACCGCGCTGGATCATGGAATGGAAGGAGCGATGTCCGGATCTTGCGCCTCCGGATATGGAAACCGCAGCCTTTAACGTCCTGTTCATGACTCAGCTGGATGCGCGGCCCCAGGCCGGAGACACGGTACGGGGCGCCTCCGACGGGGGCGTACGCACCAAGGGACTCGGCGGCAACTCCGTCGGACTGATGGGCAGCGCCGTCATCGGTGTCTCGACCGTTGCCCCCGTCTACTGTCTGACCTCCACCCTCGGCTCCACGGCCGGCGAGGTCGGGCTGCAGATGCCCGCGGTGTTCCTGGCGGGCTTCCTGCCGATGCTGCTGGTCGCCTTCGCCTACCGCGAGCTGAACCGGGTGATGCCCGACTGCGGCACGTCCTTCACCTGGACCGTGAAGGCCTTCGGCCCGCGCCTCGGCTGGATGTGCGGCTGGGGCCTGGTGATCGCGACGATCATCGTGCTCTCCAACCTGGCGGGCGTGGCCACCTCGTACTTCTGGCTCCTCGCGGGCGAGATCACCGGCAGCGAGTCGGTGGCGGCGCTCGACGAGCGCAAGCCCGTGCACATCCTGACCTGCCTCGTCCTCATCGCGGTCGCCACGGCGATCAGCTACCGCGGCATGACCGCGACCAAGGGCGTGCAGTACGCGCTGGTGGGCCTGCAGCTGCTCGTGCTGGCAGTCTTCGTCGCCATGGCCTTCCAGAAGGCGGGCAGTGGCGAGTTCTCGACAGGCCTCGATTTCTCCTTCTCCTGGCTGAACCCGTTCGCCGTGCAGTCCTTCGCCGCCTTCACCGCCGGACTGTCCCTCTCGATCTTCATGTACTGGGGCTGGGACGCCTGCCTGACCGCCAACGAGGAGACGACCGGCAGCGACCGGACCCCCGGCCGCGCCGCCCTCATCGCGATGGTCGTCCTGGTCGGCTCCTACCTCGCCACCGGCGTCGCGGCCCAGATGGCCGTCGGCTCCGGCGACAAGGGCCTCGGTCTCGCCAACCCCGAGACCTCGGACAACGTCTTCGCCGCGCTCGCCGGCCCGGTCATGGGCCCCGGCCTCGGCATCCTGCTCTTCCTCGCGGTCCTCGCCTCGGCGGCCGCCAGCCTCCAGACGACGTTCATCCCCGTCGCCCGCACGGTGCTCGCGATGTCCGCGTACGAGGCCCTGCCGCCCTCGTACGCCCGCGTCCACCCGCGCTTTCGGACCCCCGGCCGCGCGACCGTGGTGGCGGGCGTCGCCACCGGCGTCTTCTACACGGTGATGACCCTGGTCAGTGAGCACGTCCTGGTCGACACCATCTACGCCCTCGGCCTCATGATCTGCTTCTACTACGCACTCACGGCCTTCGCGTGCGCCTGGTACTTCCGCCACGAACTGCTGCGCTCCGGACGCGACTTCGTCTTCAAGGGCCTCTTCCCGCTGCTGGGCGGCGTCCTGCTGGCCGCGGTGTTCGGCAAGACGCTGTACGACATGTGGGACCCGGCGTACGGCAGCGGCTCGGCGGTCTTCGGCGTCGGCTCGGTCTTCGTGATCGGCGTCGGGCTGCTGCTGCTCGGCGTGGTGCTGATGCTGGTGATGCAGCGCCGCAGCCCGGCGTTCTTCCGCGGCGAGGTGCTGACGAAGGACACGCCGTCGCTGGTGACGGCGGACTGACCGGACGGGCTGACCTCGCCTGAGCGGAGGGGCTGCCGGGCCTGAGGGTCCCGGCAGCCCCTCCGTGTACTACTTCCCGTCCGCCGGTTACTTCCCGAGGAAGACCGGGTTGGTGAAGGCCGCGAGCGGACCGGGCATCCCCGGTATGACGACCGGGTGCCGGACCTCGGCGCGCACATAGGTCGCGTACTCCGGCGTCGTACGCCACTCCACCGTCCCCGTGCCCGACGCGGGCAGGGTCACCGTGTGCAGCACGCCCTGGTCGGTCACGAACCGCGCCGAGCAGCCCGGCGCGCCGGTGACGTCGAGACGGACCGTGACCGGGGTGTCCTGGTCGACGCGCAGGCGCTCACCGATCCCGGCCTGCTTCCCGCGGCCTCCCGTCGCCGAGAACGACAGCGACACCGCCTTCGACTCGGCGACATAGCTGCGGCCCGCCGCGATGCCCTCCAGGATGGCCTCCCGGGTCAGGTCGTCGGCGAGGACCACGGTCTGCGGGGTGCCGATGGGGTCCGGGTCGCGGTGTGCGTCGCTGTTTCCCATGGCCGGCGTCCAGCACCCGCGCGAGCGGGCGGCGACGGCCAGCGTGCTGTCCCAGTCCGCGAGGGACACCTCGTCGTCGGGTGTGTAGGGGCCGTTCCACACCTCCAGCGCGTCCGCCTCGCCGAAGCCGAACTTCCAGTTGCAGCCGATGCAGGTGGCGTGCGGATGCGCGGGCACGACCAGACCGCCGGCCCGCCGGATCTCGCCGGCGTAGTGCCCGAAGCGATTGTCCTTGGCGCGGTAGCGCCAGTCGACGAAGGTCCCCGGGTCGGTTCCGAGCGCCAGCACGTGCCCGTTGCGGGTCGTGACCTCCTCGCCCGTCAGGATGAGCAGGTCGTCGCCCGCGAGGTCCGCCCAATGGGCGTGCGCGGAGTGCGTGTTGTGCTCGGAGGAGTTGATGAAGTCGAGCCCGGCGGCACGCGCCAGCGTCGCGATCTCGGCGAGGGTGCGCCGGCCGTCCGAGTACACGGAGTGCACATGGCAGTCGCCGCGGTACCAGGCCCTGCCACGGCCCTTGGCGCGCTCCGGGGGGTAGACGGGCTTCGGCGTCCGGCCGGGGGCGCCGTACCGCAGGGTGATGGTCACCTCGTACGCGAGACCCTGCGGCGCCACGGTGTACGGCCCGAGCGCGATGTGCCACGTCCCGGCGCGCACCGGGCCCGGGATGTACCCGGGCGTCGCCTCGTCGGCCCGGATGAAGAACTCGGTGCGGGCGCCGCCCGACCAGCCGCGGAACCCCTTTCCGCCGAGCGCCGTGCCCCGCTCGTCGAAGATGCCGATGTCCAGGGCGTTGCCCTGGGTGCCCGGCGGCACGACGGGCCGCTCGTAGCTGTACGCCACGTGCAGTTCCCGTACGCCCCGCGGAATCTCGACGGGAAGGTACACGAAGTCGGGCGAGCCGGGCGGCAGGGTGCCGCGCACGACCTCGGTGTGATCGCCGGTGTTGTCCCCGGCGCCGGCAGGCGCGGCGTTCGCGAAGCTCACAGTGCCCAAGGTAAGAGCGGCTGCGGCTCCCGTCACGAGCAGTCCGCGTCTACCCAGCGCGTGTTCGTCCTTGCACATGGCGTCGGCTCCCCAGGGGCGGTGAGTGGGACAGGAGTGGTGTACTCAAACCCTGGTATTGAGCCGTGAACTGCCGTGCAAGGGAAGGGGTTCGGCGGATGGCGGCCGCCTTTCGGGGGCGGTTCTCAGCCGGTCTGCTTCTTCCGCCGCTGCACCAGGAGCGCGATGATGACGATCAGCGCGACGATGACGATCAGACCGATGATCAGCCCGGCCCCGAAGCCCTTCGACTTCTTCTTTTTCTTCTTGCTCTTGCGGGCCTTGTCGATCGTCGAGGTCTCAATGCCGGCCTGGGCGACGGTCGACGAGGTGCTGGCCTGGGGCGCAGAGCCCGGCTTCTGAACCGCCGTCACCGCGGTGGGCGTGGGCGATGCCGAAGCGACCGGCGCACCCACCAGCAGTGCCCCGGACAGCACCAGGGCCGTGGTGGCGATACGTACACGCGTCATGAAGCGGAACCTCCCCGTTGTGACCGAGGGCCTGATCGAGAAGACAGGCCCTGGCCCGGTGTCGCCGGGCTCTCGGCATCTGGCACCGTACGGCATACGTTTGGGCCGCCACCAGAGACGATGACGGAGGGTTCCGTATGCGGATCTCGACCACGATCTTCCTCACCGACGAGACGATCACACCGGTACGGCTCGCACGGGAACTGGAGGACCGGGGCTTCGCCGGCCTCTATCTGCCCGAGCACACCCACATCCCGGTGGAGCGCGTGACGCCGTACCCCGCGGGCGGCGAACTCCCGCCCGAGTACGGCCGCACGCTGGACCCCTTCGTGGCCCTCGGCCAGGCGGCGGCGGTCACCTCGGAGCTCGGCCTCGGCACGGGCATCACGCTGATCGCCCAGCACGACCCGATCGACCTGGCCAAGCAGATCGCCACGCTGGACTTCCTCTCCGGCGGCCGCTTCACGCTCGGCCTCGGCTTCGGCTGGAACAAGGAGGAGGCGGCGGACCACGGCGTCGAGTGGACGACGCGCCGCGAACTGGGCCGCGACCGGATGCGCCTGATGAGGGCGCTGTGGACGGCGGAACCGACGGCGTACAAAGGCGAGTTCGGCTCGGTCCGCGCGTCCGACGCCTACCCGAAGCCGATCAGCGGCCCCCGCACCCTGATCGGCGGCGCGGCGGGCCCGAAGCTGTTCTCCCACATCGCGGAGTACGCGGACGGCTGGCTCCCGATCGGCGGCCGCGGCCTGACGGAGTCGCTCCCGCTCCTGCGCGACGCCTGGTCGGCGGCGGGCCGCGACGTCTCGACGCTCCAGGTGGTCCCGTACGCGGTCCTGCCCTCAGCGGGCAAGCTGGCGTACTACGCGGAACTGGGCGTGGAGGAGGTCGTGCTGCAACTCCCGCCGGAGGGTGAGAGCGAGGTACTGCGGGTGCTGGACGAGTACGGGCAGTACGTGGAGAGCTCACCCACCCCGGGGGCCTGAACGGTCGGCGCGCCGCTGCGGGGCCCCTGAAGGGGCACGAGGGCGGCGGCGGGAACGGCGACGACGGTGAGCAGGGCGGCGAGGATGAGCCGTGAGGTGGTCACGCTCCCAGAGGCTGCCGCGATCTTGGGGGCGGGCCGGGGAGACACGCGTGCGGGGGTGCGGGTGGTACCCGGAGGGGGGATGGGTCGTGTACTGGGGGTGCGGGCGCGTGGGGCTTTCGGTACGCGAGAGCGGGTGGAGCTCTGGTCGATCCACCCGGGTTCACCAGGGAATGACCCTGGGTTTGCGCAACCAGAAGCCGTGCCGGGACGTACCGGAGGACGGCCTCAGCCAGGGGCGGAGTTCGCCGGTCCCGTCGGGCTCTGCCCGGTGCATGAAGCGCTCGTCGAGAGCTCTCAGGAGGCCGGCCAGGGCCGCCTGGGCGGTGTCGGGGAGTTCGCTGAGGGAAACCTGCAGCCGGTCCCTGGAGTCGAGGTCGTTGGAGTAGGCACTGATGGGGTACTGACCCTCGACCTGCCAGTCGGCCTCCATGCGCCGAATCAATCGCTCCCAGAACGAGAACCTGTTCTTGAGCGAGTAGACAGGCTCGGTAATCTCTTCCCGGACTTCTGGCGCCACCCTCGAGCGCTCGACGCTCAATCGTCGTGCGTCGCTTGCTGCGATGCTCGCGAGAGTTGCCTCCGTCAAGGATGCCCACGTCGCGTCGGTGTCGGGTGCGTTCATGACGGGTCCGGCGGGACCGACTCGGCTGCGGAGGTGATGATCGACCATCTGGTGAGGAGGCCCACACCCTCTCCCGAGACATGAATTCTGGCCGCGTGAGGAGGGTCGAAGAACTCCACGAATCGCCCTTCGTATCGCTCGATTCGATCCAGAGTGATGCGCACCTTGAGGTGCCCGAGGCGGAAACTCTCGTCGCTGGTGAAGACATCACCGACGCGAGGCATGCCCCCGACGCACCGGACGATGCAAATCCCTCCGATGTCGCTCGACTGTTCCACGGATTCGATCTGAAACCTGCCTATGTCCGCCATGTTGGTAGGCCTCTGGTGGGGGCTCGATGCCGCGTGTCATGAGCGGTTGAGGTCGGCCCTGTTCAGGGTTGTGAAAAGTCACGCTCCTCGCGAAGTTTCTGCAACGCAATCTATCGTGCTGCCAGCCGGAGCTACTTGCCCAGCGGATCCTGCGACCGTCGTTCCTCTAGTCCAGAGTGCGCTTGTTGATGCCTCAGAGGTATTCGCTTGCCAGATATTCTAGGTGCTCCGCTTCTGACCCGCTGAGCCGATCCTTCTGCAAGTTCCGCAGAGGTTCCAGGTCATCCGACTCAATGAAGCCGGTCTCCGTCAGCTCACTCAGAGCGTGAAGCTCACTTTCCAGACTGTCTCGAACCGTTTCCAAGGTAGCTGCCGAGGCAAGCAGGCCAGCCACGATTCGAACTTCTCGACGATCGAACGAGTGAAGCAAGTCACATGCCATTTCGCAGGCTTCTTCTCGTGTTCTGGGCAGCGTGGAGGTCAACCCCCTGGCAATCTTGATGAGGTTGCTATCGCCTAGTGACATTCGTCCTCCTGGAATGTTGAGGGGCTGGGCCGATTTAGAGACCGTTGTATTCCTCTGGCCAGAGCATATGGGTCGCTGAAGCGGCGTCGGAGTTATGGTGCGGGCTCCTGGGGTTATGTACTTCCCTGTGATAGAGGTTCCCCATCATGTCTTGATACCGACCGCTGATCTGGATCCTGTATATGTCGTTCCAGCGTGAGGATGAATCTAGGGGAACGTTAGGGCCTCTGTCCGGCCCGTGTATTCGCAACCGAACGCGCCTATCTTCCGAGTCTCTCCAGATGTACTCCAATCCGTACTGTGCTCCTCCGTTGGAATCCGGCGTAAGCTCTCGAATCCTGGCATGGTCTGGAACCACACTCATGGGATCTCGCCCTGTCATGTCCCACGGGCCTGGTCCTGCCGGTGAGTCGCCAGTTTCCTCTGGGCAGCCTTCCGGCGCTAGGCCGAGGGGGTCGACTGCAATAGTCGGATTCGCTACATAGCACGCTGGGCTGGGTGCCGGCTCCAGTCCTAGTGGATCCAGTGTGAGATAGCGCGCACTCTCCGGGTCGTAGTGCCGAAAGAAGTTATAATGTGCCCCCGTTTCAGGGTCGAAGTATTGTCCCGGAAACCGCAAAGGGGTATACGCAGTACTCGATGTTGCCCATGTCGTCGTCCCCCACACTGTGCTGCGGGTGCGCCAAGCCAGTTCGCCCGACTCGTCGATCAGTTCGCTCGGCGTACCTACCAGGTCGGTGACGATCGCGAAGAAACGTTCGTCGATCGCTTCCTGGGAGGTGTCCCCGGTGACGATGCGTTCGGTCTGCGCAAGCGGGCGCAGGCCGTCGTGGTCCCACGTCAGCGCGACCGGGTTGGGCAGCTCACAGCTCTCGGTGAGCTGTTCGCACAGGGTCGTGCCGTCCCAGGTGAACGAGACTTGCTCCAGGACCGTCACACCGTCGTCTGCGAGACGTTGCTTGGCTGTGCGGCGGCTCATCGCGTCGTACTGATAGCGCCACACCGTTCCGTCCGGTGTGACCACCGACGTCAGCCGGTCCTCCGCGTCCCATTCGTACCGCCAGGTGTCCGGCTTCCGCGAGAGGCGGGTCTTCTGTCGTAGGACGACTCGGCCTTGCGCGTCGTGCTCGTAGCGGACGTTGCCGGCTCGTGTGATGTTCGTGCCCGCGTACGTGCGTGTACCGGTTGCCTCTTGGCCCGGATGCGACGTCGGCCACGAAGCCTCCGTCTGATTGCCCGCGGAATCGTAGGCGTACCGCTCCGTCCAATCGGTTGCGTGGACCGCCGTGACGCGACCAGCGCTGTCCAGGTCGAAGCGGCGGGAGCCGGAGAGTCGGTCGTCGATGCCGACCAGGTTGCCGTCTGCCCGGTAGGTGTACGAGCGACGCTGAAGATCACGGCCACGCGTGGTGACGTGTTGATCCGTAAGGCGGCCCAGTGCATCGAACTGGTGCGAGAGCGTCAGCGTGTCACCGATGTGCTGGGCGAGCTCGCGGCCCACTGCGTCACGCTCGAAGGTCAACGTGCGGCCGGATGTCGTCAGCTCGGTGCGCCTGCCCGCCGCGTCGTACGCCCAGGTGCTGACCGCCCCGCTGGGCGTAGTCCTGCCGGTGCGACGTCCCACCGCATCGAGGTCGAACGACATCCGCCGCCCGTTCACCGTCTCCGACGTGAGCCGGCCGAACCGGTCTCGCATCCTGACCAGCGTCGCGTCCGGGCCTGTCGCTGTCGCGAGCTCGTCGAAGATGTCATACGCGAACGTGGTGACCGCACCCGCCGCGTCCTTGCGCACCACTTGGCCGAGCTCGTTGTGCTCGAACCGCACCACGTGACCGAGGCTGTTCGTCCTTGCGGCTAGCCGACCCACCCGGTCGTACGCGTATGTCAGGGTCCGGTGGTCGAAGTCGGTCTCCGAGAGCAGCCGCCCCGCCGCGTCGTACGTATAGTCCCACGTCAGGCCCTGCGGATTGGTGACCCGGGTCAGCCGGAGGTTGCTGTCGTGGCTGAACTCGTACCTCACGCCGTCCGGGCCCGTACGGGCCGCCAGCAGGTCGAAGTCTGTGTACTCGAAGGTCGAAACTGCGCCCATGGCGTCGGTGTGGCTGAGGCAGTTGCCTTCGCCGTCGTAGGTCCACGACTGCTCGGTGCCGTCCGGCTCGATGCGCCGGGACGGCTTGCCCTCCACCGTCCACTCCAACTGCGTGGCCGCGCCGAGGGCGTCAATGACGCGGACAGGCCGGCCGAACGCGTCCCGCTCGTAGCGGGTCGTCGCCCCCAGAGGGTCGGTGATCTCCACCGGCAGTCCGGCGCGGTCGACGCGCACGGACGAGGTGTGCCCCAGAGCGTCCGTTACTGATACCAGGTGACCCGCCGCGTCGTACGAGAACCGGGTCGTCGCCCCCGAGGCCTCCGTGATCGACGTCCGGTTGCCCCGATTGTCGTACGTCTGGCGCGTGATCGTTCCATCCGCCCCCCGGATGTGTACCGGGAGTCCCAGCTCGTTGTACTGCGCGTGCAGCTCACGTCCGTCCGGGCGTACAACAGTGGTCGGGCGGCCGGATTCGTCGTACACGGAACGGCTGGTGCGACCCAGCGGGTCCGTCACGGACAGCAGCCGGTTGCGGCCGTCGCGTTCGAAGAGGGTGCGCGCTCCCGTCGCGTCGATCTCGCCGACGACCTGAACACGTTCGTCGATGAGGTAGCGCTCGCTGGCACCGAGGGCGTCCGTCACCGAGTGGACCCGCAGGCCGGTGTCGCGGTCGACCTCGTCCCAGCGGAACGTCGTTGCGAGGTGCCCGTTCGTTCCGGATTGGGCGACACAGCGGTCGTGTTCGTCATAGACGTAGTCGAAGTGACTGCCGTTCCTGTCCGTCCAGGACGTGATGCGACCGTGCTCGTCGCAGCCGAAACGCAGCGGCAGACCCGAGGAGTTGATCACCTCGGTGAGGTGGCCGTCGGTGTACCCGTACCGCAGGATCTCCTGGTCGAAGCCGTCCGCGGCGGCGCCGGCCAGGTGCAGGGCTGTGATGCGGCCGTCGTCCGTCGTCAGCTTCAGGTGGTAGCCGCTGTGGTGGACGATCGACGTCGGCGCGCCGTCCTCGTCGTATTCGAACGTGATCCAGCGCCCGTTGCGGTCATCGATCTGTGCCAGCAGGGCGAGTTCGGGGTTCCGTGTGGCGAAGTGCCGGACACGGCCCGAGTCGGGGTCGGTGATCGTGTAGTCGCCGCCTGCGTCGATCTCCAGGGACCACTCTCGCCCGTGCGTGGGCAGCACCGGAACGCCTGGCGCCGGGTGCGGATACGCCAGCAGGCTGACGTCGTCACAGATGAACACGACGCCCTCGGAATCGATCTCCAGGCGCTGGTCGGCCGTGCTCGACCAGGCCGGGCCGAACCAACCACCCGCTCGGTACGACGACTCGAAGGTCCGCTCAAACACCAGCGGCAGCGATGCCGGCAGGGCGATGTCCGTCTGCGGCAGGATCATCCGCCCCGTCGCGACATCGACCGGGTCCTTCTTGCAGACCTTCTCGCCGCACTCGCGACTGCTGCCCTCGGGTTCCTTGTCGTGCCCCGCACGCCCCTTCCCCGGCGGCTGGTCCGCAAGGTCCTTCGCCCCGGTCTTCAGCCCGGCACGCACACCTCCCCGAACCAGGCCTGTGCCCTTCGTCCCGAGCACCTCCGGCACCAGCCGCCCGAAGAACTCGCCCGGGTCGCCCTTCGCCGCCTCCCACGCGTTCTTCAGCGCCCTGTCCGGGTTCGCCGCGGTCGATACCAGGCCCGCAAGCGTCGTGTTGAGGCCCTTCCAGTACTCCGCCGGGTGCGTGATGTTGTACGGGTCGATCGGGTTCACCGAGCGGACGAAGTTCACCAGGCCCGCCGTGCCCTTGATGACGCCGCCGCCGAAGTGGGCCAGCTCGACTCCCTGGCCCATGCCGTAGTCCGCGAGCTCGAGCGTCAGCTTCTCGCGGCCCGTCGGCTCCTTCGGCGCGTGCGCCATCGCCGCCGTGACCGCCGACTTCGCCGTATCCGCCGCCTCGTTGCGGTGGCGGCGTGCTTCCTTGAGGATCTCGTGCGCCCGCTCGCGCTTGGCGACGCCCGGGTCGGAGAAGGGCTCGGGCCGCGGCGGCGGGTTGTCGCTGTTGCGGGCCGCGTTGTAGGCGTCGACCTTCTTGTTGTACGTGTCCGCCGCCGTCTTGGAGGACTCGTTGCCCTCCTTGTAGAGGGCGATCGCCTCCTTGGCCTTACCCTGTGCGCTCGTGACTGCTTTGGAGTACGTCTCCAGCGCCTTCGCCGCATCCTCGAAGGCGTCCGCCGCGTGCAGCCAGTCGGTCGGCAGGGTCTGGAACTTCTCCCGGAAGGTGTTGGCCGCCTCGCCCTTCCAGTGGCTGGAGTCGAGCTTCTTCATCCCGCCGCCGACCAGATCGAATGCCTTCTGGAAGTCCCGCAGGTTCTTCACGGTGGCGGCTATCTTGCCCGGGTTGCCGTGGACGAGTTCATTGGCCTCCTCGGTCTGGCCCAGCTGCTGTTCGCCCACCTCGGCGCCGAGCGAGGAGGCGGTCTCATCGCCCCAGTCCTCGACGGAGTCCGCCCAGTCGTGCGCGCCGACCTTGTCCAGGCCGTCGCCGACCTTGTCCGTCGCCCAGTCGACACCCTCGCCGACCTTCTCCTTGGCCTTGTCGATGCCGCCGTCGATGACATCGATGCCCTTGTCGGCCCATGCTCCCCAGTCCGGCATCAGCGGTTGTCCCCCCAACGCGGCTCTTCGGCCTGGGCGATGGTCTGCTCATCCGGATCGAAGGTCTCCCGCAGATCCGCGTCGGCCGCGTCCCGCACTTTCGAGTCGATGAGACCCGATCGCTCCATCGAGTCCAGCTGGGCATCCATCACGTCGTAACCGGTGTTCTTCCAGGTCTGGTTGACCTCTTTCTGGGCCTGTGAGAAGGACTCGCCGCTCCAGGTGGCACCGTCGAACGCGGACTGGGTGCTGATCTTGTCCCAGCTCATCCCCTTGACCTCTTCCTCGGTCAAGTGCGGGTTCCCGTTGAGGGAATTCACCCCGATCTTGATCGAGTCCTTGACGTACTGATCCTGTTCGGCGAACGAGCCCGCCGACAGGCCGACGCCCTGCGCGAAGCCGTTCCCGCGCAGCGTCAGCGCCCGCACGCCCCACTCCCAGCGGTCGCAGAACGTCTGGAACTGGTCGGTCAGGCCGGTGTGGCCCAACTCCATCCCGGACAGAGCCAGATCGGAGAACCCGCGTCCCACGCTCGCCTCGCCGATCATGCCGAGATCCTTCAGCTCGGCATGCGCCAGGTTGATGCCCTTGGCGATGTCGGCGAGAGCCGCCGGCGGTACGTTCAGATCGGAGCCTTCGCCGCTCACTGTGTTCCCCCGAGGTCGACCGCCACAGCGTCGGGCACGATGCCCTTCACCGGCGGAAAGAGCATTCCGTCGTCGCTTGCCGCATCGAGCGCCACACCGGCGGGCATGCCGAGCATCGGCACCATCACATCCAGCAGCCGCGCACCGAGGATGGTGCGGTACGTCCACTCACGGGCGGCGCTGCCCTGAGCCTCGGCGAACCGGGCCAGGGACTCCTCGTTCGAGAACGCGCAGATCCAGCGGACGCCGTTCTGGTCGGCGGTCCACAGGCTGTCCTGGTCGTCGAACGGCACCAGCACGGCCGTACGCCGAAATTCGCCAAGCAACACGGCAAACTCATGCCGACCGCGAGCGATCCGGTCCTCGTCGGACTTCTGCTGCTCCGGTGCCCCCGCCGGGCAATTCACCTGCTGGTCAACCAAATCGGCCAGCCGCGAGCGCTGACCCGGCTCCTCGGAGCCGCCCCCGTTCTCCGTCATGCCCAGCATCGTGCCATGGTCGTTTTTTCGAAAGCAACGGGGTAAATGGGGATCATTGAGGCCTGAACCGAACAAATGTGCCTGATTGATGGCTCAACCACGCCGGCCCGCGTCGCCCGGTGCGTTCACGGCCCACTACCCACCACACCACCAGCTCGTATCCTCGACCCCATGACCGATCACCAGCCCGAACCCCCCGCGCGGCCCGCCCGGAACGCCATGCGCCGCGCTCTCAAGCGTGCCCGGGACGGGGTGGCCCTCGATGTCGGGGAGGCCGCCGTGCTGTTGCAGGCGCGGGGGGAGGACCTCGACGATCTGTGTGCGTCCGCCGCGCGGGTGCGGGACGCCGGGCTGGAGGCTGCCGGGCGGGCCGGGGTCATCACGTACTCCAAGAGCGTGTTCATCCCGCTCACCCGGCTGTGCCGGGACAAGTGCCACTACTGCACCTTCGCCACCGTCCCCGGCAAGCTCCGGCGTGCCGGGCACGGGATGTTCATGTCGCCCGACGAGGTGCTCGCCATCGCCCGGCGCGGGGCCGAGATGGGGTGCAAGGAAGCCCTCATCACGCTCGGGGACAAGCCCGAGGACCGGTGGCCCGAGGCGCGGGAGTGGCTGGAGGCCGAGGGGTACGACGACACCATCGCGTACGTACGGGCCATGGCCATCCGAATCCTGGAGGAGACCGGGCTGCTGCCCCACCTCAACCCCGGGGTCATGACCTGGACCGACTTCCAGCGGCTCAAGCCCGTGGCGCCGTCCATGGGGATGATGCTGGAGACCACCGCGACCCGGCTGTGGAGCGAGCCCGGCGGGCCGCACCACGGGTCTCCCGACAAGGAACCCGCCGTGCGGCTGCGGGTGCTGGAGGACGCGGGGCGCAGCTCCGTGCCGTTCACCAGCGGGCTGCTCATCGGGATCGGGGAGACGTACGAGGAGCGCGCGGACTCGCTGTTCGCGCTGCGCCGGATCTCCCGGGCCTACCACGGCATCCAGGAACTGATCCTGCAGAACTTCCGCGCCAAGCCCGACACGGCGATGCGCGGTATGCCGGACGCCGAGCTGGACGAGCTGGTGGCCACCGTCGCCGTCGCCCGGCACATCATGGGCCCCTCGGCCTGCCTCCAGGCGCCGCCGAATCTCGTGGACAGCGAGTACGGACGGCTCATCGGCGCCGGCATCGACGACTGGGGCGGGGTCTCGCCCCTGACCATCGACCATGTGAATCCGGAGCGGCCCTGGCCGCAGATCGACGTCCTCACCGAGCAGTCGGCCGCCGCGGGCTTCCGTCTGGAGGAACGGCTGTGTGTCTACCCGGAGTTCGTCCGGCGCGGTGAGCCGTGGCTCGATCCGCGGCTCATGCCGCACGTACGGGCACTGGCCGATCCGGAGACCGGGCTGGCCAACCCCGACGCGCCCGTCCAGGGCCATCCGTGGCAGGAGCCCGAGGAGGGCTTCACCGCCGTCGGGCGTACCGATCTGCACCGCACCATCGACACCGACGGCCGTACCCACGACCGCCGCGACGACTTCGACGAGGTGTACGGCGACTGGGAGTCGCTGCGTGAGGCCGCGGCGCCCGGGATGGTGCCGCAGCGCATCGACACGGATGTGCGCGGTGCGCTGAAGACCGCGGCCGACGATCCGACCCGGCTCACCGACGACGAGGCACTCGCCCTGCTGCACGCCGACGGGCCGGCCCTCGACGCCCTGACGAGGATCGCGGACGAGCTGCGCCGCGATGTCGTGGGCGACGACGTCACCTACATCGTCACGCGCAACATCAACTTCACCAACGTCTGTTACACCGGCTGCCGTTTCTGCGCCTTCGCGCAGCGGCGCACCGACGCCGACGCGTACACCCTCTCCCTCGACCAGGTCGCCGACCGGGCGGCGCAGGCGTGGGACGTCGGTGCGGTGGAGGTGTGCATGCAGGGCGGTATCCACCCCGACCTGCCGGGCACGGCGTACTTCGACATCGCGCGCGCCGTGAAGGAACGCGTCCCGGGGATGCATGTGCACGCGTTCTCCCCGATGGAGGTCGTCAACGGCGCCTCCCGGACCGGCCTGTCGATCCGCGAGTGGCTGACCTCCGCGAAGGAGGCCGGGCTCGACTCGATCCCGGGCACCGCGGCCGAGATCCTCGACGACGAGGTCCGCTGGGTACTGACAAAGGGCAAGCTGCCCACCGCCACCTGGATCGAGGTCGTGACCACGGCGCACGAACTCGGCATCCGGTCCAGCTCGACCATGATGTACGGGCATGTGGACCAGCCCCGGCACTGGCTCGGCCACTTCCGGACGCTGGCGCGGATCCAGCAGGAGACGGGCGGGTTCACGGAGTTCGTGACCCTGCCCTTCATCCACACCAACGCGCCCGTCTATCTCGCCGGTATCGCCCGGCCGGGGCCGACCGCGCGCGAGAACCGCGCCGTGATGGCGATGGCCCGCCTTCTGCTGCACCCGCACATCACCAACATCCAGACCAGCTGGGTGAAACTGGGCACGGAGGGCGCGGCCGAGATGCTGCGCTCGGGCGCCAACGACCTGGGCGGCACCCTGATGGAGGAGACCATCTCCCGTATGGCGGGCTCAAGTTACGGCTCGTACCGCTCGGTGAAGGATCTGGTGGCGATCGCGGAGGCGGCGGGGCGGCCGGCGAAGCCGCGGACGACGCTGTACGGCGAGGTGTCCGAGGAGCGGCAGCAGGCCGCCGCCGCGTCCGACGGACATCTGCCTGCGCTGCTGCCCCTCGTGGACTGACCACCCCCCTGGTGGACTGAACCACGCGGCACGGACACGCGCCGGGTCGCCCGCGGCCGGGCCCGGGGAACACGTGGGCAGGGCAGGACACGTGGGGATCGCGCCGGCCACGGACGACCCGTGGGCGTGCCGGGGCGCGCGGTCGTGCACTGGGCCGGCGGCGGGGTCGACGAGGCGCTGACGGACCTCGAACGGGCCCTGAGCGCTCGTCCCGGGCTACGCGTGGGCCCTGACGCGGCGGCGGGAGCGGCTGGGGGACGGAGAGGCGCCGGGGTGACGTTTCGCGGTGTCGCCGACGCCGCCGACCGCGGAGTCCTCGGCGAGCGTCCGCCGCGGGGACGGCCGACACCGGCAAGGTCGGCACCACCGGGTTCAGCACCACGCACAGCACCGCGTTCAGCACCACGCACAGCACCGGGTTTCAGCACTGGGGGCCCGCACGCCCTGCGGACCGCACACATTCAGCAAGGAGCCGTCATGTCCGTCAGAGCCCTCGTCGTGGACCCGTCCGCGACCGACGCCGTACGTCTCACCGAGGTGCCCGAGCCCGTCCCCGGGCCCGGGCAGGTGCTCGTGGACGTCCACCACGTCTCGCTCAACCACGGCGACCTCAACGACGCCCTGTCCGGACGCGTACCCGAGGGGGCCGTGCTGGGTTCGGACGCGGCCGGCGTGGTGGTGCGGTCCGAGGGCCCGGGGCCCGCGGTGGGCACCCGGGTCGTCGCCCTCTCGGCCGGTGCTTTCGCGGAGCGGATCGCGGTGGACGCGGATGCCCTGGCCGAGATCCCGGACGGCCTCTCGCCGGCGGAGGCGGCGGCGCTGCCGGTCGCGGGGATCGCCGCGCTGCGTTCCCTGCGGGCCGGGGGCCTCGCCCCGGGCAAACGGGTGCTGGTCACCGGCGCATCGGGCGGCGTCGGACGCTTCGCGCTGCAACTCGCCGCCGCCGCGGGCGCCCATGTGATCGCCTCGGTGGGCTCGGCCTCCCGCCGCGAGGGCCTCGTCAAGGCGGGCGCGGACGAGGTGGTGGTGGGCCTGAAGGGTCTGGACCGGCCGGTCGACGTGATCATCGACAGCGTCGGCGGCCCGCAGATGGTCGCGGCCTGGGAGCTGCTGGCGCCGGGCGGCAGCCTGCAGAGCGTCGGCTGGACGTCGGGGGAGCCGGCCGTCTTCCCGCCGTACTCGACGGTCGGACCGGCCAAGTCGCTCACGTCGTTCGTCAACGACCTGTCCGCGCCGGCCGCCGACCTCGCTCTCCTGGTCGGTTACGCCGCGGATGGCCGCCTCGCGGTGGCGATCGGCTGGCAGGGTCCGTGGGAGAGGTTCGCGGACGCGGCCCACGCCCTGCGCCGGCGCACGGTGCGGGGCAAGGCGGTGCTGCGGGTGACGGCGACGATGTGAGCCAAGGGCGCCGGACGACGGGGGCCGGTGCGCGGCGGCGATGCGCGGCGACGGGCGCGGGCGTTCGGCTCGCGGCGGTGCGAGGAGGCGGTTGAGGATGGGGCCCCTGGGGCCCCTGGTGCGCGACTCGCTCAAATCCGGCCCGACGTGCGGCCCATCACATACCGCATCGGCTCCCTCACAGTCCTGAACCGATCTCCCGCGGTCGATTAAAGTGCTCCGCCAGGTGCATACGTTCGACGTCCAGGGAGGGACGCGCGGTGAGCGCAGCAGCCACAGCCGTCTGGGGGCGTGCGGAACAGCAGGACTTCCGTGCCCGGGTGCGCGGCGCCCTGCTCGGCGGTGCCATCGGCGACGCGCTGGGCGCCGGGGTCGCGTCCCTCACGCTGGACGAGATACGCGCCACACACGGACACGACGGCATCGGTGATCTCGTACCCGCCCACGGTCGCCGCGGCGCCGTGACCGCGGCCACCCAGCTCACCCTGTTCACCGTCGACGGGCTCATCCGCGCCCAGGTCCGCCGCGACACCGGCGCCTGGCATCCGCCCACCGATGTGCACCGGGCGTATCTGAGATGGGCCGCCACCCAGCGCGACTGGGGACCGGACGAGCGCCGCAAGGACAACGGCTGGCTCGCCCGCGAGGAGTGGCTCTACACCCGTCGCGACCCCTCCCGGTCGACCCTGGTCGGCCTCGGCGACGAGACGATGGGCACCCTCGAAGCCCCCAAGAACCCGACCGCGCGCGATGCCGGCGCACTCGCCCGGTCCGCTCCGTTCGGGCTGCTCGTCGGCTGGGAGCCACAACTGGTGTGCCAGCTGGCGGTGGAGTGCGCGGCCCAGACGCACGGACACCCGACCGCGTATCTCTCGGCGGGTGCCTTCGCGGTCATCGTGCACGGACTGGCCCGCGGGGAGACGCTCGACGGCTCCGTGCAGCGTGCGCTCGCCCTGCTGGCGGCCCGCCCGGGGCACCAGCCCGTCACGGACGCCCTCAAGCACGCGCTGGGCGCCGTACGCCAGGGCATGCCGAGCCCGGCACGTATCGCGTCCCTCGGCGAGGGTCACCACGCCGAGGACGCCCTCGCCATCGCCGTCTACTGCGCGCTCGTCGGCGAGGACATCCGGCACGGCCTGCGGCTCGCGGTGAACCACGACGGCCCCTCGGAGACCACGGGCATCGTGACCGGCTCGCTGCTCGGAGCGCTGCACGGCGAGACGGCGCTGCCGCCCGCCTGGCTGTCCGAGATCGAGGGACGTCCCACGATCCTGGAGCTCGCCGACGACTTCGCGATGGAGATGACCCAGGGACCGGCGCTGCACGGACCGACGATCAACTCCCCGGGCTGGCTGGCCCGTTACCCCCGCAGCTGACGGCTCCCGCAGCTGACGGCTCGCGTCCCAGCACCGCCACGGACACGTCCACCGGCCAGGCACGACACGTCCACCGGCCAGGCACGACCGTACGCAGGACAAGCACGGCCGTACGCAGGACAAGCACGGCCGTACGGAGGACGGGCACGACGTCTCACCGGCCAGGCACCGACGTACGAAGGATCGACCAGCACGGACGTACACCGGACAAGCACGGACTCACCTCGGACGGGTACGGAGATACACGGGGCCCGGCTCCACCCTCAGGAAGCCGGGCCCCGGTGCGCAGGGGGTGTGTCCGTCAGTGCGCCGTCAGCTCTCGGCCCCTTCGCGGCCGAGGACCTTCTCCCCGGCGGGCGCGGCCTGGCCCGGCACGGTCGCCGCCGCGGCACCCGCCTCCGGGCCGTCGTCGTCCGAGTTGATCCTGGCGATGACCGCGTCGCGTTCGGGGGTGTCCTCCGGCTTGAGGAAGCCGATCACGATGTAGAGCACCAGCGAGATCGCGAGCGGTACGGACACCTGGTACTGCAGGGCCACATCGGTCCTGGCGGTGCCGTCGATCTGGTAGTTGAGGAAGAAGAACGCGATCAGACCGGCCCCCCAGCTGGAGAGCGCCGCCGTCGGTCCGGACCTGCGGAACGGACGCAGCAGGCCGAGCATGAACGGGATCGCGATCGGTCCCATCAGTCCCGCCACCCACTTGATCACGACGGTGATGATGTCCTTGAACGTGGGCGAGTTGACCTGCGTCGCGATCGCCATCGACAGCGCGAGGAACGCGATCGTCGACAGACGCGCGGCGATGAGCCCCGACCGCTCGCTCCAGCCCCGCGCCTTCTTCGAGAGCACGGGCGCGATGTCCCGGGTGAAGACGGCGGCGATGGCGTTGGCGTCGGACGAGCACATGGCCATGGTGTGCGAGAAGAAGCCCACGATGACCAGACCGAGCAGACCGTGCGGCAGCAGCTGTTCGGTCATCAGCGCGTACGAGTCGGAGGCGTCCGGCTTCTTCGCCTCGATCAGCAGCGGCGCGCACCACATCGGGAAGAAGAGCACCAGCGGCCAGACGAACCACAGGATCGCGGAGAGGCGGGCCGAGCGCGTCGCCTCGCGGGCGTTGGCGGTCGCCATGTAGCGCTGCGCCTGGTTCCACATGCCGCCGTTGTACTCGAAGGTCTTGATGAAGAGGAATGCCAGCAGGAAGGTCACCGTGTAGGGGCCGGCGGTCGCGTCCGCATGGCCCTGCATCTCCGGCTCGTCCCACACCGTCCACAGCGTGCTGAAGCCGTCGAGTTCACTCATGACGGCGAACAGCATCGCCAGACCGGCGAACAGCTGGATGATGAACTGCCCCAGCTCGGTGAGGGCGTCGGCCCACAGACCGCCGATGGTGCAGTAGATGCCGGTGATGACACCGGTGATGAGGATGCCCTGGTTGAGCGAGATGCCGGTGAAGACGGAGAGCAGGGTGGCGATGGCGGCCCACTTGGCGCCCACGTCCACGATCTTTAGCAGCAGACCCGACCAGGCGAGCGCCTGCTGTGTCTTCAGGTTGTAGCGGGTCTTCAGGTACTCCAGCGGTGACGCGACGTGCAGCTTGGAGCGCAGCCGGTTCAGCCGGGGTGCGAAAAGCTTCGCGCCGATGAAGATGCCGATGGCGATCGGGAGGGACCACGTCACGAAAGACGTGACGCCGTAGGTGTACGCGATGCCCGCGTAGCCGGTGAACATCACCGCGCTGTAGCCGGACATGTGGTGCGAGATGCCCGACAGCCACCACGGCATCTTGCCGCCCGCGGTGAAGAAGTCGCTGACGTTGTCCACGCGCTTGTGCGACCAGAGTCCGATCGCGACCATCACACCGAAGTATCCGATGAGCACGGTCCAGTCGAGACTGTTCATGTGCCCCCTCCTGGGGTCCGCCTTGTGAACGTCCATGGCACTTCGTCAGTACGTCCGATCAGCGGTGCCCCCGTGCGGGATCGGGGACTTCCGGGATTGAACCGCCTGTTCGGGCGGCCGGTCAAGGCCTCATGTGGTCATAAATGTGAACGCGGATCAGAAAGCAGAACGATTTTGCTTGTTCTTGACCTTCGGGGGCGTTGTCGTGAACGTGACGGCGGCCACACCATGAGCAGGCACTTCGTCAGGCTCCGGCCACAGAGAAAGACCGCACGGGATGCGGGTCCCGTGCGGTCGAGGAAAGGTGAGGCCAACTGCCCCCATGGACAAGCTGTTGTGGCCATGGACAAGCCAATTCGCGTGGCCATGGACGAGCCGGTTCGCGCGACGGCGGCTACCGCATCAGTTCGCCGGCGTTGACCAGCAACGACTGACCCGTGATCGCCCGGGCCCGGTCGGAGGCGAGGAACGCCGCCGCATCCGCGACATCTCCGTCCGTCGCCAGCTCGGGCAGCGCCATCCGCTCGGTGAGCCGGCCGAGCACCTCCGTCTCGGACACCCCCTCGGTGTGCGCGGTGAACCGGACGTACGCCTGGACCGGCGGGCCCCACATCCAGCCCGGCAGCACCGTGTTCACCCGGATCCGGTCCGGGCCCAGCTCCCGGGCCAGCGAGTACATCGCCGACGTCAGCGCCCCCTTGGATGCCGCGTACGCCGCCTGCCACACCTGTGAGGGCGCGGCGACCGCCGACTGCGTACCGATGATGACGACAGATCCGCCGCGCTCCTTCAGGGCGGGCAGGCAGGCCCGGGTCATCCGCAGGGTGCCCAGCAGGTTCACGTCGATGACCTGCTGCCAGGTCGCGAAGTCGGCGTCCGCGAGGCCACCGAAGTAGCTGTCCCAGGCGGCGACATGGACGACCGCGTCGATACCCCCGAAGCACTCCACGGCCAGCGCCGCCAAGGCCTCGCACTGGGTCTCGTCGGTGATGTCCGTCGGCAGGTAGGCGGTCCGGGTGCCCTCCGGATCGATCTCGCCCGCCGACTTGGCGAGGTTCTCCTCGGTGCGCGCCCCGAGGACGGCGCGGCCCCCATCGCGAACGACGGTTGCGGCGATCTGATGGCCGAGCCCGGCGCCGACGCCGGACACGATGACGGTCTTCCCCTGCAGCAGCATCTCGGCGGCTCCCGGCTCTGGCGCAACATCTGACGACCCGTCAGAGTAGGTGCGTCCGTGGACGGAGGGAAGGGAGACGGTGGAATGAGCGACCGTACGACGAGCGACACCCGCAGCGAGGTGTACGCCGAACTGGCCGGTGTGGGCCCGTACGGAGTGCGCCCCGGCCACGCCCTGATCACGATGGTCGAACCGCACCCGGGCCACGAGTACGCGTACAACCGCTGGTACGAGGACGACCACTACTACGCCGGCGCGATGGCCATGCCCTGGATCTACGCGGGCCGCCGCTGGGTCGCCACCAGGGACCTCCAACTGCTGCGCCGTCCCGAGAAGTCGGCGGTGGCCCAGCCGGTCACCGCGGGCTGCTACCTCTCCACGTACTGGATCACCGACGGCCGCTACGCCGACCACATGAAGTGGACGGTCGGCATCAACAAACGCCTGAACCATGACGGCCGCGTCTACCAGGACCGTACGCACGTCTTCACGGCCTTCCAGGACCACGAGACGACGGTCTACCGCGACGGAGCCGCGGGCCCGCGCGACCATCACGCACTCGACCACCCCTACGCCGGCCTGGTCGTCGAGGTCATCGACACGGACGGCCCCGAACAGCGGGCCGAACTGCTGGAGTGGCTGCGCACCCGTCACCTCCCCGAGCGCCTCGCCGGCTCCGGCACGGCCATCGTGACCGTGTTCCGCCCGACCCCGCTGCCGGGCGACCGGATGACGTACGTCAAGCAGGTGGAGGGCGTCGACACGCGCCTGACGCTGCTCTGGTTCCTGGAACAGGACCCGCGGGAGCGGTGGGACACCGACTTCGCGGATCCGGACGGGGAGGTCGCCGCGTCGGGCCTCGGGCGGGTGGAACTGCTGGCGCCGTTCATCCCGACGGTGCCGGGGACGGACCGGTACGTGGATCAGCTGCGCTGACGGGTCCGGCCCGGCGTGTGGCCGAGCCCCCTCGGCCGGGACGGCGGGCCAGTCGAGAGGGCTCTGTCAGGTGGTGCGTGGACAACGGGGGCTCTGCGGTACTCGGCGTACGGCTCAGCCGAGATCGAAGGCTCCCTGCCCGACCTCGTTCACGAACGCGTTCCACGATTCGGGGACGAAGCTGATCGACGGGCCCGCGGGGACCTTGGAGTCCCGGACGGCGATGGCTTGCTCGACGGGTGACTTGACCTCTACGCAAGCACCGTTGCCCGTGGAGTACGAGGACTTGGTCCAGGTCTCCGTAGCGCCCTGAATGATTGCCATGTTCGCTCCGCATGTGCGAGTGATGTGATGTGCGCCAACGTTTGTGCTGGCGTGATCGACGCTACTCGCCGCCATCGGCCTGTGAGGCAGCCGTTCACTCGACCGGATGGCATATTCCAGATGACACCTCCGCCGCACCTGGCGGGGGTGTACCTTACGGTTTTCATCGTTGCGAACGCGTTCCTGACGGTCTTTCGGTGACTCTCAGCGCGCGTAGTCCTTGGCGATGTCCGCGATGAAGGCCCGCGTCTGGTCCACGTTCAGCGCCTGGGCGCGCAGATGCTCGTACATGACGCTGTACTTCTGGACGTCGTTGGCCTTCTCCAGATACAGGTCGCTCGTGACGCCCTCGATGTAGACCACGCTCGAGTCCGAGGCGTCCGGGAACTCCAGGATCGCGTACTGGCCGTTGATCCCCGGGTGCGCGCCCATCTCGAAGGGCAGCACCTGCACGGTGACATGCGGCAGCTGGGAGAGCTCCACGAGATGCTCCAGCTGCTCGCGCATCAGGTTCTTGCCGCCGACGAGCCGGCGCAGGGCGGCCTCGTCGATCACGACCCACAGCCGCAGCGGATGGTCGGAGTCCTTGATCCGGTCCTGGCGGCGCAGCCGGACGCTGACCCGCTTGTCGATGTCGGTGGTGCCGGTCTCCGGCAACGCGCCCCCGATGAGGGCCTCCGCGTACTGCCGGGTCTGCAGCAGACCGGGCACGACCTGCGGTTCGTACACCCGCAGACTCGCCGCGTCCGTCTCCAGGCCGATGTAGACGCTGTACGGGATGTCGCCGAAGGCGTGCCACCAGCCCTGCTGACGGGAGTCCTTGGCCATCTGCATCAGGGAATCGACGATCCGGTGGTCGTCGACCTCGTACACGCCGCACAGGTCGCGGACATCGCGCTGGCTGATGGAACGGCGGCCGTTCTCGAGGCGGCTGATCTTGGACTGCGACACCAGCAGGCGTTCCGCGACCTCTTCGGCCGTCATGCCCTTCAGCTCACGGAGCCGGCGCAGCTCCTGGCCCAATCGGCGTCGCCTGACGGTGGGATTGACACTGGACGCCACGGAAACTGCACCTCCGGCTGCGTTGCTGAGCGTATCTACTGCTCAGCAGACTGCCACCAATGGTCATGGCCGCGCTGAGAAATAGCCACACGCGCGGCACGCACCGTACGGAGTCCACCACCATGTGGTCACAACGGGAGCACAGGCGGAAGGACATGCGGCCCCCGGGCGCAGGGGACACACGCGGACGCAGGGGACACACGCGGACGCGCGGGGCGGCCGTGGGGCTGCCCCGCGCGTCATGTGCGGCTCCCGAACCGGGTCATGGGGACGTCGGTGCGGCGAAATACCGGTGGTGCGGGTGGTGCTGTCGTGCTCTCGGTGCGGATCGTGCTGCTGAACTCAGTGCGCCGGGATGCGGGCCATGGTCCCGCGGTGCGGCTGCATCGACGCGGCGGCCACCTGACGGCTGCCGGTCGCTGCGGCGGGATTGCGGCGGGGCTGAGCGCCCACACCGTTCTGGACGTCCATCACGGCGTGTGCCACGAGACCGCCCATGGGGTCGTGCCTGATGAGATCCCGCAGACGGGATCGCGAGGAACGCCCCTCATTCCCTGGGTACAGATGCTTGCCGAGTCCGACCGCGTGGGCCAGCGCGGCGAGCGCCGCGGTCCGCGGGTCCGGCGGTACGCCGGTGCGGATCGCACTGTCCAGCCGGGCTCTGATGTCCCGGCTGATCGCTGTCTCCGTCGCCTGGTAGCGAGTCGTCGGCAGCACCCCGCACATCTGGCCCGCCACGGCATGCACCATGCCGCACCGCTCCAGATGGGAGAGGTAAATCTGGCGGAGCCCCAGCCGGGGCCCACCGATCCAGTGAACTGCGCGAACCGGGCTGCCGCGTCTGCGCAACAGCTCCAGTGCGGAGTCCAGTGTCGGATCTCCTGTCGGCCGTGGCATCACCACGGCGATACGATCCCCGTCCGGGGCTATCCGTCCTGCCAGAGCCAGCTCCACTAGCTGAGCTCCGGCCAGGCCGAGGTCGAGCGACTGCGGCTGCGCTGTGGTACCCGTGGTCGGGTCCAGAGCGAGCAGCAGAAGCTCTTCCGGAAGTGTTCTGCGGCTCCTGCCCATCCATGCCTCCCCGCGTGGATGAATGACAGGGTGACCCCTCTCACATTGGTCTGTCGAGAGCGCGTGGGTGCTTCGTACGGGAACCGACACGTATGTCGTTCTCGTCTAGGCGCAAGGGGCGCACTCTCACACAGGACACTGGTAGATGGTTCGGACAACACGGGCTGTCGTTGTCGGCGGGCGCCCCGGCGCGTACGTACGGCAGATGACGCTTGACTCATGGAGGAGGCACGGTGGCGGGCGAGTCCCCCGACAAGTCGGAGCAGCGGAAGTCGTCGGGGGAGACGACTTCGGGTGAACGTGACCCGCGGCTCGCCGTGTTCCGCCAGGCATCGGCCCCGGCCCCGGCCGTGGACCAGCCGACGGCGGTCTTCAAGATGCCGGAGGCTGTTGAGCCGGATCCGGCGAGTTCCGAACCGGCGAGTTCCGAAGCGGCGAGCCCCGGACCGGTCGGCCCCGAACCCGGCACGGAGTCGGGCTCGGTGGAGAACGACGCGCGGCTGCGGGCCGCGGTGGCGGCATGGGTGGCGTCGGCGGACGAGGAGCCGGCGAAGACGGACGCGCGGTCGGACGCGGGGTCGGAGCCGGACTCGGGATCCGATGCGGGTGCGGACTCGGCTTCGGGCGCGGACTCGGCTTCGGCTTCGGCCTCGGGCTCCTCGGCGGACGCCGAGGCGGAGTCGGACAGCGTGCCGGAGTGGGTGGCGCGGACGTCGGAACTGCCGGAGCCCGCCGCGACGGCGGAACTTCCCGTGACACCGGACGAGGTGGAGCCGGAGGAGCCCGCCGCGGACGTGGAGCCCGAGGACGCGCCCGCGGCCGCGAGCGCGTCGGACACGGCCGAGGACGACCGGCCCGAGGAGGCGGCTGAGCCCGCTGCCCGAGGCGATGAGCCCGCCTCGGACGCCGATGACGACGCCGACAGGCCCGAACAGGCCGACGCGCCCGCCACGGTTGACGCCGAGGACGCGGTCCCGGCCGAGGACAAGGCCGAGGCGAAGACGGCGGAGACGCCGGCGGACGCCGAGCCGGCCACAACCGATGACAGCGTTGCCGGGACCGAGGCGGGCGGCGTTGCGGACGCCGCCGCAGAAACGTCCACACCCGAGCGCCCCGCCGACACCCCCGCTGCCGCCACGATTGATGGCGAGACCGCCACGACCGATGGCGACGCCGGCAACGACGACAACGGCAACGACGAAAACGGCAACGACGACGCCGACGACTCGGCGGCCTCCGACGCATCCTCCGACGCAAAGGCGGGCGTCGCCCCTGCAAAGGGAGACGCCGCGCCCGCCGAACCCCCGGTCGACCAGCCCACCGCCGTCTTCAAGGCGCCCCGGAAGCCTCCCGTCGACAGCCCCACCACCGCGCTCAAGATGCCGCCGGCGCCCCGGCCCGAGGCCGACCCCGCGCCCGCCGAGCGGACGAGTACCTTCGTGCCGCTGCGTGTCGACGACGGCGTGCGGACGCCGACCGCGAAGAGGCCCCAGGCTGCTGCCCCGGCCGCGCCCGGGAAGCCCTCGGCCGCCCCGGACAAGCCCGCGGCGCCCGCGAAGTCGACGGCCGGCGCACCCGCTGCCGCATCGGCCGCACCGGACTCGCTCACCGAGGCCGAGCGCACCCGGCAGCAGCCCATGCCCCCGCTGCCCCCGCTCGACCTGCTCGCCGAGCTCACCAACACGCCGCCCCCGCCGCAGACGGCCGTGCGTACGGTCTTCCGGCGCTTCAAGATCTGGACGCCCCTCGTCGTCCTGCTCCTGATCGTCTTTGCCATCGCACAGGCGGTGCGTCCGCTCCCCGAGCCGGAGCTCGCGCTGTCCGTCGACCCCACTTACACCTTCCAGGGCGGCAGGCTCGGCCTGCCGTTCCCGGGTGAGGGCCAGGGCGCCGTCGAGGTCGAGGGCGTCGGCACCATCGGTACGTACGGCGCGCAGAAGCCCGCGCCGATCGCGAGTGTCGCCAAGACGATGACGGCGTACGTGATCCTCAAGAACCACCCCATCACCGGCCGGCAGGTCGGGCCGAAGATCACGGTCGACCAGCAGGCCGAGGACGAGGGCAGGAACGAGGACGAGTCGACCGCGAGGATCACGCAGGGGCAGCAGTTCACCGAGCGTCAGATGCTCCAGCTGCTGATGATCCCCTCCGGGAACAACGCCGCGCGGCTGCTCGCCCGCTGGGATGCCAAGACCGAGGCCGAGTTCGTCAAGAAGATGAACGACGCCGCCAAGGAACTCGGCATGACCAACAGCACCTACACCGACCCGAGCGGCCTCAAGGCCACGACCGTGTCCACGCCGCTGGACCAGCTGAAGCTGGCCAAGGCGGTCATGCAGAACGACATCTTCCGCGAGATCGTCAACACCACCATGACCACCATCCCCGGCATCGACGGACCCATCAGGAACAACAACGACGAGGCCCTGCTGAAGGAGGGCGTCGGCGGTATCAAGACCGGCTCGTCCACCCCGGCCGGCGGCAACCTGCTCTGGGCCGCCAACACCGTGGTCGACGGCAAGGTCCGCCGCATCGTCGGCGTCACGATGGGTGTCCAGAACGCGCAGATCCTCAACGACAAGCTCGAGCTGGCCATCGACCACAGCATCAAGGTGATCGAGGCGGCCCAGGACGGCGTCACCTCCGCGACCGTCGTGAAGAAGGGTGCTGTCGTGGGGTACGTGGACGACGGGTTCGGCGGCCGCACCGCCGTGGTCGCGACCAAGGACCTCAAGGCCGTCGGCTGGGGCGGTCTGGAGATCAAGATCGCGATCAACGACGGGGGCAAGAGCCTCCCCCACACCGCCTCGGCGGGCGACATCGTGGGCCAGGTCTCCGTCGGCTCCGGCACCGGCAAGGTGACGGCACCGGTCGCGCTCCAGAAGGACCTGGCGGAACCTGGGTTCGGCGACAAGCTGACGCGCATCGGCTAGGACGGCCCGAGCCGTATGGCCGACGCGCTTCGGTCAGGACGGCCCGAGCGGTACGGCCGACGCGCTTCGGTCAGGACGGCCCGAGCGGTACGGCCGGTGCGGGACCTCCGGACCGGGGGGTCCCGCACCGGCCACGCGGGCGCCCCCGGCGCCGGGGCACCCGCGTGCTAGCGTCCCGGGCAACTCACCGGGCAACTCGAGGACGCCGGGACAGCGTCCTTGAGGATGGAATCGCCGGCGACGGCGCGCGCCGCGCACAGCGGGCCGGACGACAACGGCCCGCGGCGCACGGCGGGCCCGACGACAACGGCACACGGACGGGGAAGACGGGGAGAGCCGCAGTGACCACTGCCGAGCCGGCCCAGGCGGACGGCAGCAGCACCGGCGCGGGGCCGCGAATACGCGGGCCCCTGACTGGCTCCGACCGCGCCCGGAACGACTCCGACACCCTCGGCGACGGTCCCGCGGACCGATCCTCCGACGGGCCCCCCGACCGATCCTCCGACGGGTCCTCAAGGGCCGACCGAGGCCCGCTCGCCGAACTGCGGGACCGCCTCTCCCGCCGTCCCGTGCTCGTCGCCACCGCCCTCGCGGCGCTGGTGCACCTCATCTGGTTCTTCTTCTTCGCCAACAGCGGCGGCGACATCGCGGCCCAGGACGCCTGGGCGGAGTTCGTCGGCCGCCATCCCGACTCCGCGTACAACCTGGCCTGGTACGGCGGGATGCACCCGGTCTCGTACAGCGTCGTCTCGCCGTATCTGATGTCGCTGATCGGCGTCCGCTCGACGATGATGGTCGCGGGTACGGTCTCGGCAGCCCTGACCGCGCTGATCCTGGTGCGCGTCCGTGCCGTCCGCAATCCGCTGGCCTGCTCGCTCGCCGGGGTCTTCGCCTTCCTGTGCAACGCCCTCTCCGGGCGGGTCACCTTCGGCCTCGGCATGATGTTCGCGCTCGGCGCCGTCGCCGCGGTCTTCTGCTGGCCGCACCGCTGGCGGATGAACCGCTGGGCCAAGGCGTCCGTGGCGGCGCCGCTCGCCGGGCTCGCCACCGCGGCCAGTCCGGTCGCCGGCCTCTTTCTCGGCGTCGTCGCGGCCGCGCTGTTCCTGAACGGGCGCCGGCCGGGGGCGTACGCCCTGGGCCTCGCCCCGGTCGCCGTCGTCGCGCTGTCCTCCTGGCTGTTCCCCTTCTCCGGCACCCAGCCGATGTCGTTCTGGTCGACGTCCCTCCCCTTCCTCTACGGGGTGTTCGTTCTCGTCCTCGTACCGAAGGACTGGCGCACGGTCCGCACCGCGGCGGCCGTCTACGCGCTCGGCACGCTGCTGACCTGGCTGATCGAGTCCCAGATCGGTTCGAACGTGTCCCGGCTGCCGATGCTGTTCGCGGGCGTGGTGCTGCTGGCGGCGCTCCCGTTCACCCGGCCGCGCACGCGGAAGTGGTACGCGCTCGTCATCGTCTTCGCCGGGATGAACTTCTGGATCGGCTTCAAGGCCGTGGACGACATGGTCCGTACCGCGCCGACCGCCTCCTGGAACCGTGAGCTCGCGCCGCTGATCAACCGGCTCCAGCACGTGAACGCCGAACGCGGCCGGGTCGAGGTGGTCCCCGCCAGCAGCCACCGCGAGGCGTCCGCCCTCGCTCCGTACGTCAATCTGGCCCGCGGCTGGAACCGCCAGGCGGACATGAAGCGCAACCCGCTCTTCTACGACGACGACAAGACCCTCACCTCCGCCGACTACCGCGCCTGGCTCGACCGGTGGGCGGTCCACTACGTCGTCCTGCCCAAGAAGGGGTCGCCCGACGAGAGCGGAGCCCGCCAGGAGGCGGAGCTGGTCCGCGAGGGACAGCCCTACCTCACGCGCGTCTGGGGCGACGGCAACTGGCAACTGTTCGCCGTGAAGGACCCGATGCCGCTGGCCGACCCGCCGGCCACGGTGAACCACGCCGGCGCGGGCGACCTCACCATCCAGGTGAAGACGGCGGGACGGGTGCTGATCCGGGTGCCGTACTCGCCGTGGCTGAGCCTTGTCGACAAGGACGGCAAGAAGGTGGACGGTCCTCAGGAGACGAAGGCCTCGAAGCTGCGCGAGGACGGGCCGAAGAGCTACACCAACCCGAACGGCTGCCTCATCAAGGTGGAGCAGGACGGGGAGGGCGACGAGTGGACCGAACTGCTCGCGCCCCGGCCCGGTGTCTACCGGCTGGCGGCCCCGTACCAGCTTCCACGCGGCACCCCGTGCCCGGACGAACTTCACTAGCACCCTTACCCGCGTTAACACCTACAGGGCCCTGGCCTGCTGATGCATAGTGGACACGTTTCACATACCGAGCAGTTGGTCTAGTGGTGCGGGTGTTACATGGCGTGCGAACGATGCGACGGCAACGGCGGGGACGCGCTGTCGGGTCGGCGCTGCCCGCAGTGCGGCGACACCGGAACAGGCGGCCCGGACGGGTACGCCGGGGGCGGGGACTGGATGGCACGCAGGGCAGTCACGGGAGGGGTGCCGCGCCTCTCCCGTAGCGGAAGGATTCTGCTGATCGGCGGAGTCGGGCTGACAGCGCTGGCCCTCGTGGTCTCGGCGGCCGCGATGTACGGGGATGACACGCCGTCGAACGCGTCCGACGACTCCGGGTCCCGCTTCGACCCCGGGACCATCGGCGGGGCCCCGCAGCGGATCGAGCCCTCGGTCGAGCCGTCCCGCTCGGCATCGGACCGGCCGTCCCCCGGAGAGGGGGGAGACGGCGGGCAGTCCCCGAAGCCGCCGCCGAACGGCAAACGGCCCGCGTACTCCGCCTGGGCGGGCCCGGGTTGCGACGGCGGCGGCCGGTACGAGGAAGAAGGCCGCTTCCGCGACGGCTTCGCGGGCTGGTACACGGTGAACGTCGGCGGCCACAAGGGCGACGGCTGCGATGGCCGGTTCACCTCGATCCCCATGTCGGGCAGCGCCACGAAGGACACCGACGGCACGGCGACCTGGTCCTGGTACGTGGGCAGCGGCTACACCACCTGCTCGGTGGCGGTGGTGGTCCCGAAGGGCGGCCGGGACGAGGACGTGGCGGGCGACCCCACGTTCTACAAGGTGCTGGCGGACCCGGACGATCCCGGCAGCCTGATCAAGACGTTCCAGGTCGACCAGGTCGCGCTGCGCGACAGGGGCGCGATCATCCAGAAGATCCCGGTCCGCGGCCAGCAGCTGACGGTCCAGCTGGTGGACAGGGGAGTGGACTTCGGCGCCGGCCGCGAGGGAGCCCACCACGCGGCGGCGCAGATGCGGGCGGACTGCACGGCCTGACCCGGCAGAGCCCTGGTACTGCTCGGTCGACGCGCGCCGCGCGGGGAGGCGTTGGCGGGTCGACCGAGCGTATGCGGCGGCGCGTTGCGGCGGTCGGACGGGGGCCCGGCGTCAGATGGTCGCCGACGGTGCTCCGGTTGCCGCCGAACGGACGGCCTCGTCGCAGCCGTCGCACGTCAGACCCCTCCACCGCGGCGCATGCCAGGTGGAGGGGTCCGGCGCCGTGTGCGCGGTCTGCTCCATGTCCGACGCCGGCTGCCCGCACATGGTCCGCGCCTCTGCCCACTCCACGCCGTCGGGGCCCGGCCACCGGACGGCGTGCACGCGGACCGGCCGGCGGATGTCATGACCGCTCGGGCCGAAGGGTTCGTGTTCCTGCGCGGCGGCCTGTATCGCCGTGGCGTACTGACTCATGCGCAGACCTTAGGCCGGAACCCCGTTTCGGGAACCCCGTGTGCGCGCCAAATTTTCGTCTTCTCGCCGAGCCACGCGCAGCGGTTCAGAAGCGGGCGGGGCTTGTCCGCGGACCGGGCGGAACAGGCCGTTCATCCGGCATTTCCCTCGTATCGGGACCCCTCTGAACAGCGAACTCCCGGTAACCCACGGGGATTCCGCAATGTTGTTTCGCAACGCCTACCCACCGGAATGACCTTGCTGCATAGTGTCGCCATGACGTGCAGGGGATGTGGGCGCCATCACAGGGGTGCGCTCCCGGGAATGCGGGCGGACAACTGTGCCGTCGATGCCGTGGCGCTGCCGCCGGCGGACTCACGGCACGACTGGAACGGGCAGTGGACCCCCGAAGGCCCCACGCACGCCCGGACGACCGTCCTGACGCGCGTCAGAACGGCGATGCTCGGGACGGGCATCGCCCTGGTCCTCGGTGCGCTGGTGTCGAGCGTGGCACTGGCCGGCGGAGGAGACGGCAAGCCCGAGTACACCCCGCTGGACAACGACCTGGGCGGCCGCCCGAACCTCATCACCCCGGCGGCCCCGCCACCCGCCCCGTCCCCGAGCGCCACCACCCGCACCCCGTCCCCGGACCGCACCCGCGAGGTGGTCCCCGCAACGGAACGCCACCGCGAGCCCACCCCGACCCCGACGAAGTCGAGCCCGTCGACGCCGACGCCGAGCAGCACCCCGACATCGGGGGTGTCGGTCCAGCCGTGGCCGGAGTACACGTGGCGGTACGACGACGACTGGCGGGACGACGACTGCCGGGACGGGGGGTACCGCGACCGGGACGGGCATCACCATGATCATGGGTGTTGGTGAGGGGCGGGTCAGGCGGTGCCACCGGTTGCTCTGAGCAGCGGGCGACTACCGCTTCAGGGCCCTGTACCGCTTGAGAAGGGTGGCGATCCTCTCGGGGTCCGCCGAGCTGTTCAGCTCCCGGAGGAGGTCGTCGGGGCAGAGCTCATACAGCTCACCCACGCCGACGCCCTCTGTTGTCCCAGATGCGATAGCCACCTGGCACGCCTCTGGCCACGTACCGTCTTCGGCTCACGGCTGCACGTCTCTTTTTTGGGGGCGATTGCGCGGCACGGTACGAGACGTGCGGGTTGTCGGCCAGTGGTTTCCTGCGGAGGAGAGAGCGAAGGTACGCGATCCGTTGCGTCCCCGCTCGCAACCCCACCCTTGAGTAGGCACGTTGAAGGGGGAGATCGGCCCCACGAGTTTTCGTGCACACCGCGTCGGCTGATGCCGTCATTTCGGTTCACATCCGCGGGCGGTTGCGGCGCACTCCGGTGCGCGGCTCACCCGTCGGGACCACCCGGGTCGCGCGTCGGGCACCGCGCGGATCTTCTGGACCCATGAGCAACCCAGGCGGTGAGCCGGGCTCGAACCGGGAGCGCAGTGAAATCGACGAGCTCCGGCACCGGGTGGGCGCCCTGGAGGGTGCCGCGCCCCCGCCGGCGGCGCGGCACCTGTTGCGGTCCACGGGCTCGGTGCTGCTCATTCTCTTCGCGGCTCTGCTGTCGGTGCTGGCCGTCGTCGCGGTCTGGGCGAACAGCATCGTGCGGGACACGGATCGCTACGTCGCCACCGTGGGGCCCCTGGCCTCCGATCCGGATGTGCAGCAGGCGGTCACCAACCGGGTCACCGACGTGGTGCTGGCACGGATCAACGTGGACGCGTTGGTGAAGGAACTGGAGGACGCCGTATCGGGGCCGGGCGTCCCGCCGAGGGCGGCCCAGTTGGTCGGGAACCTGGAGAAACCGATCAGGAACGGTCTGGAGCAGCTGATCAGCCGCACCACGGAGCGGGTCGTCAGCAGCAACGCCTTCGAGACCGTCTGGGTCGACGCGAACCGCTCGGTTCACAGTGCCCTGGACAAAGCCTTGACGGGCAGCAGCGACAGCGCGGTCTCCCTGAAGGACAACCAGGTGGCCATCGACGTGGGACCACTGGTGGCCAAGGTCAAGCAGCGGCTGGTCGACGCAGGCCTCGGGGCAGCCGCCAGGATCCCGGACGTCCACACCGACTTCGTGGTGTTCCAGTCGGACGACATCGGCAAGGTGAAGACCTACCTGAGGGTGCTGCAGATCATGGGAGGCTGGTTGCCCTTCATCGCCCTGCTGGTCGCCGCCGCGGGGGTATACGTCGCGTACAACCGGCGCCGCGCGCTGATCGGGGCCGGGCTCGCGGTGTTCTTGGCCATGCTGTTGCTCGGGATCGCGCTCACCGTCTTCCGTGACGTGTACCTCGACCATCTGCCTCCGGAGGTCTCCCAGGCCGCCGCCGGCACGGTGTACGACGCGCTCGTCAAGTTCCTGCGTGCCGGTGTACGGGCGCTGGGGGCCGTCGCCCTCATCACCGCCGTAGGCGCCTTCCTCTGCGGTCCGTCCCGGTTCGCCGTCTTCGTCCGTACGGGATGCGCCAGGAGTATCGCTGCTCTGCGCGGCGTCGCGGTGTCGGCGGGCCTGCGCCTGGGCCCGGTCGGCAGGTTCGTGCACCGCTTCAAGCGATGGATCGGGGCCGCGATCCTGCTGGTCGCCGCGATCGGCCTGTTCACCTGGAGCTACCCGACCACGATGGTGGTGGTGTGGACGACGGTGATCGTGCTGGTGGGCTTCGCGCTCCGGGAGTTCCTGGACGACGACGCCGCCGCGACGCCGTCCGGCTCTGGGGCGGGTGCTGCTGCGGGCTGACGGTTGGCCGGGCCGAGGGGCCGTACCGCGCTCACCCGCCGCCTACCGGTCAGGTCAAGAACCTCCCACGGTGCGATGCGCCGGGCCAGCAACACCGGGCTGTTGTCAGGCGGGACGGCAGGCCCGCAGACGTGGTTGTCGATCGTGACCACCAAGTCCTGAGCCGCTGTCTTCACGGCGACATCCCCGTCACCACCGAGGGCAGGCGGGAGGTCCTGGGATTGTGGGCCGGCGACGGCGGTGAGGGCGCCAAGCACTGGCTGCACATCCTCACCGAGATCAAGAACCGCGGCGTCAGCGACGTCCTCATGCTCGTCTGCGACGGGTTCAAAGGCCTGCCCGACGCGGTGGAGACCGTCTGGCCCAGGACGATTGTGCAGACCTGCGTCGTGCACCTGCTGCGGAACTCCTTTCGCCATGCCGCCCGGCAGGACTGGGACAAGATCGCCAAGCTCCTCAAGCCCGTCTACACATCGCCGACCGAGGAGGCCGCCCTGGACCGGTTCGCCGAGTTCGCCGACGCCTGGGGCCGGAAATATCCGGCGATCGTGAAGCTGTGGGAGAGCGCCTGGGAAGAGTTCACCCCGTTCCTGCGGTTCGACACCGAAATCCGCCGCATCGTCTGCACGACGAACGCGATCATGTCGCTCGACCCCACCGGCAAGGGACAGGCCCGCTGGACCATGCGCTGGAAGACCGCACTGAACGCCATCGACATCACCCTCGACGGCCGCCCGTCGGCGGCCCGCCAGTAACCCAACAACCCCAGTTACACCACTCGGGATGAAAACGGTTCACTGAGACGAGATCGTCCGGATCTGATTTGTGACCTTCGCGAAGCCCTGGCTCGGTTAGGTCAGTGTCTGATCTGTGGAGCGTCGTCGGGGTGCGGGCCGGGTGCGGTGGCGTGGGTGGGCCTGACGTGGCGGGCGGGTGAGGGTGATCTGGCGAACGAGTTGCTGGAAGCAGGCGAGTGCGGCCAGGGCCGGGAGGGCAGCCGCTGCCAGGTCGACGGGTGCGCGGGGCGCTTCTGCGGCACACAGGAGCATCGCGACGGTGGAGAACAGCACGACGACGGCCCAGGAATGAACGGCGCGGCGTTGGTGGAGCGCGGCGCGCAGAATCGAAAGGGAGGCGACCGTCCAGGGGCCGTAGACCAGCAAGGGCCACCACGTGATAGCGGCGCCGGAGGTACGGAACTTGGCGAGGTAACGCAGGGGGTCGTAACTGACCATCCCACCGAAGACGCACACCATCGACACGACGACAGCGGCGATCGCGGCGAGGAAGAAACTGGTGGTGCGCAGAGCGCCGACCGCCCGCTTACGAGAACGGGAGCGAGAGCGACGGCGGCGGGGCGCACCGGGGTGCGATGCGGGCAGTTCGGCAGTGATCTCGGCCGGACCGGCGAGCGGGCTGTTGCCCCAGCCGTCGGTGCCTGACACTTCGAAGATCTCTGCGGGGGATGCAGCGCCATTGCGTTCGTTTTCGATGGCCTCGTGCAGCAGGTGGGCGAGTTCTTCCGCCGGGTCCCAGTGCATGTCCAGATGGTCGAACGGGACCAGTAGCTCGTCCCATGTTTGGGACTGATTTGCTGCGGGTTGGCTTCCCATGGCAGGGGCGGGCTGAGCGGGTGGTTCCGGACGGCTGTGACGGCCTCGCGTTTCAGGCATGTGAGAGCTGCCGATTGGGTTCGCTAAAGTAATTTTCGCACTCTTCGGGACTGCTCACCGAGGCGGTGAAATGGGCCTCGACGCATCCAAGCTCGGCGAGGAGGTCTTCAAGGAGCTTGGCGGAGTACCTCAGCTCGATGTGCTGGAAGTTGTCGTGCAAGCTCGCGTTTGCTTCGTCGGTGAGAGCCGGTGTGTAGATCCAGTTTCCCATGCGAACAGCAGTCGTGACACTGCTCGTTGTGCTGCGCAAAAGGTTTCCTGAGATAAACCGTGACACTGCTTTCGGCATACCCGTCCAACGGGTCCTCATCACGAAGGATGCGCGGCAAACGGGTGGCCACCAGGTCGCATATTGTGCCCTTCGGGTTAGCCATTTGTCGGTTCTTCGGGCGCCTGAGGTGGACACGAACCATGACGGCCCTCCCGGCGGGGCCGTCATGGCAGCGGTATGCAATACATCAAAAGCCGACAGACCGAGGGGGAAGCCGAAGCCTGGATCGCGTGTGACGGCACCCTCCAGCCACGTCGGCTCGTCCAGATTTCTCTGGAGGGGGTGGTGCCTACACTGTGCAGGACGTCGCACAGGCACAGCGCCCCCACTTCAATCAACCGTTTTCATCCTGAATAGTTGCCGGTCATCAGGGTGTGGATGGCCTGGACGATGGTGCCGATCCGACGGGTGGAGCACCGCGGTCTACGTGTGATATGCCAGGACTTGAGCTGGGCGAAGGCGCGTTCGCCTGGGACGCGGTGTCGGGCGTGGTCGCGGTTGAACTGCTGGTAGTGCTCGGGTTGTTCGCTGTGGTGGTAGTACGGGGTGCGGAAGGTGGCGCCGGCGCCCTGGTAGGCGCGGTCCGCCGGCACGAGGATCTGCCGGGTAAGGCAGGCTTGGACGATGCCGTGGGCGCGGGCCGCGGTCAGGTCGTGGGTGCGGCCCGGGGTTGCGCGGGAGAACCACAGCGGTGTGCCGTCCGGTCGCGCGATGACCTGGACGTTCATGCCGTGTTTCCGGTGTTTCTGGGGATCCTCTTTCTGCCGTAGGCAGATCAGGGCGTGGCTAGCTAGCCTCTCGGCGAGGCTGGTGGCGTCGCACTGAAGGCGCACTCGGCGTACGGCGTGCGTGAGCCAGACCGGCGGGCGAGCGGGGCCCGACTGCCGTCAGATTCTGATGTCAAAGGCCCCGGACCATGATCGGTCCGGGGCCTCTGCGCTAGTGCCCCCGGCAGGATTCGAACCTGCGACACCCGCTTTAGGAGGGCAACAGGGTCTGTAGCCAGTGGCTCCTGCCTGCGTCTTGTCCCTTCAGGGTGGCAGCTTGAGCGCCTGGGTGTGCAGGTTTCATCTGTGCTTCACGGCTAAGAACACGGCTAGGGCCTGTGTGACGTCGTGATCAATCGAGGGGCGGGGCGGCGAGCTCAGGCAGCGGCTCCGTCCACGGCGCAGCCGAGTCTGCTTGGTGCGGGCCCACCCCTGGGGAGCCCCGGCAGGGGCCGCGTCGCCCTCTGGTGCCGCTGCCCGAGGAGCAAGCATCATCATGGGCATCCATCCTCGTGGGGTGACGGCGCCGAGTGGCTGTCGAGATGCCCGGCACGACTGGGCCTGACGGAGGGCAATTCATGGTCAGTGACGGCGGGAACATCAACTGGGCGAGCATGCTGCGGGCGGACTTCACGATGAACGTCGATTCTCTGCAGCAGTACGCCTACGCCGCCGGCGCCCGCCGAGACGTGTCACTGCAGCGTCATTACCTGCATCAGGTAGCCCAGTTGGAGGCGTTGCCCAAGCCGTGGGAAGGCGGTGCCCGCCTCACCGAGGAGGAGTACGCCGCCGCAGTGCGGGTGCGGGCGTGGGTGCTGCATGAGCAGCAGATCGCCGACGATCGGCGATGGGCGACGAAGCGAGGGATGAGCGCCCAGGACTGGGCGCTGCGGGAGGCCAAGTTCCGTGCCAAGAAGCGATACCACCGCACACCGGATGGTCAGATGCTGTGTGCGGCGCTGCGTGACGACGGCAGGATCGCCCTCAACAGCGAGATACTGGAACCTGAGGTGGCCGGCCGACTTCGGCAACAGATGCCGCAGTTCGCGCACCTCATCACCTTCTACCTCGACAACCAGGAGGCGGGCCGAGGGTTGCAAGGCGCACCCATCGACCGCACGCCCCTGCCGGGTCCTGCCAGTCCGTCCCCCGAACCACCCATGCCGGACGGTGCACTGGTTACGGCACAGCCCGGTGTTCGCGACGGCACGCCTCGGCGCCCGGCAGCCCCCGCCAAGCGCTGGCCATTGTGGCGTAGGCGCCGCCCCTAGGGGCCGGTGTGACAGTTCGTCCCCGTGCTGCAGAGGGTGCGGATCCGTCTGCCTGTCGGCCGTCCCCGGACCCGGCCTGACGCTGTCGCCGCGGACAAGGCCTACTCATCCCGCGCCAACCGCTCTTACCTGCGGAAACGCGACATCAAGGCAGTCATCCCGGAGAAGAAGGACCTGGCTGCCAACCGGAAGAAGAAGGGCAGCCGGGGCGGTCGGCCCTCCCGCCACGACGCCGGTCTTTACAAGGAGCGGAACACCGTTGAGCGCCTGATCAACAAGCTGAAGGCCTGGCGGGGCATCGCGACTCGATACGACAAGACGCCCGAGAGCTACCTCACAGGCCTCCACCTCCGCGCCTCGATGATCTGGATCAACGACCTGCTGAAGCCAACTGATTGATCGGGACATCACACAGGCCCTAAGAGGCTGGGAGCTGGAGCGTCTACTCGGCCACGGGCTGGCCGTCACGCTGAATCTTCGGCGGGTGGCCGACAAGGCCGGCGCACGGGCCGCCTGGGCTGGCCGGGTGGACTTCACCGTTTTCGACGCCTTCGATGAGTCGGCGCTGATCGCCGAGACCGTCCGGGACGGGATCGGCCACCACGCGGTCAAGTCCCGCGCGGGTGTCCCGCTGCGCGCAGCTTTCCGCACGGCCGCGACCGACCCGCTCTGGCCAACCGACTCCGGGTGGTCGGCCGGGCCGGGCCGGCACCGACCATGCCGAGCTGTCCGCCGCCGCTCGCCATGGCGTCGCCGTCATATCAGGTCGTGGTCGACGTCGACCGGTCGCTTCAGGTGCGGACTCGCTTCTACCGGTGGCCGCAGGCTGGCCTGCGCGGGGCCCACACCGGCCGAGCCGAAGCCAGCCGGGGCCACCACGCAGGCGCTGAAGCCTTGAAAGGTCCGCAGCGATAGCCGCGCATCTGCGGCTGGTGATGGAGCGCGTGGTGCCGGTGGGAGCTACCTCTTGACGGATACGTACTCGGGCTCGCCCTCGGAGGGGTCACTCGGCTCCCCGAAGTACCTGGTGTCCCACTCCAACAGTTCCTCCCGGAGTCGGTGGAACTCGACGGTCAGCTCCCAGAGCTCTGCACTGCTGAACCCGATCTCCGGAGCTCGCGCGCCCTTCTGCCGGCTGCCTTTGAGGGTCAGCCACTGCTGAGACTCGTCGTCGTGTATCAGATATCCGTGCACGAACCGATTCCGATCCTCGAACCGCTCTTTGCACAGCTTGAGCTCACTGATCATGGCTGCACGACGTGCAGAAGGAAGGGCGCTGCCCTTCCCGCCTTCAAGGGATCGGAGCATCCACTGGCAAGTTGGTTGCCAGCGCCCCCAGCGTTGTACGCGTAGGCCCGCGGCTCCTCATCCAGGTGCACCAAGAAGGCGTGGAGCGTGTACTCAACAGCAGCCGCCGCGCGCACGAGGAGGCCGAGCCCCATGGTGAGCGCCGCCTCTTCCTCATCCATGTCGGCGGTGAGCCACGGGACGGGGGATGTGAACAGCGGACTCTTGCACGTCTCTTCCTCAGCCAACTCGGATGACGGCGGCTTGAGCATGCGTACCTCCACGGTCGTGCCAGTGCGCATGTGAGACCCACACGTCCCCCCAAGGGTTGCCCCGCAGTTCTCATCTGCTGATCGGGGCTAACGCCGCTCAGTCGGGTGGTAGAACCGGGCATGACCTTCACGACGTCGGGTGTCGCCGCCGCCGGCATCAAGGCCACCGGCAGCGTCACCGCTGCACTGATCGGGCGCTACCGGCCCGCGGGCGTTCCTCGGCTGGGCAGTAAGGAAGACCGGGCGGAGGCGTACCGGCGGCTGCTCGATGCCTTGACCCGCTCGTTCAACTACGCGTTCCAGTTCTCCCACCTTCAGCGGGAGGTGGGCCGGGCAGCGCACAAGCTGCTGCTGAGCCAGTTGCCCCAGGCGTGGGAGGTGAGCGGCGAACTCATTGGCGCTCTTCACGGCGTACGGCTGTGCGGCACTCTGCCGGTCATCGCCGCAGCGGAGGACCTGGTCGCTGCAACCAGCGACCTGGAGCTGAACGAGAAGGACAGCGCTCGCTTCCAGCAGCAGTGTGCGGCGGTAGTCACAGCCCAGGGCGCTTTCCTCGACGTCTGCCGCGAGGACCTCGCGTACGCCACGAAGCGGTGGCAACTGCTGCGCCGGTACAACGAGCGACGCTTTTTGCGGCAGCAGGCCAGCCACTGACAATGCCCGGCGGCAACCTCGGCCGGTCGACGGCCACCGCCTGGGGGCGTTTTGCCGGCCGGTGTAGCCGACGGCATCGGCATCGACGGTCTCCGCGTACCGGACTCGTAGCCACACCCTGCCCGCCTGGTACGAGGAGTTCGCGTGCTTCGGGACGACGCCCTCGATACCCTGGCCGTGCAGGTTCTCGTACCAGTGCTGTGCGATCTGGAGGTCGCCGGTGGCCGGGACGGCCTGGATCGGCGTGATGCCCAGGATCCCACCGCGGTGTCAGCTGCTGATCACCCTGAAGCGGCGGAACATGTCCGGGAGGAACTGCCCCAGAAGGGCTTGAGCGTCAGCAAAACTCTTGAGCTCGTCGTGGCCGAAGCGGAACACCTCGTACTCCCTGAGCTTGAGGTCTCGGTCGGCGGCGACCATCTCCGCGTATTTGGCAGTGTCCGGAGTGCGGCCGCAGTCGCGCGTGTAGTGCTGTGATCCGTCGACCTCCAGGACGACGCGCTGTCCGTGAGGTAGCAGCAGGAGGAAATCCATGCGGGAGCGCAGCAACGCCTGAGGGCCGCGATCTTGGACGGTCTTGTGGTCCCAGTGCAACCACGCTTCGGGCAGGAGAGCGGGATCATTCGCGGAGGGGGCCGTGTGGTAGGCCATGAAGAGGTTCCTCTGGCCGGGTGAGTTAGCCGGCAGGCTCTTGAGGAGGCGTTGGTAGAGATCCGCCCTGGGGTCAGTCTCACTGCTGCTCTTGCGAGTGTCCTGCCACCAGGCATGCAGATCACGCCAGCGTAGGCCCGCGGTGGGGATCTCCCGGTCGTAGACGAGGGTGTCGTCCGGGTTCCCTCCGACGATCTCGATGTCGTTGTCTACAGAGGATCGGAAGCGGATATCCGGTTTACGCAAGGAGGCAAAGATGAGGTTCTTCGGCCGCCGGCTGCCGTGCAGTCGCGTCGGCACCAAAGCGAACAGGGGATAGCCGCCATCACTGCCGCTCTGTCTCAACTCAATTCCGGCAGGCTGGAGATGACCGTTGATCGTGCTGAAGTCTCCTGGAGGTTCTCATCAAGGAGGACGTCCGCCGAAACAAGGCCCTCCAGGAAGCGGGCAAATCTGGCGTCCCCAGCCTCGAACATGCTGAGGTTCTCGAAAAGGTCTTCCGTTGACCAGTCTCCGGGGTTGCGGAAGACGTGCCGCTTGATCAGCTCTGTCAGTGTCACTGGCCGCATTCCGTTCAGCAGATGATCGAAGGAGAGGTCCTGCTCCTCGATGATCCAGAAGCGATCAAGCAACTGTAGGAAGCGGTCGTGGTGCTGGGTCAGCTCCGAGAGGTCGAGGGCGCGCGCCAGCTCACGGCGGGCCTTCTTGGGTATCTCGGGTGGTGTGTCCTCTGCCGATAGCAGGTCTTCGAGCTGATGGCGGATCGTTGCACGTAGATGTCGCGCTGTTCCAAGATGCGTCGCGTGACCTGTGGCAGTTCAGACTCAGGAACCTGACGGAAGCTCAGGTCGACCCGCTCGCGCTTGGTCCCGGCGTCTTCAGAGACCGGTGGCGTTCCCAGTTGTTCGAAGGCCAGGTTCAGCCTGGCGTGCGTCTGGCCGCCAAGACGTGCGACGACCTCGCCGACCAGGGTGCGCAGCGCCGAACGATCCCCAGTGTCGACCATGGGCAAATGGTCGCAGATCCCGAGGAAATCCGGCAGTGACACCTGGACAGGCGATGAGACACATCGAAGCGTCTGGAGAGCCGTCCAGCTTCATCTCGTAACCCAGTCAGCACCGACCGGCAGCGTCGACACCAGTTGGGCAAGCGCCAGGGACGGGAATTCCACGTCCTCAGCGACGGCCGAACTCGGTTGTGACGGGGGAGCGGTGCCGACAGGTCAGGCCTTGAGGTGTGATCCACGGCGATCTCGTGGCGGAGCTGCTGAATGAGGGCCGCATGCGTGCGATCCGCGACCGCTACGAATCGGAGGCAGTCGGGGTCCGTGACGCCCATCGCGGGGAGCATGACGTTGCCCTGGCGACGGTAGAAGTCACCCTCGATAGCGCAAGCGTGGAAGTCGGCCGCGGCTCCCGTAGCGGCCTCCCAGAGAGCACGTAGACGTCACCCAGCTCATGCCGCTGATCGACGCCGTCCCACCCATCAGGGGCCTGGTCGGGCACCCGCGACGCAAGCAGGACTCACTCGTCGCCGACCGCGGCTACGACCACGTCATCTACCGCGACCAGGTCAGACAACGCCGCATCGTGCCGGCCATCGCCCGCCGCGGCACCCTCCATGGCACCGTGCTGGGCACGTACCCCTGGGTCGTCGAACGCGGCTTCGTCTGGCTCCACGGCTTCAACGCCTCCGCATCCGCTGGGAACGACGCGCAGACATACACGAAGTCTTCCTCAAACTCGCCTGCTGCCTCATCACCCACCGACAGATCAACTCATTGTGTTAGCCGCTGTGAGGGCCTCTCGGGCTGGTGTAGACGTTCGCAGTCCACACCGAACCCGGAAGGCCCTCACTCGTTCAAGATCCCCAGCCGGTGATCACTGTCACCGCACCCAACCTCCGTGGACGGAACAGGTATCGGGTTCTGCGGGGTTCGAGTTCGCCGAAAGGTCAGGAACCGGCGACGTGCCTGCGTCGTTGCAGGATCCACCGGTGTACGGGCGGTGTAATACCGGCACCCACGATAAATCCGACCGCGACGCTCTGGCTCGCGTACGCGATTACTCCGATAACTGCGCACAGAACCATGCCGGTCACCACCAGGCCCACGACCTTAGTGCGCGAGGCCAGCTGGTTCAGCCATCTCACAGCCGAGAAAGTCGTGAGATACACGGTGGAGCCGAAAGCGGCCGACGCCAGAACGGTTAGAGTATCCATTCCGCATCCTTTCAAAATCGGAAGCCAGATGTGTCTATCCGGCCACCACGGTCAGCCGTGCTCCCTTTTAGGGATCAATCGGCTGGCGGTCTGTTTACTTGCAGTATCCGTCGCCGCTCTTGCCACTGTAATAGCCGCTTCCGGCCACGGCTGCCGCCGGTGAAAGGACTGCCAGCCCGGGGTTGACCTTGATCTTGACGCATTTATCGGCCGCAACCGCGACCCCCGCGATTGCCGCGAGGCTTCGGCCCCCGACGACCGCGGCCGGGTTCGGTATCCAGGACACGACAGTTCCGCCGAGGGCGAGGAGCTTGGTCTCCTTCTTGTTGAAGTACACGGTGCCGGTGATGATGCCCCAGGTGTAGTGGGGGTCGGCGACCACGGGGTACGCGGTTTCGGGGCCGGTCTCGATGGTCTGGACGAGGGTGTTGCCGTCAAGGCTGTAGCTCGTGGGGACGGAGTTGCCGTTCGCGTCCTTTGCCCAGGGGGCGTCTACGTGACCGCGGGTGACAGCGCCTGCGCCGTTCGCCGAAGCGACGATGTCGTAGCCGCCGGCTCCATCGGCGACCAGGGTGGCGCCGTCGGGCAGGCCGAGGTCGAAGCGCTGAGTGGTGGGAGCGGCGGCGTTCTTGAGGGTGACCAGGGCGCGGGCGCCGCCGTCGACGGTGGCCTGTGTGGCGAGGTCGGTGTGCGCGGCCGCGTTGGGATAGACGGTCGTGCCAGCCGCTGAGGTGGTACCTGCGGCGTCGACCGCTGCGGGCAGGGACATCGTCACCCTGGAGCCGTCAGAAGCCGCCACGGTCACCCGCCCCTCGGCGCTGGCGGGGGTGGTCACGGTGACGAGCCCCCGATCAGTTGACATGACCGTGCCCGTGGTGCTGCCGGAGGCAACGTCCGTGGTGCCGGTGGCATTCTGCACTGTGGCCACGGCCTGGGCCACAGTATTGGCGGCGGGACCGCTATCGGCGGCGAAGGCCGGTGCCGCAGTTCCGGCTATCAGCGCTGTGGTCAGCAGCGCGGCATGAGCCGAATTCTTGAGCTTCATGTGATGTTCCCCCATGTGCATAGCGTCATGTTCGGTGAAGCGAAATGAACACTATCGATCTTGACGGAATGATCAACATATTTGAGCAATCGCAGAGGTTCCCTTGCTCAATCCACCGGACGAGCGCGAAAAGATAGACGGTTTCAAGTCACTATGGCGCAAAATCGACGCCCCCATCGCGGCCCGGCCGGCTATCACAACGGCAAAAACGATGAGGTGGATCCGTCCTGGTGACCGTGTCCGCGTCAGGGGTTCAGCGTTGTCCGGGCATGGGGGCTTCGCCGTGGATCGTGTCGGATGGCCTGCGGGAGCGGATCGAGCCGCTCCTGCCCCGCAAGGAACGCCGATTGCGGCACCCGGGGCCGGAAGCCGCTGCCCGGACCGGCAGGTGCTGAGCGGCCTCTTGTAGAGATGGGGCCGAACTTCGCCATTCCGCTCGGCGGTTCCTATTGACCGCTCTTTACCACCGGTGGGTTGCACACCTCTGGATGCACTCGGTACGTAATTGCTGGCTGCCGGCCTCGAGATCCGCTGCGCTCTGAGCGGAGCACGCGTACGAAGCCGTGCTCCTCGAGGAGCCTTAGCGCCGGGGCTGTGGAGCTCACAGTGGGGAAGGCCCGACGGCGGGCCGTGACGAGTTCGTGGGCTCGCGTGCGAATTCACCGCCGAGCACCCTGCACCGCTGCTCGGCGCGAGCACGATGGGCAGCCAGGACTGCGCGAGTGATCACATCGATGGCCTGCTTGCGGCGCTGGTGGGTCTTGGTGTCCTTGATCCGTCGGCCGTTGTTGGAGTGCTTCACGAAGAGCTCGAGCCGGTCGAGGTTGATGTCCGACCAGCGCAGCGCACACATCTCGCCGCGGCGCGACCCGGTGACCATCGTCATGAAGAGGAACGTTCCCCAGTCCAGATCCTGTTGCCAGGCCGTATTGAGGACGAGCGCGGCTTCTTCGGGAGTTGGCGGGTCGGGGTTCGGTTGCGGTTGAGAGGGGGGCTCCGCAAGTGCCGCGACGTTCGACGTCACGTAGCCCCAGCGCAGGCCGCGTTCGAGGGCCGGCCGCAGGATGAAGTGAATCTTGCGTACCGAGTTCGCGGCGAGCGGGACGCAGGCGTGCTTCTGCTTCGTCTTCGGGTCGGTCTTGCCGTTGCGCCGGCCGTCGCACTGCTCGCGGCATTTCCGCAGCCGGGAGTAGAACAGCTCGAGCATCTCGGCGGTGACCTTGCTGGCCTTCATGTCCCCGAAGGTCGGCTTGAGGTAGTTGCGGATGATGCCCTCGGCCCGCTCGTACGAGGTGTCCTCGTCGAGCTCGGCGATGCCGAGCCAGCGGTCCAGGAGGAACGACATGGTGACTGCACGCTTTGGGTGCCGCTGCTCGTCGACTTGGTGGAGGAGCTTGGTACGGGCCTTCTCCGCTTCGGGGAGCGTGTCGGCTTGCTCGTAGAGGTAGATCTTCTTCTTCGTGAGCGGATCGCGTCCGACGTAGACGCTCGCCTGATAGCCGGATCCGTTGCGCCGGATGCGGCCGCGCTGGGGGGCTTCGACCTTGGTGTTCGTCATGCTGCGGAACCTACTGACGGCTAATGCCACGGCTATGACGAACAGCGCGCCCACCTCGCAGAGATGAACGCGCTGGTCAGACACTGTGCCCCCGGCAGGATTCGAACCTGCGACACCCGCTTTAGGAGAGCGGTGCTCTATCCCCTGAGCTACGAAGGCGCTGCGGGGACAGTGTAGCGGGTGGCTGATCCCCGGCCGAGGCAGTTGATCCGGTATTGCGTGTGGCCTACACCTAGTCGTCTTGACCTGCCTCCCTGCTGCGCATAGCGTCGCGCTCGTACTGAGCGAGCGCTTAGAGAGGTGCGACCGTGCCGCAGCCGGAAGAGATCCTCAGCGCCCCCGGCGCCCCGTTTGCCGTAGTGCGGGGGGAGGACGGCGGGCTGCTGTACGCCGATGGGCCGCGGAGTCTGCGGGAGGTCGTCGAGGCGACCTGGGCGTACGGGGATCGGCCCTTCCTTGTCGGGGAGCAGGCCGTCTATACGTACCGCGACTTCTTCGCCCGCGCCTCCGCCCTCGCCGGGCGGTTCGTCGACGTGTACGGATTGCGGCCGGGGGACCGTGCCGCCGTGGCCATGCGGAACCATCCCGAGTGGCAGATCGCCTTCTGGGCAACGCAGTTGGCCGGGCTCGTCGCCGTGCCCCTCAACGCCTGGTGGACCGAGGAGGAGTTGGCGTACGCCCTCGACGACTGCACCCCGGGCGTGCTCCTCGTCGACGGTGAGCGGCTGTCGCGGGTCGACGCATGGCGGAGGCGGACCGGGGCGCGAGTCGTCGTCTTTCACGGTGGGTTCCGTGAGGGGGACCCGGTGCCCCAAGGCGTTGAGATCTACGAGGACTTCGGGACGCCCGACCCCCTCACCGCGCCGCCCGCCGTCGAGGTGCGGGCCGAGGACGACGCCACCATCATCTACACCTCCGGGACCACCGGGCGGCCCAAGGGGGCCGTGGCGACGCAGCTCGCCCAGGCCGGGGCCGCGCTGCATCCGCGGTTCCATGCCAGTGCCGCCGCCCTCGCGCGCGGCGGCGTGCCCGGGCAGGCGCCGGCTCCGGTCACGCTGATGACTTTTCCGTTCTTCCATGTCGCCGCGTTCACCACGCTGTACTCCACGATGGGCGTCGGCGGCACGCTCGTGCTGATGCGGAAGTGGGACGCCGAGCGCGCCCTCGCACTCATCGAGGAGCACCGGGTCACTCACTACTCCGGCGTGCCGACCACGGCGCTCCAGCTGCTGGAGGCCGCCGAGCGGACGGGCGCGGCGCTGGAATCGCTCTCGCACCTCAGTACCGGGGGCGCTGCCGCACCGCCCGATCTCCTCACGCGGCTGTCCGCCCGCCACGGCCGGCGCATCGAGCCGCGCAGCGGCTACGGCCTGACCGAGACCAGTGGTGGCGTGCTCGCCAACTTCGGTGACGCCTATCGCGAGCACCCCGGCAGTGTGGGCCGGCCCTCGCCCGCCACCGAGGTGCGGATCGCGGGTCCGGCCGGTGAGGCGCTGCCCGAGGGGGCGGTCGGCGAACTGTGGCTGCGCGGTCAGTCCCTGGTCCGCGGGTACTGGGGCGACGAGCAGGCGACCGCGGCCGCCTTCCGGGACGGCTGGTTCCGGACCGGGGACCTCGCGACCGTGCGGGAGGGGCGGGTCAGCATCGTCGACCGCATCAAGGACATGGTGATCCGCGGCGGCGAGAACGTGTACTGCGTCGAGGTGGAGGCGGTGCTGCACTCCCATCCGGGTGTCGCCGACGCCGCCGTCCTGGGTGTTCCGCATCCGGTGCTCGGTGAGGAGGTCGCCGCCGTCGTCCAGGTGCGCGACGGGGCGAGGGTCACCGTCGAGGAACTGAAGGAGCATGTCGGCAAGGAGCTGTCCGCTTTCAAGGTGCCGGCGCATGTGCTGCTGCGGGAGGAGCCCGTACCGCGCAATCCGACGGGCAAGATCCTCAAGCGGGAGCTGCGCGGACCGGTGGAGGAGTACGTACGCGGGGGCGCGTGAGCGGGCCCGGGACGCGTGGCGGGTCAGGAGCGGGTGACGCGCACCGTGTGCACACCGCCGCTGTCCGCGCGGATCACCGAGATCCTGATGCCGTTCTTCTTGTCCACGAAGGACTCCCCGGCCTGGTACGGAGCGTCGGAGAGCTCCGCGTGCACATTGGGGCGCCGGGTGCAGCCGCCGCTGTCCCGGCTGCTGTCCGAGACCGTCACCGGACCCAGCCCGGTGTCCACGTCGGTGTGCACGCGGTAGATCAGTACGCCCGGTGCGCACACGGCCTCGTCGTTGCCGGCACGCGTCCGGACCTCGACGGCGTAGCCGGCGTCCTCGGTGATCGGCACAATCGCCATCTTGGCGCCGCCGGCGGTGGCCAGCGGGGTCAGTGAGTACTCGGACGTGCCCGGGGTGGCGGCGCACCCGATCTGGTGGGAGTCGAGCCAGCCCAGCTTCCATTTGTGCCAGCCGAGCAGGTCGTTGTTGGCCCCCCAGTCCTCGCTCATGATGTCCCAGTGGCCGACGGAGCCGCCGCCCTCGGAGGTGTAGAGGTCGGGCAGGCCGAAGACATGGCCGTTCTCATGGGGGAGCACCCGGTAGCCGGTTTCGGCGTACGAGCCGGAGCCGTCGTCCTGCCGGCTGTAGACGAAGGACGTGTTGGCGAGCGGCACGCCGTCGGCGATCGGGGCGTCGTGGTTCCCGGAGAAGGTCACGGAGAGCACGGTGTCCAGCGCCGAGGGCCCGGCATTGGGTGTGACCAGTATGTTGACCAGGTCGTACGCGCTGAAGTCCACCTTCGGGTCGGCCACCGAGACGATGTCCTCGACGAGGTCGCGATAGCCAGGCTCGTACGGCGATCCGCGCTCTATCCCGTACGCGGCGAACGGCATCGGCATCCGCAGCCACTCGGTCACCGGCGCGTGCGGGGTGTAGCTGAGGCGGCCGTACGAGCTGGTCCTGAACCAGTCGGAGGTCTGGGGGAAGAACTCGGCGAGCCGGTCGACGGCCCGCCCCTCACCGACGGCGTCCGAGAAGTCGATCATCAGGTTGAGGGCGCGAATCTCGCCGATGGAGGGGGAGTACCCGGGAGGAGTCGGTATGCCCTCCGACATCTGGATGCCGAGCGTGGTGGGGATGCGGCACGGTCCGAGCCCGGTCTCGTCGGCTGTCGCCACCGGTCCCGCCGACGCCTTGGTGGGGACGGGGAGCGTGGCACTGGCCGTGGTGAGGGCGGCGAGCGCGAGGGCCGCGAGGGCGGCCAGTCCGCCGAGCCGGCGGGATCTGCCGGTCCTGCATATCCGCTGGCGCGTGTGCTGCATGCAAATCGCCTTCGGGCCCACGGCAGCAGGCCGGGCCCTGGCTGCGCTCTGTGCGATCAGCCTGTGACGACCGGTGCGCACCCGCTCGCCGGGTGGGCCGATCGTGGGATCTCCGGGGCGCCTTCCTGGATGTGACTCAGATCACATCAGGGTCGGGAAATAACCGGGGATCGTTTCCCCGTTTGCATGTCTGTCCCCGCCAAACGGGGAAGCGGTCCCCGCTTACGCAGTGCTGTGAGGCGGATACGACCGGTGGACCCGAGCTCGATACGAGACAGACGCCTGAGAGGTGGAGTTGTGACCCCCGCCGTGGAAACCGAAACGCGCCGCACCCCCCGGCCGAGGGCGGACGCCCTGCGGAACCGGGAGCGGATCGTCTCGGCAGCGCGCGAAATGTTCGTGGAGTTCGGGGCCGATGCCCCGCTCGACGACATCGCCCGCCGCGCGGGCGTCGGCAACGCCACCCTCTACCGACACTTCCCCGACCGCTCCGGACTCGTCCGAGAGGTCGTCATCTCCGTCATGTCCCGTACGTGCGACCGCGTCGACCAGGCCGTGGCGGAGGAGAAGGATCCCTTCGCCGCCGTGCGCCGGTTCGTCCACGCGGCAGCCGACGAACGCATCGGGGCGCTGTGCCCGATGCTCGCCGGCGGGTTCGACCAGGACCACCCGGATCTGCGCGCCGGACGCGAACGTCTCGAGGAGTCCGTACTGGGGCTCATCGAACGGGCGCAGTCGGCGGGCCGGATGCGTACCGATGTCGCCGTCGGCGATCTGCTGGTGGCCCTTTCCCAGCTCACGCGGCCGCTGCCGGGCATCGGATGCCTGGGCATCGACCGCTACGTCCACCGCCATCTGCAGCTCTTTCTGGACGGACTCGAAGCACCCGCTCGCTCCGAACTGCCCGGAAAGGCGGCGACCATGGAGGACTTGCGAACCACGCAATGACGCAATGACGCAGTGACACAACGGAGTTCGTGAGGCAGTAGGGACGCGGGGCACGACAGCGAGGTCGGGTCCGGCGCCGGGGGGGGAGATCGCCCGGACCGCGTCCGAAGCCCGGTGCCCGAGACCGATGAATCGTGTGCCCACCTCACGTCCTACAGACGACGGCTTCGACTCGTACACGACGGCTTCACCCGACACGACGGCTCGTACACGGCGACGCGTGCGCGGGGCATTGACCACGTCCGTTATGACTTCTTCGCACCCATAGGTGGCCCTTCCCATGCCAAAAACACCCGACATATCCCTTGCCGACCCGAAGCGCTGGAAAGCTCTGGTCTTCATCGCCCTCGCCCAGCTGATGGTGGTACTCGACGCGACGATCGTGAACATCGCGCTGCCCACCGCCCAGCAGGACCTGGGAATCTCCGACGGAAACCGCCAGTGGGTCATCACGGCCTACGCCCTTGCCTTCGGCGGACTGCTCCTCTTCGGTGGCCGTATCGCCGACCTGTGGGGCCGTAAGCGCACCTTCGTCGTCGGCCTGCTCGGTTTCGCCGCGGCCTCCGCGCTCGGTGGCGCCGCCACCAGCGAGGCGATGCTGCTCGGCTCCCGCGCACTGCAGGGTGCCTTCGGCGCACTGCTCGCGCCGGCCGCGCTCTCCCTGCTGGCGGTGATGTTCACCGACGCCAAGGAGCGCGCGAAGGCGTTCGGCATCTACGGTGCGATCGCCGGTGGCGGCGGTGCCGTCGGCCTGATTCTCGGCGGCTTCCTGACCGAGTACCTGAACTGGCGCTGGACCTTCTTCGTCAACATCCCGTTCGCGATCGTCGCCGCCGTCGGCGCGTACTTCGTGATCCGGGAGCCCGCGGGCTCCCGCAATCGCTCCTCGCTCGACATCCCCGGTGTCGTCCTGTCCACGCTGGGTCTCGTGGCCCTGGTGTACGGCTTCACCCGCGCCGAGTCCGCCGGCTGGTCCGACGGTCTGACCGTGGGCATGTTCGTCGCGTCCGCGGTGCTGCTGGCCGCGTTCGTCGTCACCGAGGCCAAGGTCAAGGCCCCGCTGCTGCCGCTGCGTGTTCTGACGGAGCGCAACCGCGGCGGTGTCTACCTGTCGCTCGGCCTCGCCATCATCGCGATGTTCGGGCTGTTCCTCTTCCTGACCTTCTACCTCCAGGTCGTGAAGGGCTACTCCCCGGTCTCGACCGGTTTCGCCTTCCTGCCGATGATCGTGGGCATGATCACGGGCTCGACGCAGATCGGCGCCCGTCTGATGACCCGCGTGGCTCCGCGGCTGCTGATGGGCCCGGGCTTCGTCCTTGCCGCACTCGGCATGCTGCTGCTGACGCAGCTGGAGATCGACAGCTCGTACGCCGGTCTGATCCTGCCCGCGCAGCTGATGCTGGGCCTCGGTATGGGTACGGCGTTCATGCCGGCCATGTCCCTGGCCACGCACGGTGTGAACCCGGCCGACGCCGGTGTCGCCTCCGCGATGGTCAACACCTCGCAGCAGGTCGGCGGCGCGATCGGTACGGCGCTGCTGAACACCATCGCCGCCTCGGCCACCAGCTCGTACATCGCCTCGCACGCGGCGGGAGCGACCAACCCGCAGCTCCTGCAGATGCAGGGCCTGGTGCACGGCTTCTCGTCCGCGATCTGGTGGGCGGTCGGCATCCTGGTGGCAGCCGCGGCCATCGCATTCACGCTGATCAACACCGGGCGTCCGGACGCCGGTTCGGTCGCCGCCGCCTCGGGTGACGGTGTCGAGGACGAGGTCAGGATCCCCGTGGTCGCGCACTGACCCACGCGAAGAAGTCGTACGGCAAGGGCCCTGTCCGGGGTGAACCCGGACGGGGCCCTTCGCCGACGCGTACGCGGATCAGCGCAGCCAGGGGAGGTCCGCGCCGGACTCCTGCGGCTGGAGCGCGTCGGACATGATCCGCATGATCTCGCCCAGCTGGCCCACCTGGTCGGGAGTGAGCCGGTCGAACAGGACCTGGCGCACCGCCTCGACATGGGCGGGTGCGGCCTCCTTCAGAACCTCGAAGCCGGCGTCCGTCAGTACGGCGTTCTGGCCGCGCTTGTCGGAGGGGCAGTCCTCGCGGCGCACCCAGCCGTTCTTCTCCAGCCGTGCGATCGCGTGCGAGAGGCGGGAGCGGGTGATCTTGGCGTCGATGGCCAGCTCCGTCATCCGCTTGCGGCGATGCGGGGACTGGGAGAGCTGGACGAGCAGGCCGTAGTAGACGTGCGGCATACCGGCGTCCCGCTGCAACTGGCGGTCGAGGTGGTCCTCGAACAGCATGGTGGCGTGCAAATAGGCGCGCCAGACGCGCTGTTCGTCGTCGTTGAGCCAACGCGGTCCGCTCTCGCCGCCACCGGTGGATGCCGTGTTCATGTATTCCACTATTCCACGGTACGCCTCAGTTCTTGAAACTTGAACAATATGGATTTAGGCTGTGGTGTAGCTTGAAACTTCAAGCAGATCGGGAGTCGCCTCATGAACGCCACGCCAGTCACGGAGCGGATGCCCGCCCTCTATCTCTCGCACGGCGCCCCGCCGCTCGCCGACGACCCGGTGTGGCCCGGCGAACTCGCCGCGTGGTCCGCCGGCCTGCCGCGCCCGCGCGCGATCCTGATGGTCTCAGCCCACTGGGAGGAGGCCCCGCTCGCGCTCGGCGCGACCGAGTCCGTGCCCTTGGTGTACGACTTCTGGGGCTTTCCCGAGCACTACTACCAGGTGCGTTACGACGCGCCGGGCGCACCGGCGCTCGCCGACTCCGTACGCAAGATGCTCCGCACCGCCGGGACGCCGGTGCAGGACATCCCGGACCGCGGGCTCGACCACGGCGCGTACGTGCCGCTGGTGGAGATGTTCCCGGGTGCCGACATCCCCGTCCTCCAGATCTCCATGCCCACCCTCGATCCCCAGAAGCTGATGGAGATCGGGCGCAGGCTGGCGCCGCTGCGGGACGAGGGCGTACTGATCGTCGGCAGCGGGTTCTTCACGCACAATCTGGCGGCGCTGCGGCAGGGCGGCATCCCCGGCTGGTCGGCGGAGTTCGACGACTGGGGCCGGCGGGCACTGGCGGCCGCCGACGTGGACGCGCTGCTGGACTTCGAGCACAAGTCCCCGGCCGGGAAGCTCGCCCATCCGCGCACCGAGCACTTCGCCCCGCTCTTCGTCACCCTCGGAGCCTCCGAGGGTGATCTCGCGACCGGGAAGAGCGTGATCGACGGGTTCTGGATGGGGTTGGCGAAGCGGTCCGTGCAGTTCGGCTGACCCCTGCCCGCCGCGCGCCCGGAGGGCCGCCTCAGAGGCCTCAGACGCCTCAGACGCCTCAGAGGAAGGGCTCGTTGAGCTCGATCGAACGGACGGCCGCGGCCAGGGCGATCGGATCACCGATGTCCAGGGCGGTGTCGGTGAACTTGATCGTGTGATCGTCGCCGTGCGCGGCGGCCCGCTCGAAGATCTCTTCCGGACTCGCGGTCGTGGGCCGGTACGCGGCGGCCTCGGCCGGTGTGCACGCGGCCGTGACCGCGGCACTCGCCGCCCACGCCGCCGCGAGGCTCGGCACCCACAGCTCGCGGGGGAGCGCCGGCAGGGTGCGCAGCACGGCGTTGGGCGCGGTCGCCGCGTGCACCAGCATGACCGGCTCGCCGTGCCCGTGACTCGCGTAGCGATGGGTCGCGGCCGTGACGAGCTCGACGAGCTGCGCGCGGGCCGCTTCCGGGTCTGCGGTGGCACCGGGCCAGGCGGGAAGGGCGGTCAGCCGGCCGAGCCGGTCCCGGATGCCGCCGCTCTGATCGGGCACGGCCGGAACGGCGTCGAGCGCGGCCGCCGCGGTCGCCTCCGGAGGCAGGGCGCGCAGCTCGGGCAGCGGCAGATGCCGGGCGGCCCAGTAGCCGAGCGCATGGGCCAGCTCGGTCACCCGCGGCGGAGTCTCCTCTCCGCCGAGCAGGGTGCGTACGGCGTGGCCCACCCGGATCGCCGGATGCGTGGCCCCGCCCGCGATGCCGGGCAGCAACCGCGGCCACCACTCGACGAGTACGTCCCGCCAGGGGCGTTCGGAGGTCTCGCGCTCGAAGTACACGGCCCAGTCGGCGATGCGGCGCGGATCGCCGAGTGCCTCCCGCCAGTCGGACGCGGTCACGGGGGTGCTCGGCTCCGGCATGTCCTCCAGCTTGCTGCCGTAGTGGTCGAGCCAGCGGTGCACGGACGACGACCTGCCATGCCGCACCAGCGCCTCGACGGCCATCGGACCGTGATTGCTCAGCCAGCCGTCGCGCTCGGGGCCGGACGAGTGGAGCCGCTCCAGTGCTTCGTCGAGGGTGCCGGTGGTGTCTCCGAGGGTGCCGGGGGTGTCGCCGGTGGTGTCCATGAACGAGACCCTAGGGTCGGCACTCCGGCGGCGTAACGGTCCGGCGACCTAGTCCTGAGGGCCCAGCTTCTTCTCGTACCAGGCCACATCCCAGTACCGGCCGAACTTCCGGCCCACCTCCTCGTACGTCCCGAGATGACGGAAACCGAAACGGGCGTGCAGCCGGACCGAGGCCTCGTTCGGCAGGGCGATCCCGGCGTACGCCCGGTGCAGATCCTCACCGGCGAGCGCCTCGAAGAGCGCCGTGTAGAGCAGCGTGCCGATGCCGCGGCCCGCGGTTTCGGGCGCGCAGTAGACGCTCACCTCGACCGACGTGGAGTAGGCGGACTTGGGGCGCAGGGGACTGCTGGTCGCGTAACCGAGCAGGCTTTCCCCGGGTGACGTCCCGGCATTCGCGGCATCGTGAGCAACCAGAAGACGGTGCGGGCCGTCTTCAGGGTGGGAGCGCAGCCAGGGGCGGCGCTGCTCGGGGGTGAACGAGGCCGTGTCGAATGTGACGGCCGTCTCACGGATGTAGTGGTTGTACAGCTCGGTGAGGGCCGCGAGATCGGCCTCACTCCCGGGCCTGACCTGCACTTCTGTACGTCCCTGCGGCATTCGTCCTCCGGTGGTGGCCGGACAGGGTACTGCAAGATCACCAAAATCCGCGCAGCCCCGGGGAATTCTGTCCGGATTCCAGTCGTTGTTTCCTTCGGATGCAGGGCACCCGAGAGGGTGTCGCGACCTACTCAGTAAGGGAGCTCGCATGGCAACCCGTGCCGTCGCCCGCCGTCAGTCCGAGACCAGTGGGACCGACCGGGCAAGCAGCGTTCGCGCAGGCGGGGAGATCGCCGACCGCGACCTGGTCGGCATGTACCTCGACGAGATCGCGCGGACGCCGCTGCTCGACGCCGCCAAGGAGGTCGAGCTGTCCCAGACCATCGAGGCGGGTGTGTACGCCCGGCAGATCCTCGACAAAGAGGTGGAGAGCGAAGCCGACGGAGCCACGCGCGAGGAGCTCGAGGCACTGGTGGCCGAGGGCGAGCGCGCCAAGGACGTCTTCATCCGCTCCAACCTCAGGCTCGTCGTGGCTGTCGCCCGTCGCTATCCCCGCAGCGGACTGCCCCTGCTCGACCTGATCCAGGAGGGGAACGCCGGCCTGGTGCGCGCGGTCGAGAAGTTCGACTACGCGAAGGGCTTCAAGTTCTCCACGTACGCCACGTGGTGGATCCGCCAGGCCATCACCCGCTCCATAGCCGACCAGTCCCGCACGATCCGTCTCCCCGTCCACCTGGTGGAGGAACTCGGGCGCATCCGCAGGGTGCAGCGCGAGTTCAACAGGGAGAACGGCCGTGAGCCGGAAGCCACGGAGATCGCGAAGGAGCTCGACTCCACGCCCGAGCGCGTCATCGACGTCCTCGACTGGGCGCGCGACCCGGTCAGCCTCAACATGGCGGTGGACGACGCGGGCGAGACGCAGTTCGGCGACCTCCTGGAGGACACGTCGGCGGTCTCCCCCGAGCAGTCGGTGCTCACGCTGCTGCGCAGCGAGGAGCTGGAAGACCTGATCGGCAAGCTCGACAACCGTACGGCGTCGATCATCCGCATGCGGTACGGCATCGAGGACGGCCGCGAGCGGACGCTGACGGAGGTCGGCAAGGAGCACGGCCTGACGCGCGAGAGGATCCGCCAGATCGAGAAGCACGCGCTGCTCGAACTGAAGCGGATGGCGCGCGACACGGGCTTCGACGCGGCGGCCTGACGTTCCGGCGGACACCCCGCCCCTATACGGACCCCGGCACCCTCCCCCCCCGGTGTCGGGGTCCTCGTCTGTCCGACGGGGTTGGTGCCCCGTGCCCCACGGGCGGCGGCTTCGCGCCGCGGGGGCTGATCGCACCTGTTCGGTGCGGGGGAGTGGGTGTTGTGGAGCTGCGCCCCATGCCCTCAGCCGTGAGGCTTGGGCTGCGCCACGCACCTGCCCGGTAGCGGCGGCTTCGCACCGCAGGGCCCGACCGCCCTTGCGGGTTGGGGGGAAGACGTTGATGTGTGGCTGCGCGACCCCACGGGCGGCGGCTTCGCGCCGCGCGGTTTGAGCCGTCGATTTGCGCCACGCAGCGGCCGCCTCACGCCAGGCGAGGCCGAGCTCGGGTTCGCGTGTGCCCGCACCTGCCTGCTCCGCTCCAGGCGGGGCTCGCCGCACCTGTTCGGTGCGGGTGCCCCCTGGGCTGCCGCAGCTTCGCGCCGCGCGAGGCCGACCGCGGCTGTTCGTGCAAGAGGCCCAGTCTCCCCGAACAGGCTGGGGCTCGCCTGTGCCCGCACTGCATCGGGGTCTCGTCCTCGACCGCTTGGGAGGGGGCGTGCAGGGTCGGCCCCGCAGGGGATCGGCGGCAACACCCGGGTGCTCAATGCAAGGACCTGTACGCCGCCGACCCCGAGGAGTCGAGCCCGGAGGGCCCCCGGCCCCGACGCCCGACAAGCACCCGAGGCCCAGGCACCCGGACCCGACGCCGAACAAGAACCCGACGCTCGAGCACCGGCACCTGCACCGGCCCCCGCCGCCGCACAAGGACGCGAGGCTCAAGCACCGGCACCGGACAGGGGCCCGAGGCCCAAGCCCCCCGCCCGGCTCCCGGCCCCGCCGCCGCACAAGGACGCGAGGCTCAAGCACCGGCACCGGACACGGGCCCGAGGCCCAAGCGCCCCGCCCGGCTCCCGGCCCCGCCGCCGCACAAGGACGCGAGGCTCAAGCACCGGCACCGGACAGGGGCCCGAGGCCCAAGCCCCCCGCCCGCAGACCCCTCACCCCTCCGACGCCCTCACCAACCGCCTCCCCAGATCCGTCACGTACTCCACCAGCACCCCCGGCCCGTTCACCCTGAACTCGCAGTCCACCAGCGCCAGCCGCAGCGCCAGCCACTCCACCGAGTCCACCGAGCGCGTCCGCAGCCGGCATCCGCCCCCCGGCGTCGGTACCGGCGAGCCCAGTGACTCCGGCAGCCTCGCCACCACGAACTCCGCCGGCGCATCGAAGCTCACGTCCACCTCCAGCTCCGGCTGCCGCGACATCGTCGCTCCCAGCAGTGCCTCCGCGCTGCCCGTCGGCAGTTCCCTCGGCTCGAACCTCGCCCCCGTCGCGAACGGCTCCGAGACCCTGTCGACCCGGAACGTACGCCAGTCCTCCCGCCCCCCGTCGTACGCCACCAGGTACCACCGCCGCCCCGTCGAGACCAGGCGGTACGGCTCCACCAAGCGCTTCGTCTCCGTGCCGTCGCCCGCCCGGTAGCCGAACCGCAGTCGTTCCCGCCCGCTCGCCGCCCCCGCGATCACCGTCAGCGTCTGCGGGTCGATCGTCGCGCCGTCACCCCGCGTCAGCGGAATCGTCGCGGCCTGGAGCGTCGTGACGCGGTGCCGCAGCCGCGACGGCAGCACCTGTTCCAGTTTGGCCAGCGCCCGTACGGACGCCTCCTCGATGCCTTCGATCGCATGGCCCGCACCGGCCCGCAGCCCCACCGCGATGGCGACCGCCTCCTCGTCGTCGAGGAGCAGCGGCGGCATCGCGGCGCCCGCCACCAGCCGGTACCCCCCGACCGCGCCCATCGTCGCCTCGACCGGGTACCCCAGGTCCCGGAGCCGGTCGATGTCCCGCCGGATCGTCCGGGGGCTCACGGCGAGGCGCTCGGCGAGCTCGCTGCCCGGCCACTCGCGCGGAGTCTGAAGGAGGGAGAGCAGATTCAGCAGTCGTGCCGGAGTGTCCGTCATGTCGTTCAGGATGCCTCGCATCTAGGACATGAGCTGACCTATATCGCTTTTACCTTTCGTCTTATGAGTTCACAGCCCGCCGTACCCGCTACGGCTTCGGACCGAAGGCGCTGGATCGCGCTCGCCATCGTCATGACCGCGGCCTTCATGGATCTGGTCGACGTCACGATCGTCAACATCGCGATCCCCAGCATCGAGCGCGACCTCGGAGCGTCGTTCGGCGCCATCCAGTGGATCACCGCCGGATACGCGCTCGCCTTCGCCGCCGGTCTGATCACCGGCGGCCGGCTCGGCGACATCTACGGCCGCAAGCGGCTCTTCCTCATCGGCATCACCGGCTTCACAGCCGCCTCCGCCCTCTGCGGCTTCGCCGCGAACGAGGAGATGCTGGTGGCCTCGCGCCTCCTTCAGGGCGCGACCGCGGCCCTGATGGTGCCGCAGGTCCTGGCGATCGTCCACGCCACCTTCCCGGCGCACGAACGCGGCAAGGTCTTCGGGATGTTCGGCGCGATCATCGGTCTCGGCGCGGTCTCCGGTCCGCTGCTCGGCGCCCTGCTGACCCAGTGGAACCTCTTCGGCCTCGAATGGCGGCCGATCTTCCTGATCAACCTGCCCGTCGGCATCGCCGGCCTGATCCTCGGCCGGAAGTACATCACCGAGTCCCGCGCCCCGAGGGCGCTGCGGCTCGACCTGATCGGCGTCGTGCTGGTGACGCTCGGCCTGCTGATGCTGATCTACCCGCTGACCCGCGGCCGTGAGCTGGGCTGGCCGCTGTGGGGTCATCTGTGCATGGCCGGCAGCCTGTTGGTGTTCGGCGCGTTCGTGGCGTACGAGAAGCACAAGACGCGCAGGGACGGTTCACCGCTGGTCGAACTGTCGCTGTTCCGGGTGAAGAGTTTCGCGGCCGGCATCGCCGTGCAGCTCACGTTCGGCATCGTCTGCGGAGTCTTCTTCCTGGTCTGGACGCTCTACATGCAGATCGGCCTGGGCTGGAGCCCGCTGCGGGCGGGCCTGACCGGTGTCCCGTTCTCGATCGCGGTGTCGGCGGCGGCCGGTATCTCCGTGCAGAAGCTGGTCCCGCGTTTCGGACGCAAGGTGCTCCAGGCGGGCGCGGTCACGATGGCCGCGGGAATGCTGCTCTACATCTGGGAGGCCGGGCGGTACGGCACGGCGATCCACTCCTGGCAGATGATGCTGCCGCTCGTCGTGATGGGCCTCGGCATGGGCCTGATCGTGGCGCCGCTGACGGACGCGGTGCTCTCCGACGTGCCGCACGAGCACGCCGGTTCGGCGTCCGGGCTGATCAACACGACGATGCAGATGGGCAACGCGCTGGGGCTCGGGCTGGTCTCGGTGGTCTTCTTCGGCTCGATCGACGACAGGATCGCGCCGAGCGCGGTGGGCAGGGCGTTCGGGGAAGCCTTCCAGAACTCGCTGTGGTGGGCCGTCGCGGTGCTGGGCCTGATCTTCGTGGTGATGTTCGCACTGCCCGCGCGGCCGAAGCAGCTTCTGGAGGGCGCGGAAACGGGCGGCGAGACGGCGGTGCCGGAGCGGGAGCCCGCACTGACGCAATGAGCCTCAGCCTCAGGCGTACCCGCAGACGCAAGGGTCCGGCCCGGGACGAATCCCGGCCCGGGCCCTTGCGCTGCCCGCGCCTGCCGGGCCCCGACCCGACCCCGACCGCGGCCCGACCCCGGCTCTCGTCCCGGGCGCAAACCGGACCGCACAGCCCGAACGTGCCCGTCCGCCGCCCGTATCTGTTTACTTTGGCGAAATCCAGGCGTACTCTCCTCTTAAAACCACAGGGTCGGGCATGAAACGGATGTAAAACCACATGTACGCACCGGAGCGCCAGCAGGAGATCCTGCGTCTCGCTCGCGACGGCGGCCGTGTCGACGTGCTGTCCCTCGCCGAGGAGTTCCAGGTCACCGCCGAGACCATCCGGCGCGACCTCAAGGCCCTCGACCGGGCGGGGCTCGTGCGTCGTGTGCACGGCGGTGCCATTCCTGCCGGGCGGCTCGACTTCGAGCCCGATCTGTCCGAGCGCGAGTCGACGGCCGCCGACCAGAAGGACCGCATCGCACAGGCGGCCCTCGCCGAACTGCCCGCCGACGGCAGCGTGATCCTCGACGCCGGCTCCTCCGTGGGACGCCTCGCGGGAGTCTTCCCGCTGGAGTGCTCCCTCACCGTCGTCACCCACGCCCTGTCGGTGGCCGCGCGGCTCGCGGACCATCCCGGGATCGACCTCCACCTGGTGGGCGGCAGGGTCCGGCACCGTACGCGCGCGGCGGTCGACGCCTGGGCGCTCCGCGCGTACGGAGAGGTCCGCGCCGATGTCGTCTTCCTCGGCGCCAACGGCTTCTCCGCGGACCAGGGCCTCACCACCCCGGATCTGGCGGAGGCCTCCGTGAAGCGCGCAATGGTCTCCGCCGCCCGGCGCGTGGTGCTGCTCGCGGACTCGGCCAAGCACGGCGAGGAGCACTTCGCCCGCTTCGGCGACCTCACCGACGTCGACCTGCTCATCACCGACAGCGGGCTCGCCCCGAAGGACGCCGCGGCGATCGAGGCCGCGGGCACGGAAGTGGTACGCGCATGATTCTCACCGTCACCCCGAACCCGTCGCTGGACCGTACGTACGAGGTCCCGGTGCTGGACCGCGGCGAGGTGCTGCGCGCCACCGCCGAGCGGATGGACCCCGGCGGCAAGGGCGTCAACGTCTCGCGGGCCGTCGCGGCGGCGGGTCACCGCACGGTCGCCGTCATGCCCCTCGGAGGGGCGCCCGGCACGCTCGTCGCCGAACTGCTCGCCGGGCAGGGCATCGAGGTCGCCGCGGTTCCGGTCACCGGCGGGACGCGTTCCAACATCGCGCTCGCCGAACCGGACGGCACCCTCACCAAGATCAACGCGCCCGGCCCCGAACTGTCCGCCGCAGAGGCCGAGTCACTTCTGTCCATGACCACGGCGCACTCCGCGTCGGCGTCGTGGATCGCTTGCTGCGGCAGCCTGCCGAGGGGCCTCCGGCCCGAGTGGTACGCCGAGTTGGTCGCCCGCGCGCACGCGGCCGGCGCCCGGGTGGCCCTCGACACCTCGGGTCCCTCCCTGCTCGCGGCGCTGCGCTCGCACCCCGACGTCGTCAAGCCCAACGCCGACGAACTCGCGCAGGCCGTCGACCGCCCCCTCGCCACCGTCGGCGACGCGGTCAAGGCGGCGGAGGAACTACGGGAGCTGGGAGCGCGGGCGGTACTGGCCAGCCTGGGCGGCGACGGCCAACTGCTGTCCTGCGCTGCGGGCACCTGGTTCGGCCGCGCGGCCGTGGCCGCCGTCCGCAGCAACGTCGGCGCGGGCGACGCGTCTCTCGCCGGATTCCTCGCGGCGGGCGGCGAGGGGCCCGGCGCACTGGCCGCCGCGGTCGCACACGGCGCCGCCGCCGTGCAGCTGCCGGGCAGCGTGATGCCGACCCCGGCCGACCTCGAACCGTCCGCCGTCACGGTGACCGTGGACATCCCCCTGGACCGAGTACTCACTGAGCAAGGGAGCCCGCGATGAGCGAGATGATCACCGCGGACCTGGTCGACCTCGACCTGGCCGCGACGACGAAGGAGGCCGCGGCCCGCTCGCTGGCCGTACGGATGGTGGCACTCGGCCGGGTCAGTGACCTCGAGGGGTTCCTCGCGGACGTGGCCGCGCGCGAGGCGCAGATGCCGACCGGTCTGGACGGCGGCATCGGCATCCCGCACTGCCGCAGCGAGCATGTCACGGAGCCAACGCTGGCGTTCGGCCGCAGTGCCGCGGGTATCGACTTCGGTGCACCGGACGGCCCGGCGGACCTGATCTTCCTGATAGCGGCCCCGGCGGGCGCGGACGACGCGCATCTGACGATCCTGTCCGCGCTGGCCCGCCGGCTGACGGACGAGGCGTTCACCTCGGCGCTCCGGACGACGGCGGACGCGAGCGCGGCGGCCTCCCTGATCCGCGGCGATGCCCCGTCGGCAGACGCCGCGCCGGCCGCCGAGCCGGCGTCGCGGGCCGAACCGGAGGCAGCAGGCGCACCGGCAGCGGCGGCCACCCCGGCCGTACCCGCTGAGACCGCGCAGACAGCAGCCGCACCGGCAGCGGCTGCGGCTGCGGCCCCGGCCGTAACCGCTGCGACCGCGTCCGCCGTGGCCTCACCGGCCCGGGACGACGACGCGCCCTTCCGGATCGTTGCCGTCACCTCCTGCCCCACCGGCATCGCCCACACCTACATGGCCGCCGAATCCCTCCAGAAGGCGGCCGAGGCGGCCGGCGTCCACATCGACGTCGAGACGCAGGGCTCCGCCGGATTCACCCGGCTCGACGCCGAGACCGTGCGGGCCGCGGACGGTGTGATCTTCGCCCACGACGTGCCCGTACGGGACAAGGCCCGCTTCGCCGGGAAGCCCACCGTCGACGTCGGCGTGAAGGCCGGCATCAGCAGGGCGGCAGCACTCGTCGACGAGGTACGCGGCAAGGCCGAACGCGGTGAGGTCAGCGCGGCGGGCACGGCCGCGCCCGCCGACTCCGCCGGAGAACCCGGCGACGGCTACGGCACCCGGCTGCGCAAGTGGCTGATGAGCGGCGTCAGTTACATGGTGCCCTTCGTCGCCGCCGGCGGGCTCCTCATCGCTCTCGGCTTCGCCATCGGCGGCTACGAGATCTCCGACGCCAAGTCCGTCGCCGAACACTTCGCGTGGACCGACCACACCAGTTGGGCCGCCCTCCTCTTCCAGGTCGGCGGGCTCGCCTTCAGCTTCCTGGTGCCCGTCCTGGCCGGCTACATCGCCTACGGCATGGCCGACCGCCCCGGTCTGGTTCCCGGCTTCGTCGGCGGTGCGATCGCCCTCACCATCAACGCCGGATTCCTCGGCGGCCTGATCGCCGGCCTCCTCGCGGGTGCGACCGTGATGGCGATCCAACGCATCCCGATCCCCGCTCCACTGCGCGGCATCATGCCCGTCGTCGTGATCCCGCTCGTCTCGTCCGCGGTCGTCGGCTTCCTGATGTTCCTGGTCGTCGGCAAGCCGATCGCCGAGCTCCAGAAGGCGCTCACGGACTGGCTGTCCGGCCTCTCCGGCGCCAACGCCGTGATCCTGGGCGTCATCCTCGGGCTGATGATGTGCTTCGACCTCGGCGGTCCGCTGAACAAGGTCGCCTACGCCTTCGCGGTCGGCGGGCTGGCCAACCCCAACGAGGGGTCGCTGAAGGTCATGGCCGCGGTGATGGCAGCCGGCATGGTGCCGCCGCTGGCGATGGCCCTCGCCACCGTCGTACGCAGGAGTCTGTTCACCAGGACGGAGCGGGAGAACGGCAAGGCCGCCTGGGTGCTGGGCGCTTCATTCATCACGGAGGGCGCGATCCCGTTCGCCGCGGCCGACCCGCTGCGGGTGATCCCGGCGGCGATGGCGGGCGGCGCGGTCAGCGGCGGGCTGTCGATGGCCTTCGACTCCACACTGCGCGCCCCGCACGGCGGCATCTTCGTGGTGCCGCTGATCGGCAACCCGTTCCTCTACCTCGTCGCGATCCTCGCCGGCACGCTCGTCAGCACCGCGATGGTCATCCTGCTCAAGGGACTCCGCAAGGCACAGCCGGAACAGGCGCCCGCGCAGGCCGAAGAAGAGACCAAGGTCCTCGCCGCCGCCTGACAGCCGCACCGGGCCCTTGGGTAACAGGCTCGGTCAGCGCACCCGCGCGCGGAGCTCCATGGCTTCGCGCGCGGTGTGCTCCGATCCGTACACCTCGCACATGTGGCGGCCGTCCGGGGTGGCCGTGTGCTCCACCTCCCACAGGCTCGTCTCGGTGCCGTCGAGGAGCAGGAACGCGTGCTCGTACAGCGTGAAGCCCGCGTCCTTGCCGTCCACCCGGTACTGACGGCCGAAGACCTGCGTGATGTGGTGCGCGAACGCCGCGCGCAGCAGCCCCGCGGTCTCCTCGCCCGGCCGGTCGCTGTTCTCGGCGCGGCGCAGGACCCGGCGGGCGTGATCCGCGGAGTTGTCCGGGACGTACATCCGGGGGAGCGCGGCCGGGGGCGCGGTCATGAGGGCGGCCAGGAGCTCGAAGTCGGCGTCGAGGTTCGCGCCCAGGTCACCGATGCCGAGCTCGGCCGCCCCGGAACCGGAATCGCCGTCCGCGGTGGCGAACCCGGGGAAGCCCGAGGGCAGCCGAGACGCGGCGAGCCGCGCCTCCGACTCCTCGGTGTAGAGCTCGTGCTGCTCGGAGCCGCTTCGCCCGGTGCTGTGGACGAGCTCCCACAGGACGAGCGAACTGCCGTCGCTGAGCAGATACGCATGCCGGTACGTCACGCGGTCCAGGACCGCGCTGTGGTGCGAGGAGTGCAGCGAACTCGCGTGAGCCAGCGCCGAGTCGAGCCGCCCGACCGTCGCGTCGGGCAGATCGAAGGAGTTGAGCGCCCGACCGAGGAGTCGCTCGAGGTGCGCCTCGGTTGTCTCGTACGGATCGTTCAAGGTGGGTCTCCAGGCCGTCGCCGCAAGTCACTTGGTGGTTGCTAAACGTAGCCCCTGGGTCTGACAACGTGTCCTGCGTTCGGGAAAACGAAGGGGCTCATTGTGAAGTTCCCCGCACTCGACGGGCCGTCATTCACCTAGGTCGGCCGATGTCGTACAGCTCCCGGTACGAGGGGAAGACCCCGCCCGGTCCCTCGGTGCCCTGTGCCGTGAGGACCGCCTGCACGATGGCCCGTGTCACGACGTCCGCGCCGGCGGCGAGAACGTCGTTGAGCGCGAGGGGATTCGCCGTCTCCAGTGGCAGCGCACCGGTGGCGAGCGTGAAGACGGTGTCGCCGTCGCTGAGCAGATGCACCGGCCGTACGGCGCGCGCGATGCCGTCGTGCGCGGTGCCCGCGAGCTTCTGCGCCTGGGCACGGGTCAGGACGGCGTCGGTGCCGACGACGGCGAGAGTGGTGTTGAGCGGCGGTGGGCCGCTCGCCGCCCGCGCCTCCTCCAGCCGCCGGGTCGCGGCCGCGTGCACCTCGGCCGCCGGATACCGCACCGGGCCGTCGATGTACTGCCCGTAGAGCACGCCGGTGAGCGGATCGACCGCCGAGCCCACCGCGTTCGCGACCACGAGGGCCGCGACGGTGATGCCCGAGTCGAGCACGGTGCTCGCCGTGCCGACGCCGCCCTTGAGGCCGCCGATCACGGCGCCGGTGCCCGCCCCGACGCCGCCCGTCGCGACCGGTTCGCCGGTCTCGGTGCGGGCGGCGGCCTCGACGGCCGCCCGCCCCGTCGACGCATCGGGCCGCGCCTTCCAGTCGCCTCCGCGGCCCAGGTCGAAGACGCAGGCGGCCGGCACCACCGGAACGACCTGGCCGGGTGCGCCGACCGGAACGCCCCGCCCCCGCTCCTCCAGCCACGCCATCACACCGGCCGCCGAGTCCAGCCCGAAGGCGCTGCCGCCGGTCAGGACGACGGCCTCGATCCGCTGAACCAGATTGCGAGGGTCGAGCGCGTCCGTCTCCCGGGTGCCGGGGCCGCCGCCCCGTACATCCACGGCCGCGATCGCCCCGCCCTCGGGAGCGAGAACGACGGTGGTGCCGCTGAGCGCGCGGTCGCCCGCCACGCGCGCGTGGCCGACACGCAGCCCGGCCACATCCGTCAGTGCGTCGTGGCGGGTCCTGTCCGCTGACTGGGTCATGTCCCTTGCGTATCACGGGGATAGGCGTCCGGGTGCTTCGTGCTCAGGACCACGCCCACTACCACTGTGGCCGCCGCGGCCAGCCCCGCCAGCAGGACGGCGCGATCCCCCGCGAACGTACAGGCGAGGATCAGGACCGCGCCCACCGGCAGGTCCAGCTGCTGGGCCTTGCCGCGCTTGAAGTAGCGCGCGTGCAGCAGCCAGACCATGAAGAGGAACACCGCCGCCGGAACGGTGACGGCCGCCGCCGCCGCGAAGGAGGTGATGTGCGCCTTGCCGATCGCGTGCTCGACCGTCACCTCGATGCCGGCACCGATCGCGGCGGCCGACCCGAAGATCAGGAGGTGCCCGTAACCCCAGGGGATGGCCTGCCGGTTGGAGACCAGACGTTCGTGGGCCGGCACGGCGAAGTAGATCCACCAGGCGGAGAAGACGATCAGCAGCCCGCCGCACGCGATGGGCAGCAGTTTCCCGAGGGCCTCGTTCTCGTCCAGCGCGGACTGCACGGCGACGGTGCTGGCCGCCATCGTCTCGCCCAGCACGATCAGGGTGAACAGGCCGTACCGCTCCGTGATGTGGTGCGCGTGCCACGGCGTCTGATGGTTGCGTTCGGCGATCATCGGGATGAGCAGCTCGGCCACGACGACGACCAGGAACAGCCAGCGCCTCCAGTCGTCGGGCACGAACAGCAGAACCACCCAGCCCGCCTGGCACACCACCAGGCTGACCGCGTACATCAGCGTCGTCCTCCTGGCCGGGCCGCTTTCGGCCGCGGCTGCCCGCAGCCACTGCGTCGTCAGAGCCGCCCGCATGATCAGGTAGCCGACGACGGCGACGGTCCAGTCGTTGTCGTTGAAGGCGCGGGGCACCCCGGCCGCGTAGACGAGGACCCCGGCGATCTGGAAGAACGTGGCGATCCGGTAAGGCACGTCGTCGCAGTCGTACGCCGAGGCGAACCAGGTGAAGTTCATCCATGCCCACCACACGCCGAAGAAGACGTAGGCATAGCCGATGACGCCGGTGCCGGGGTGGCCCTCGGCGAGGGCGTGGACGAGCTGAAGGCCCGCCTGGGCGACCGCGACGACGAAACACAGATCGAAGAAGAGCTCGAGCGGTGTGGCCTGGCGGTGCTCCTCGTCGCGACTGCGGGGGGTCATACGCCGCAGTGGCGCGAAGCCGGGTCCGGTGGCTGAGGACGTCATGTACCCAGCACAGCAGAGCGGGCGCGCCCCGGCACCCAGAGGCGCGGCACCCGGACCCGGGGCGGCCGTCCGGACCTGCGCCTTCAGGGTGCGGCGCCGGTGCGCGGGGTGGCACGCGAGGGGCGGACCCGGGCGCGGCCAGGGGTGCGGAGCCGGGTGCGGACGGACCGCAGCCGGTCCGTGTGCTGCGAGCGCCGCTGCGGAGCGCAGCGCCGGGTCCGGGATGACGAGCTGGGCCCGACCGGTTCGTACTGTTCGGGTCGCGACCACGGACCGGTCTGGGGTCGCGACAACGGACCGGGTGTGGAACGCAACCACGGATCAGGTGAGGGTCGCGACCCCAGACCGGTTCTGGGCCGTGGTCGCGGACCCGGCGTGAGCCGTGGTCGTGGGTCCCCCCTCTGCCGCGAGGAGGGGCCGGGCCGTCGCCGTACCCTGGAGGCATGAGTGCCGCCCCCGCCCACGGACCGCGAGACGCGAAGCAGCCCCGGCAGAATCCCCCGAAGCCGAGGATCGACTTCGACGATCCGTTGGACCAGCAGTCCGCGGACGATACGGACCGCGGGTGGGGCGAGCGGCCTGCCGGGCGCGGTGGGAGCGGCGATGATCTGGCGCGCTTCCTCGATGAGAAGCCGCCCCACCACATCTGAGTCCTGCCCCTTCCGAGCCCACTCCGTCCGAACCGGCGTGGGTCGGTCGGCTGCTCCGCGATGTGGAACGGGCCTAAGGGCGGTCGTGCCCCGAACCGCGCTGCGACTGGGCCACGACGGCGTCGCGGATCTCCTTGAGCACCTCCAGCTCGCTCAGCTCGACGATCTCCTTCGCGCCTTCCTTCGCCGCGTCCCGCTCCGCCTTCCTGGCCAGGTACCTGGCCATCGGCAGCACCATCAGGAAGTAGACGACGGCTGCCGTGATCAGGAAGGTGAGCGTCGCGCCGAGGACGGAACCCCACATGATCTTGATGCCGTCGATCTCGCCGTTCACCTGCCGGCAGGTTCCCTTGAGGCAGGAGCTGTAGGAGTCGAGGTTCTTGGTGCCGAACGCGCCGACCAGCGGGTTGATGACGCCCTTCACCACGGCGTTCACGATCTGGGTGAATGCCGCACCGATGACGACCGCGACAGCCAGATCGATGACATTGCCGCGCATCAGGAAGGCCTTGAAGCCCTCCAGGACGCTGACCTTCTTCTCGCTCACCAATGAACCCTTCTTCGCATGTGCGGGTCTCCGAAACAAACCCTCCGCAACCTACGGCAGCGCCCGGTCGTACTGTCCAATCGCCGGGGGAGGGGAGGTGGCCTGACGGCACGCCAGTGCGACTGATGATCCGCCACGGGGCTCGCGTCGGTCTGGTCGCGGTCAGCACACCGTCACCGCCAGCCGGGAGGTCGTGCCCGCGCCGGCGAGTTCGGCGGCGGTGGTCCGTGGGACGGACAGTACGACGAGGGCACCGCTGTCGGTCGTGGTGTCCACCGGGCCGGGCACTTCGGCCACTCGGGCACCGGTGGCGACGACCCGGGCATTCGGTGTCCCCTGCCCCACGGGGGAGTTGGGCGCAGCGATCACATCCACCCTGTCGCCCGGCCGCAGAAGCCGCACGGTCGCCGCATCCGCGATCCGGACGGGGGCGGACACCATCTCGGCGGCGGGCTTCGGAGCTCGCGGGGGAGTCGCCGCATGGGCTCCGCCGCTGGGTGCGTCCGCTCCCCGGGCGCCCGATGCGGCAAGGGCCGCCGCCGTCAGGGCGAGACCCGCCGCAAGCGCCCTTCGTCGGCGACACATCGCCCGCCGCAGGCGATGTGCTCCGCCGCGCACACGCAGCGGAGCGAAGGGCGGAACGCTCATCGGAGCGGGCGCGGAAGAGGGAGGCAGGAGCGACATGGCACGTACCACCTGTCGTGAGAAAGAGAGGAGTCGAAGGACCGAACGGTCCTCACGATCCACCCCTCACGCGCCTCCCGCCGGAGCCTGTGGACGGCCCACCGCATGTGGACAACTCCCTCACCCGGCGGGCGACCCGCCCCCAACGACCGTCCCCAACGACCGTCCCCAGCGACCGGCCCCGACGACCCGCCTCAGTGACCCGCGCAAGAGAGACCCGCCCCAGCGAGCCCCACCCCGGCGGACGCCCACCCCCAGCCAGCCCTACCCAGCGAGCCCCCGCCCCGGCGGACGCCCGCCCCCGGCTAGCCCCGGCCACCGCGCATCAACCACGACGCATCACCCCTGGCAGGCCAATCCCCGCCGCCCTCAGGACAGTTCGATCCCCAGGTCCCAGCCGTCGTGCGCGTGCGCGCACAGGCAGTCCCGGTCCTCGTTCGCCGGTAGCGCGCCCACCGCGTCGAAGAGCACCTCGCGCAGCCGCCCGACGTTCTCGCCGAAGACCCGCAGCACCTCGGTGTGGGAGACGCCCTCGCCGGTCTCGGCGCCCGCGTCCAGGTCCGTGACCAGCGCCAACGACGTGTAGCAGAGGCCCATTTCCCGGGCGAGCACGGCCTCCGGGTGTCCCGTCATGCCCACCACCGACCAGCCCGCCGATGCGAACCACTTCGACTCCGCACGCGTGGAGAAGCGCGGTCCCTCGATGACCACCAGTGTTCCGCCGTCCACCGGCTCCCACTCGCGGCCGCGCGCCGCCTTGAGAGCGACCGCGCGTCCCGCGGGGCAGTAGGGGTCGGCAAAGGTCGTGTGCACGACGTTGGGGATGCTTCCGTCGGGCAGCGGGAGTCCGTCGAAGTACGTCTGCTCGCGTGCCTTCGTCCGGTCCACGAGCTGGTCCGGGACGAGCAGCGTGCCGGGCCCGTAGTCCGGGCGCAGCCCGCCCACCGCGCACGGGCCGAGCACCTGCCGTGCTCCGACCGAGCGCAGGGCCCACAGATTGGCGCGGTAGTTGATGCGGTGCGGCGGGAGATGGTGCCCGCGTCCGTGCCGGGGAAGGAAGGCGACCTTGCGGCCGGCCACCTCACCGAGGAAGAGGGAGTCGCTCGGACTGCCGTACGGGGTGTCGACCTCGACCTCGGTCACGTCCTCCAGGAAGGAGTAGAAGCCGGAGCCGCCGATCACGCCGATCTCTGCGTTCGCGTTCGCCATACCGATCACACTATCGACGCGGCGGAGGCCCGAGGGCAGGGCCGTGGGTCAAAGCCCATGGTCGCCGAAGACGCGCCTCGGGCAAGCACGGGTACGCCGAGGACCCCGCCGTTCGGAACGGCGGGGTCCTCGGCACGAAATCTGTGGGTCAGGCGGCCGAGCTGCCGGAGCTCGACGACGAGCTCGAGCTGCTGGAAGAGCCCGACGAGGACGACGAGGACGACGACGAAGACGCCGTCTTCGAGTCGGACGTCTTCGACTCCGAGGTCTTCGTGCCCGTCGACGAGGACGAGGTCGACGACGGCGAGCTGCTGGACGACGAGCCGCGGCTGTCGTTGCGGTAGAAGCCCGAACCCTTGAAGACAATGCCGACGGCTGAGAACACCTTCTTGAGGCGTCCCTCGCAGTTGGGGCACACGGTCAGGGCGTCATCGGTGAACTTCTGCACCGCCTCGAGGCCCTCGCCGCATTCGGTGCACTGGTACTGGTAGGTCGGCACTGGTCTTCCTCCTGGCACTCTCACTCAATGAGTGCTAACGACGGTCCATAGTGACGTATTCCGCTGGATCAGTCCACCGCCATCGGCACTCGGTGACCGACGCCACGCGCCATGATGCGTCCCGGCTTCTTCGGCGAGAGCCGAGAACGCAGGGCCAGCAGGGTGACGAGGGCGAGTGCGGTGCCCGCCAGCGGGACCACGAATCCGGCGCTCGCGCCATGCGCGTCGGCCAGTCGTCCGGCCACCGTGACGGCCGCCGCCTGACCGAGTGCCACCGCGCCGGTGAGCCAGGTGAAGGCCTCGGTGCGGGCCGTGGCCGGCACCAGCGGTTCCACCAGCGTGTAGCCGCTGATCAGGGCGGGAGCGATGCAGAGGCCGACGATCAGCCCGAGTCCGCCGAGCAGGGCCACCGAGTGGACCGACCAGAGGAGGGAGGCCGCCAGGGTGAGCCCGGTGTAGCCGATGATCATGCGGCGGCGCGGGCTGCTCTTCCAGGCGATCGCGCCGCAGGCGATGCCGGCCAGCATGTTGCCGGCCGCGAAGACGCCGTACAGCAGTCCGTTCGCGCCGGGGTTGCCGATCTCCTCGGAGAAGGCGGTCAGCGAGACCTGCATGCCGCCGAAGACCGACCCGATGCCGAGGAAGGCCACCGCGAGGACCCGTACGCCCGGCACGGACAGTGCGGAGACGCGCGGTGCGGAGTCCGCGGTGAGGGGACGGACGGCCGGTTGCGTACGGCTCTGGGCCGCGAACAGCAGGCCGCCGGCCAGGGTCAGTGCGGCCTCCGCGATCAGGCCGGCCGCCGGGTGGACGCCGGTGCAGAGCGCGGTCGCCAGGACCGGTCCGACGACGAAGGTGAACTCGTCGGTGACGGACTCGAAGGCCGCGGCGGCCGGCATCAGCGGCGAACGTTCGAGCTTGGCGGCCCAGCGGGCACGCACCATGGGGCCGACCTGCGGCACCGAGGCGCCGGCCGGAACGGCGGCGGCGAACAGCGCCCACAAGGGAGCGTCCGCCAGCGCGAGAGAGGTGAGGGCCGCGACGGACGCGGCGTGCACCAGGACGCCCGGCAGCAGGACGGCACGCTGGCCGAAACGGTCGGCGAGCTTGCCGCTCTGCGGTGCGAACAGTGCCATGGAGACACCGGTGACGGCTGCGACGGCTCCGGCGCTGCCGTACGAACCGGTCGTGTGCTGGACCAGCAGGACGATGCCGATGGTCAGCATCGCGAAGGGCTGTCGCGCGGCGAAGCCGGGGAGCAGGAAGGTCCAGACGCCGGGAGTGCGCAGCAGCTGCCCGTAGCCCGGGCGCTTGCCGGTGGTGACCGTGGATGCCACGGTCCGTGCCTTTCTGCCGCCTGGTAGCGCTCCCCTGGATGTACGGGAGCCGCCGAGAGCTGTCCTCTTGCGCGGAACTGCGGTAGATGCCGGGGCCCATGGAAGGGGCACGCCCGGCCGCCATACGGTCGCGCCAGCTCTGCGTCAGGCAGAGTTGGTCGATCAAGTGTGCCTTCATGGTACAGGTGATGCGGGGCGTTGCGCCTGGGAAATGCGCCACACTCTCGGATGTACACCTGGGATTAATCGGGCGTACGAAAAGCGGCGCCGACGGCCGGCCGAAAGGGACGGCCGGGCCCCCGTCCCCAGCTCCGGCCCCGCCGTTCAGCGGAGCCCCCGCGCTCCGCCCGCCGCCGAGGCCGAGCGGTCGTTCACGTGGAATCCCCAGGGAGTCGAGCTCGTCATCCTGGCCGGGCTGATCTTCGCCATGGCGCCGGCCATCCTGGTCCGGCGGCGCGCGACTCGGCCCCGTGAGTTCGCGTTCCCAAGGCATCGGTGCCTGACCCGCCCGGCCCGGGGCAGCCCAGGGGTGCCCGTACTGAGTCACGCTGCGGTTGCTGCTCCCGCGCCCACCGCGTTACCTGGAACGGGGGAGCGAGCTCACGGAGCGCGAGGAGCGGTGATGATCACGCAAGACCAGGTCGATCGAATTCTCCGGCTGGACGGGAACGGACTTCCGTTGGTCTCGCTCTACGTCCCCGCGGAACCGGACAGGACGGGCCGCCGCGCGTTCTTGACCCGGGTGGCGAGTCTGCTGGACCGCATCCGACCCCTCGCGGAGGATCGCTCACTTGAGCACGCCGCGCGGCTCTCGCTCCGCGACGACATCGCGAAGATCGAGAAATCGCTCGAGGAGGAGCCCCACAGGCCGGGCGCTGTCGCCGTCTTCTCGTGCAGCGGCAACGGTGTCTACGAGCAGGTGTGGCTGCCGCGAAGTACCCGCGAACGCATCGTGGTGGACGCCGGTCCGTACGTCCGTCCGATGCTGGGCGTGCTCGATGAGTACTACCGCACCTGCGCGGTCATCGTGGACAAGGGCACCGGCCAGGTCTGGGAGCATTACATCGACCAGGCCCGGGAGCTGGAGACGATCCGCGACCGTACGCTGCGCAAGCCCGACTACGCCGCGGGGCTCGCCGAGGACCGGGTCCGCAACAAGGCCGACGAGCTCAGCAAACGGCACTACCGGCGGCTCATCGGCGAGTTGAAGCAGCTGTTCGGGACCGGGAGCTTCGACCTGCTCGTCGTCGGCGGCCACTCTTACGAGGTACCGGTCTTCATCGAATTTCTCCCGCGCGACCTGCGGGACCGGCTCATCGGCAGCTTCACCGTCGACCGCGAGACCGCCACGCCCGCGGACATCAAGCAGAAGGTGCAGGAGCTCGTCTCCGGCCACGCACACCAGGAGCAGCGACAGCTCGTCGGCGAGATCCTCGAAGCCACGGCGGCCCGGCGGCCCTGCGCCGTCGGGCTCGACGAGACGCTGTGGGGCGCGTCGCTGGCCGCGATCCGGACGCTGGCGGTGGACGAGGATGCGGTCGCCCCCGGCGTCGTCTGTGACAGGGACGGGCTGCTTGCGAACTCGGGAAAGACCTGCCCGCTCTGCGGGGAGCCGCTGCGCGAGGTCCCCGACATCATCGACGAACTGACCGAGACCGTCATCGACGACGGCGGCGAGGTCCGGCACATCGAGCCGGAGACGGAACTTCGCGCGCACCAGGTCGGGGCACTGCTGCGCTTCGAACTTCCCCCGCAGCAGGCCGGCGCGGAGTAGTGCGCCGGATCCCTTGACCACCTCGCAGAACCGGAGTAATCATTGCAAATAGGACCGGTCAACCACGACAGGACTTCCATGCGGAGTACCTGTCGGGCACCGGCCAGGTCCCCGGCGACTTCTGGGAAACGCGTAATGGGTTGATCAGAAATTTCCGGGGACCGTCTGCGTGCAGGATGTCCTCGGGCCCGGGTCGACGAACCGGGCCTTTGTGCTGTCTCCGGCTCCCGTTCCGCTCAAGCAACTACTGACCGTGACCAATGCTCATGATCGCCGGATCTGTTCGGGCGGTGGTCATGATCCGCCGACAGTGCTCACGGCATCGCGGATCCCCCACTCGCAGGCGCCGGATTCACAGATGTCGGACCGGGCTGTCCGGCCATGTCCGGTGCAGATCCGCGAACCGTCCCCCCCGGCGATGAGCTCCGCCGGCGACCCGCCCGTCAGCTGAGCTCGCCCGTCCCCAGCCACCCCGCGAGCTTGCCGCCCTGGCCGACCGCCCGCAGGCGTCGCTCCGCCGCGTCCCGGACCGGATCCGTCGCCACGACCAGCAACTCGTCGCGCCGCCGCAAAACGGTCGAGGGCAGCGGTACGAAGCTCGTGCCCTCCCGCACGACGAGGGTGACCGCGGAGCCCGCGGGCAGCCGCAGCTCCGCGACCTCCACGCCGTGCATCTTCGACTCGTCCGGGATCGACACGGAGAGCAGATGTCCGCGCAGCCGCTCCAGAGGCGCCGACTCGACGCCCAGATCGGCGGCGTCCGTGGAGCCGAGTTTCAGCCACTTCGCGAGCCACGGCAGCGTCGGTCCCTGGATCAGGGTGTAGACGACGACCAGTACGAAGACGATGTTGAAGATCCGGTCACTGCCCTGCACGGCCGCCACCATCGGGATGGTGGCGATGATGATGGGCACGGCGCCGCGCAGTCCGGCCCACGACAGCAGCACCTGTTCCTGGCGGGGGATGCGGAACGGCAGCAGGCTGATCATGACCGAGAGCGGCCGCGCCACCATGGTCAGCACCAGGCCGACGACGACGGCCGGCCAGAAGTCGTCGATCAGTTCGTGCGGGGTGACCAGCAGGCCCAGCAGGACGAACATGCCGATCTGGGCGATCCAGCCGAGGCCCTCCGCGAAGCCGCGGTTGGCCGGCGCGTGCGGCAGTTTCGCGTTCCCGAGGACCATCGAGGCCAGATAGACGGCGAGGAATCCACTGCCGTGCGCCATGGCGCCGGCCGCGTACGCCACCACCGCGATCGCCATCACCGCGATCGGGTACAGACCCGACGCCGGCAGCGCCACACGCCGCAGCCCGAAGGCTCCCAGCCAGCCCGCCGCCAGGCCGATGGCCGCGCCGATCGCCAGTTCCAGCGCGATCTTGCCGACGAGGACGTACCACTCGTCGACCGGGCCGGCCGCCGAGAACGCGACCACCAGGATCACCACAGGGGCGTCGTTGAAGCCGGATTCGGCTTCCAGGACACCCGTCACCCGGGAGGGAAGCGGGACCTTGCGCAGGACGGAGAAGACGGCCGCCGCGTCCGTCGAGGAGACCACCGCGCCGATGATGAGCGCCTGCCGCCATTCCAGGCCGACGAGATAGTGCGCTCCTGCGGCGGTGACGCCCACGCTCACCGCGACGCCGACGGTCGACAGTGCGACCGCCGCGGGCAACGCGGGTTTGACCTCCTGCCATTTGGTGCCCAGACCGCCCTCGGCCAGGATCACCACGAGCGCGGCATAGCCGATCACCTGCGTCAGTTCGGCGTCGTTGAAGGTGACATCGAAGATGCCGTCCTGGCCGATGGCGACGCCGATGCCGAGATACAGCAACAGGCTGGGAAGCCCGCTGCGCGAGGAGATGCGGACCGCAGCCACGGCGAAGAGCAGGATGAGCGAGCAGATGAGCAGGAGTTCGTTGAGCTGGTGGACAGTCAGTGGCCGATCCTTCCCCTCGCGCCTACGTGCCGGAGCGCTCCTCCAGCAGGCGACACTTCGTTACCTTACCTAATCTTTAACGTTTTCTTGACGCGCTGGATCACCTGTTCGAGGGATCGGTCCGTTGGCCTGCTTACGGATACCGCGTCCGGACCGCCTCGACGCTGCGCCTATGGTTGCTCCAGCACTCCCAGGATCAGCCTGCGCCTCGAAGGACAGCGATGCCCGCCAACACAACCGCCTCTTCCCCCAAGAAGAAGAAGGGGCGACGCGCCCGCCTGCTCGTGATCGTCCTGGTGCTGGCGCTTTTGGCGGGTATCGGGTTCGGCACGTACTGGAGCATCAGTACGGTGCGCGCCTCGTTCCCGCAGACGACCGGGTCGATAGAACTCGACGGCCTCAGCGGCCAGGTCGACGTCAAACGCGACGACTTCGGCATCCCACAGATCTATGCGGACACCGACGAGGACCTTTTCCGCGCCCAGGGCTTCGTCCAGGCGCAGGACCGGTTCTGGGAGATGGACGTCCGCCGCCACATGACGGCCGGCCGGCTCTCGGAGATGTTCGGCTCCGGGCAAGTCGACACGGACGCCTTCCTGCGCACGCTCGGCTGGCGCGAGGTCGCGCAGCAGGAGTACGACAAGATTCTGTCGCCGCAGACGAAGAAGTTCCTCCAGGCTTACGCCGACGGCGTCAACGCCTATCTGAAGGGCAAGGACGGCAAGGACCTCTCCGTCGAGTACGCCGCCCTCTCCTTCACCAACAACTACAAGCCCGAGCCCTGGACGCCGGTCGACTCGGTGGCCTGGCTCAAGGCGATGGCGTGGGACCTGCGCGGCAACATGCAGGAGGAGATCGACCGCTCGCTGCTGACCAGCCGGCTCGACGAGAAGCAGATCAAGGATCTGTATCCGGCCTATCCGTACGACCGGAACAAGCCGATCGTGGACAAGGGCGGCATCGACCCGGTCACGGGCACGTTCGACCCCGAGGCCGAGCCCTCCGGCGAGTCGGACGGGTCTTCCGGAGGCGATGGCGACGGCGGCACGGGCGACGGCAGCGGGGACGGTTCGGGCGAAAGCGGCACCGGTGAGGGCACCGGCAGCGGTCTGGACAACGGCGGCGGTGGCGGCGCGGCCGAGGCCGCGCAGGGCCTGAACTCCCAGCTCTCGGCGCTCTCCAAGACCCTCGAGACCATCCCGGAGCTGCTCGGGCCGAACGGCAACGGCATCGGCTCCAACTCCTGGGTCGTCTCCTCCAAGTACACGACGACCGGCAGGCCCATGCTGGCCAATGATCCGCACCTGGCGCCCCAGCTGCCCTCGCTCTGGTACCAGATGGGCCTGCACTGCCGGAAGATCTCGGCGTCCTGCCAGTACGACACCGCTGGCTACACCTTCTCCGGTATGCCGGGCGTGGTCATCGGTCACAACCAGAACATCGCCTGGGGCTTCACCAACCTCGGCGCGGACGTCACCGACCTCTACCTCGAGAAGATCAGCGGCGACAGTTATCTGGTGGGCAACCAGGAGAAGGAGCTGACCACCCGCAAGGAGGTCATCAAGGTCGCCGGGGGCAAGAGCAAGACGATCACCGTCCGCTCCACCGGTCACGGCCCGCTGGTCTCCGACCGCAGCACCGAACTGGAGAAGGTCGGCCAGCAGGCGCCGGTCTCCAACTCCGCGCCCGACCGTGCCACCGGTTACGGCGTGGCGCTCCAGTGGACCGCGCTCCAGCCGGGCAAGTCGATGGACGCGGTGTTCGAGCTGAACCGCGCCAAGGACTTCAAGTCCTTCCGTGCGGCGGTCAAGAACTTCGAGGTCCCCTCGCAGAACCTCGTCTACGCGGACTCCGCCGGCAACATCGGCTACCAGGCGCCCGGCAAGATCCCGGTCCGCGCCAAGGGCGACGGCTCGGTGCCCGCTCCCGGCTGGGACCCGGCGTACAAGTGGAAGGGCTACATCCCCTTCGACGAGCTGCCGTTCGAGGAGAACCCGCAGCGCGGCTACATCGTCACCGCGAACCAGGCGGTCATCGACGCCGAGAAGTACCCCTACCTGCTGACCGAGGACTACGGCTACGGCGCCCGCAGCCAGCGGATCAACGACCTCATCGAGACGAAGATCCAGGGCGGCGGCAAGATCTCCACCGAAGACATGCGCACCATGCAGATGGACAACAGCAGCGAGATCGCCGAGCTGCTGACGCCGTATCTGCTGAAGATCGACGTCTCCGACCCCTACGTCCGTGAGGCGCAGAAGCTGCTGGAGGGTTGGCGCTACACGCAGGAGCCCGACTCCGGCGCCGCCGCCTACTTCAACGCGGTCTGGCGCAACGTCCTCAAGCTCGCCTTCGGCAACAAGCTGCCCAAGGAGCTGCGCGTCGAGGGCGAGTGCCTGAACGTCCTGCCCGCCGACAGCACGGCGCCCGAGGACGAGCTCACCGAGCGGGTGCGCGAGTGCGGCCAGCGCGATACGGACACCGCGCAGCCGGACGGCGGCGACCGCTGGTTCGAGGTGGTGCGCCGGATACTCACCGACGAGAAGAACCCGTGGTGGCATTCCCCGGGCACCCGCACGCAGAAGCCGACCGACACCCGTGACGAGCTGCTCGCCCGGGCGATGAGCGACGCCCGCTGGGAGCTGACGGCCGAGCTCGGCAAGGACGCCTCCCGCTGGAGCTGGGGCCGTCTGCACCAGCTGACGCTCAAGAACCAGACGCTCGGCACCGAGGGTCCGGGCTTCCTCCAGTTCGTGCTCAACCGCGGCCCGTGGAACCTGGGCGGCGGCGAGGCCTCAGTCAACGCCACCGGCTGGAACGCGGCGGGCGGTTACGACGTGGTCTGGGTGCCGTCGATGCGGATGGTCGTCACCGTCGGGGACTGGGACAAGTCGGGCTGGATCAATCTGACCGGCGCCTCCGGGCACGCCTACAGCGCGCACTACACCGATCAGACGGACAAGTGGGCCGACGGCGAACTGCTCGACTGGTCCTTCAGTGAACAGGCGGTGTCCGCGAAGACGGTGGACACCCTGAAGCTCATCCCCCGAAACGCCTGACGGCATCGGGGGTGACGACGGCATGGACGGGGTGGTCGTGCGGTTCCCGCGGAACGTGCGCGACCACCTCGTCCGCGTACAGCAGCACCACCAGCGCGGGATCGGCGCCGGCCGCCGCGAGCCGGGCGAGCACCCGGTCGTAGGAACCGCCCCCGCGGCCCAGCCGCATCCCCTGCCCGTCCACGGCGAGACCGGGAAGGAGCACCGCATCGGCCTCCAGCACGGCGTCCGGCCCGAGCCGCGGCCCGTCCGGTTCCAGCAGCCCGCGCGCGGCGCGCACCAGTCGCCCGGCGCCCCCGTACACGGCCCAGTCCAGGTCGTTGTCCGGCAGCAGGACCGGAAGCAGCACGCGGACGCCGCGGACGCGCAGCGCGTCGAGCAGCGCGCGGGTGCCGGGTTCGCGGCCGACCGAGACGTACGCGGCGACCGTGGCCGCCTCCGCCAGTTCGGGCAGGGCGAGCGCCTGTCGCGCGAGGACCACGGCGGCGGCGCGGACGTCCTCGGGGGACAGCAGGCCGCGTGCGTCCAGGAGTTCACGGCGAACCGCACTCTTTCCGGACAAGTCCCTGCACATGGTGACTTCACAAACCTCTCGTATACGTCTTTATGAGAAGGAAGTTAACCGGAGGCTCATCTTCAGCCCATACTCACCGGTTATTGTGCAGCGCATGACTCCTCCGAAGCCCAGGATCAGCAAGGCTGTCATCCCGGCCGCCGGTCTCGGCACGCGGTTCCTGCCCGCCACGAAGGCCACTCCCAAGGAGATGCTGCCTGTCGTCGACAAGCCCGCGATCCAGTACGTCGTCGAGGAGGCGGTCTCCGCCGGTCTCTCCGACGTACTGATGATCACGGGCCGCAACAAGCGGCCGCTGGAGGACCACTTCGACCGGAACTACGAGCTGGAGCAGGCGCTCACCCGCAAGGGCGACGAGAGCCGGCTGAAGAAGGTCCAGGAGTCCAGCGACCTGGCCACCATGCACTATGTGCGCCAGGGCGATCCGCGCGGACTCGGTCACGCCGTCCTGTGCGCGGCGCCGCACGTCGGCGACCAGCCCTTCGCGGTCCTCCTCGGCGACGACCTCATCGACCCGCGCGACCCACTGCTCGCGCGCATGGTCGAGATCCAGGAGCGGGAGGGCGGCAGTGTCATCGCCCTCATGGAGGTCGACCCCGCCCAGATCCACATGTACGGCTGTGCCGCCGTCGAGGCCACCGACGAGAACGACGTGGTCAAGGTGACCAAGCTGGTCGAGAAGCCCGAGGCGTCCGAAGCTCCGTCGAACCTCGCCATCATCGGCCGGTACGTCCTGGACCCGGCCGTCTTCGGCATACTGCGGGAGACCGCGCCCGGTCGCGCCAACGAGATCCAGCTGACCGACGCCCTGGAGAAGCTCGCCGAGGACGAGACGATCGGCGGCCCGGTGCACGGCGTCGTTTTCCAGGGCCGTCGCTACGACACCGGCGATCGCGGCGACTATCTGCGGGCCATTGTCAGACTGGCGTGCGAACGTGATGACCTGGGACCCGAGTTCCGGACCTGGCTCCGCAGTTTTGTGACCGAGGAGATGTAACACGGTGAGCAGCACGACCTGGTCGGTGGACGACCACCTCGAGGACATCCTCGCAGCGATCCGCCCGCTCGACCCGATCGAGCTGCAACTGCCGGACGCCCAGGGCTGTGTCCTCGTCGAGGACGTCACGGTCCCGGTCGCCCTGCCGCCGTTCGACAACAGCTCCATGGACGGGTACGCCGTCCGTACGGCCGATGTGCGGGGCGCCACCGAGGAGTTCCCCGCCGTCCTCACGGTGATCGGCGATGTGGCGGCCGGCAGTGGCGGGCTGCCCACGGTCGGCCCCGGCCAGGCCGCGCGGATCATGACGGGCGCGCCGCTGCCTCCGGGCGCGGAGGCCGTCGTCCCGGTCGAGTGGACCGACGGCGGCACCGGCGGGGGAGCGGCCACCACGATGCGCCCGGCGGGCGAGGCCCCCGAGGGCGCGAGCGGTCAGGTCCGAGTCCACCGGTCCGCCGAGGCCGGCGCCCATGTCCGCCCCCGCGGCAGCGACGTCCAGGCCGGTGACCTCGCCCTCGCGGCGGGCACGGTGCTGGGCCCGCCGCAGATCGGCCTGCTCGCGGCGATCGGCCGCGGCACCGTGCGGGTCCGACCGCGTGCGCGCGTCGTCGTCCTCTCCACCGGCAGCGAACTGGTCCAGCCGGGCGAGGCCTTGGGCGAGGGCCAGATCTACGACTCCAACAGCTTCGCGCTCGCCGCGGCCGCTCGGGACGCGGGCGCCATCTCCTACCGGGTGGGCGCGGTCACGGACGACGCCGAGACCCTGCGCGCCACCATCGAGGACCAGCTGATCCGTGCGGACCTGCTGGTCACCACGGGTGGCGTCAGCGTCGGCGCGTACGACGTCGTCAAGGAAGCCCTGTCCTCGGTGGGCGACGAGGACGTCCCGGGCAGCGGGATCGACTTCCGCAAGCTGGCCATGCAGCCCGGCAAGCCGCAGGGCTTCGGCACGATCGGCCCCGAACACACCCCGCTGCTCGCCCTGCCGGGCAACCCGGTCTCCTCGTACGTCTCCTTCGAGCTGTTCGTCCGCCCGGCGATCCGTCGTCTGATGGGCCTGGAGGACGTCCGGCGGCCGACGACCCGCGCGACCCTGAAGGCCGACAAGGCACTCAGCTCACCGTCCGGCCGGCGCCAGTTCCTGCGGGGTGCGTACGACTCCGGCTCGGGCACCGTCACTCCCGTGGGGGGTTCCGGTTCCCATCTGATCGCCGCCCTCGCGCACGCCGACTGCCTGATCGTGGTCCCGGAGCAGGACACCTCGGTCCAGCCCGGCGCGGACGTCGAAGTGGTCCTCCTCGGCTGACCTGCTTACCGTGGCGGTACCGTGTCTGCCCACACAGGCCCCGAGGGCCCGGACGGGAGCAGCGCACCGACATGAGTACCCAAGGCAGGCTGACGCACATCGACGAGGCGGGGGCGGCCCGTATGGTCGACGTCTCCGACAAGGACGTCACCGCACGAACCGCCCGGGCCAGCGGCCGGGTCCTGGTATCCCCACGCGTCGTGGAACTGCTCCGGGGTGAGGGCGTCCCCAAGGGGGACGCGCTGGCGACGGCCCGTATCGCCGGGATCATGGGCGCCAAACGCACCCCCGAGCTGATTCCGCTCTGCCACCCGCTCGCCCTCTCCGGCGTCACGCTCGACCTGGCCGTCGCCGACGATGCCGTCGAGATCCTCGCGACCGTCAGGACCACCGACCGCACGGGCGTCGAGATGGAGGCGCTGACCGCGGTCTCGGTCGCCGCGCTCGCGGTCGTCGACATGGTCAAGGCCGTGGACAAGGCGGCCGTGATCACGGACGTCCGGGTGGAGGAGAAGACCGGCGGCAAGTCCGGCGACTGGAGCCGGCAGTGATCCGGGCGGCACGCGCCGGAGAGGTGTACAGCCACAGTCACGGCCCCGGCCCGGACGCCGTCCGCCGGGCCCTGGTGATCACCGCGTCCAACCGCGCCTCCGCCGGGGTCTACGAGGACAGGGGCGGCCCGGTGCTCGTCGAGGGACTGACCGCGCTCGGCTTCCGGGTCGACGGCCCGCGTGTGGTCCCGGACGGCGAACCGGTCGAGCGGGCCCTGCGCGAGGGCGTGGCCGCCGGCTACGACGTCATCCTCACCACCGGCGGCACCGGCATCTCGCCCACCGACCGCACCCCCGACGTCACCCGGCCCGTCATCGATCACGAGGTCCCCGGCATCCCGGAGGCGATCCGCGCGTACGGGCGCGAGAAGGTGCCGACGGCTGCCCTCTCCCGTGGTCTCGCCGGTGTCGCCGGCCGCACCCTGATCGTCAATCTGCCCGGCTCGACCGGCGGGGTGCGGGACGGGCTCGCGGTGCTGAAGCCGCTGCTGCCGCACGCCGTCGACCAGCTCCGCGGCGGGGACCATCCGCATTCGGGGAGCCCGACCTGAACGCGCCCTGGCCGGTCATCCTGACGGACGGCGACATCGCTCTCCGCCCGATAAAGCTGCGCGACCAGCGGAACTGGCGCGAGGTCAACCGGCGCAACCGTGACTGGCTGCGGCCCTGGGAGGCGACGATCCCGCCGCCCGGGCCCGGCGCACCGCTCACGCAACGGCCCACGTACCGGCAGATGGTCCGGCATCTGCGGGCGGAGGCCAACGCGGGCCGGATGCTGCCGTTCGTCATCGAGTACCGGGGCAGGCTGGTCGGCCAGTTGACGGTCGCCGGCATCACCTGGGGGTCGATGTGCTCGGGCCACGTCGGGTACTGGGTCGACCGTGAGGTGGCCGGCCGCGGGGTGATGCCGACCGCCGTGGCGCTCGCCGTGGATCACTGTTTCCGCTCGGTCGGGCTGCACCGTATGGAAGTCTGCATTCGGCCGGAGAACGTGCCGAGCCGCCGCGTCGTGGAGAAACTCGGTTTCCGGGAAGAGGGTCTGCGCCCCCGATATTTGCACATCGACGGAGCGTGGCGGGACCATCTGGTCTTCGCGCTGACGGCCGAGGAGGTGCCCGACGGACTGCTCCGCCGCTGGCACCGGGCGCGACCGGGAACACCGCGAGAAATAAAATAAACGTTCGAAATTGATCGGTGTCGACCATGCGTTGATCTGAACAATCGCAAAAAAAGTCAGTGATATCAGCCGGATCGTGCGACACACCGGGCCAATTGGCGGATGCCCTTGCGCGAATCCCTCTACGGTGTGATGCGTGAGCAGCAGCGGCCTCATCTACGCAGTCATCGTCGGGGCCTGGGCCGCCTACTTGGTGCCGATGTGGCTCCGCAGGCAGGACGAGCTGAACGAAGCCCGTCCGACGGAACGCTTCTCCACCGCCATCCGGCTGCTGTCCGGACGCGGGGCGATGGAGCGCCGGTACGCCAGGGAGCTGCGGGAACGCACCGCCGAATCGGCGGAGTCGTCACACGGCGACGCCGATGAGGCAAGGCGGCCGGGCGAAGGGCGCAACGAACCCGACGCGGCCCCGGATGTCGCCACGGACCCGATGAGTTCCGTGGACGTCCGGGCCTTCGCCGCGCCCCGCACCGAAGCCCGGATCCCGGTCCCCGCACCCCGTGCCCGCCGTCCGCGCCAGAGCGGCCCGGCCGCCGAGCGCGCGCGGCGGAGCAAGGTGCTGGCCCGTCGCAGACGCACCACCGTGATGCTGTTCCTGGCCTTCACGGTGGGCGCGGTGGTGGCGGCTGTCGGCGGACTCGGCTTCCTGTGGGCGCCCGGTGTTCCCGCCGTCCTCCTCAGCGCCTACATCGTGCATCTGCGCGCGCAGGAGCGGCGGCGCTTCGTGGTGGTCATGGACCGGCGCCGTGCGGAGATCGCCGCGCAGCGGCTGCGGGAGAACCGGCCCCGCCGGCACCAGGCCGCTGCGGCGTCCTCCGCCCCGCCGGGCGAGGACCTCGAAGCCCGCCCGGAGCCCGACGCCGCCAGGCTCTCGCCGCAGGAGGCGGGCCGCCGGGCGCTGGTCGAGCAGACCGACCACGCTGAGTGGGTGGACCAGCAGCGTGACCGCGGCCCGGCGACGGGCGACAGCTGGGACCCGGTCCCGGTGCCCCTGCCGACGTATGTCACCGCGCCCGTCGCCCCGCGGGCGACGAGTGGCGTGGACATGAGCGACCCGGAGACCTGGAGCTCCGCACGCTCCTCGACGGCGGAGCCCGCTGCCGAGCATGCGGAGGAGGCGGACCCCGCCCCGAGCCGCCGCGCACCGCAGCCCCGCCGCTCCTCCCGCGACCGCGGCCGCACCCCCCTGTTCGACCAGTACGCGGACGAGGACCGGCCCCGCGCCGCCAACGAGTGACCCTCGTGACCAGCGAAGGAACGGATTTCCAAGCACCCCGATGGGGATGCTAGAGTTTCACTCGTTGCAAGGGCCTGTGGCGCAGTCTGGTAGCGCACCTCGTTCGCATCGAGGGGGTCTGGGGTTCAAATCCCCACAGGTCCACCGCAGGGCCGTTCGCGGGTTAGCTCGCGAACTGTTCACGAGATCCCGGTCAGACGGTCATCGTCTGACCGGGATCTCGGCGTTTGAGCTCCTACTTGTGTGAAAGTCAGCCTGCCGGCCGCCGGGAAGCGCGGCGGTCCGCGTCGGAACAGACCGGGAGTTGGGATGCGGACATGCCGCGTGGACCGCAGGCGTGGAGTCAGACTCCTGCGGTCTCGCGACGTGTCGATCTTCAATTACCCAGAACGTGCCCACTCAGGGGCTACGGCTCAGCACCTGAGAGCGGGCCGCGATCGTCAAGTGGATCGTCGGGTAGGGGAGAAGGACATCGTTCGGCTCGAGGTCGAGGCCGGTGATCGCGCTCTGCTTGCTGGCGGCCAGGTACTGCTCGAGTTCCTTGATGTTGTGGACGACGAGCGGCTTTTCGCCAAGGTCTCTGACGGTGACCTGGCCGCGCTCGGCATCGACGAGACCACCCTGCGCCAGGCCCGTGTCCTCACCAGCAAAGAGCACTGGAGGCCTTCGCCCCCTACTTTCCGCAGGACCAGAGGGAAGTCCTGGAGTACCTCGCCGAGGGCTTCACTGTGGAGGACGTCTGGCGCGACCTGGTATCCGCCAACCTCCCCACCTCCGCGTCCGACCCGGTGGACACGACCGACTACGCGACCGCCATCAGCCACACCCACACCCGCATCGCCCTCGTCACCGCCTCCGACGAACTGCGCGACATCCTCGACAGCCCGTTTGCCGCCTGGCGGGTCTACCTCCACCCCTCCCAGCACAAGGTCGCCTACCGGGCCAGCTACTCGGGACCGGCCCAGGTGAGCGGCGGCCCCGGCACCGGCAAGACTGTCGTCGCCCTGCACCGCGTCAAACACCTGCCGCGACGGCGACCGCGTCCTGCTGACGACGTACACCAACGCTCTCGTCGCCGCATTGCGCACCGGACTCGCCACGCTCATCGAGGATGAGGAACTGCGCGCCCGCGTGGACATCACCACCGTCGACGCCTTCGCCAGCCGCGTCGTTTCCACCGCGCGCCGCCCGCTGGGCGGTGGCGAAGAAGAGAGCCGCTGGAAGCAGGCCGCCCAGGCCACGGGTTCACCGGAACGGCTCAGTTCCTGGGGCAGGAGTACAAGCACGTCATCCTGGCCCAGGATCTGCGGAGTGAGGGGGAGTACGAGGCCGCCGACCGGCGTGGGCGGGGTAGCCGCCTCCCCGCCGCCGAACGCCCCCTGGTGTGGCGGACAGTCCGGGAGTTCACCGACCGTCTCGCGGCGGACGGCCGGCGCACCTACCTGGGGACGTGCACGGAGGCGGCCGACCTGCTCCGGGCGAACGGTCCGCTGTACCGGCACATTGTCATCGACGAGGCACAGGATCTGCACCCGGCCCAATGGCGGCTGTTGCGCGCGGCCGTCCCGGCGCGACCTGACGACCTGTTCATCGCCGGCGATCCTCATCAGCGCATCTACGACACGAAGGTCTCTCTGCGGGCCCTCGGCATCAGGGTCGCCGGACGATCCACCAAGATGCGGAAGAACTACCGCTCCACACACGAGATCCTTAGTTGGTCCACCGCCCTCCTCGTCGGCCGTCCCTTCGAGCAACTGGAGGACGACGCCCGCAACGAGACCCTCCTCGGCTATCGTTCGGCCCTGCACGGCAACGGCCCCGAGATCCACGCAGCCGCGTCGGAGGAAGCCGAATTCGACGCGCTCGTCGACCGCGTCAGTGGGTGGACGGAGAACGGCGTGGCTCCGGGCGAGATCTGCGTCATCTCCCGTTTCAACAAAGGCGTAGAGAAGGCGCTCGCCAAGCTGGCGGTCGCCGGTATCCCGGCGGAGAGGTTGAGGGCCGACGCACCGGAAGGGGCGGACGCCGTTCGCGTCGGCACCATGCACTCGTGCAAGGGCCTGGAATTCCGCTGCGTCGCCGTGACCGGCGTGAACGCGGACGCCCTGCCCGCGCCGAAGGCGATGACACCTGTCGAGGTGGACCGCCTCCAGCACGAAGCGGACCTCCTGTCCGAGCGCTGCCTGCTGTTCGTGGCTTGCACACGGGCGCGGGACGGGCTGTATGTGTCGTGGACGGGGGAGCCGAGCCGGTTCTTGGCGGAGGCGAAAGTGACTGGCTGACGCAAGGGGGTACAGGGTCGCGCAACCGCGATCCACGGGTGAGCGGACCCGTGCCGGTGGACAATCCGCCGCTGCCGCGCCCTGAAGCGGTATTGCTAGGGTGCTGCGTATATCGGAAGTGGCAGCGGAGAAAGCGCTGTTGACCACCACGAACCGGGGGCTGCCATGAGTGGTGAAAGCGGACGGACCAGACTGCGGGTCAAGGGCGATCGGCTGACCGCTCTCGCCGACGACCTCGACGCGATGCAGGCTTACCTGGATAAACAGGTCAAGCGAATGGACGCCGTCGTCGACAGCATCGAGGCGGGCTGGCGCGGGCCCGCGGCCAAGGCGTACCGGGCCCTGCACCGGGGCGCGGCCGAGGACGCCGTGCGCATCCGCCTGGTCATCCAGCGCCTCGAACAGGGTGTACGGCTGAGCAGGGACGGGTTCTCGGAGCAGGACCTCGACGTCATGGAGCAGCTGCGGAAGATCCAGACCGGGACTGATGTGAAGGCCGAGGCCGCCGAGCTCTCGACGCCGAACCCGGCCGCCGCCGCGCCGCGGAGCAGCATCGCCGATTTCTGAGTACGGGGGAGAAGGATGGTGGACGACGAACACATAACGGTCGACTTTGCGACGCTGCAGAGTCTGTCCGGCGAGCTCGAGGACATCCTCAAGAACCTCAACGAGCAACTGGATCTGCTGTACGGACGGGCGGAGAAGATCGTCCTCACCTGGGAAGGCGAGGCCCGCGAGGTCTTCGTCGACGAGCTCGACAAGTGGGACCACTCCGCCCAGGACCTGCGGGCGGCGCAGAAGTGGCTGCACGAGGTCGTCACCAAGGGGCACATCAACTACGCGGCGGCACACCAGGCAGTGCTGCGAGGCTGGAGTGCCGGCTGATGGCGGGACCGAACTCCGGGCCGCAGCAGGGCACGCAGCGTCCGGGCCAGAACGGCACCATCGACGTCAAGCCGTCGGACCTGTTCCGGGTCTCGGGCGGCGTGGCGATGCAGCAGACGCCGATGGACAGAGGCGCCAAGGACTTCCTGGACAAGTTGAGGGAGTACCCGGACGCCGGCGGCTACGGCACCGCTCCCCAGGCCTTCGCCACCTCTTACGTGAAGGTGGGCGACCGCTTCCTTGAGGTGTGGGCGAAGAGCGTGGTCAGCATCGGCGGCGCCGCGGTCGGCTTTACCTCCACGGCCAACAACTACGCCAAGGCCGAGGCGGCCAACGACGTCACGGGCCGCACGACGGCGGTCACCCAACCGCTCCCGAAGGTCATCGAGAAAGTGCCGGACTACGGCTCCGTACCAAACCTGAAGTGGGGTGACGACGACGGCGGCGACGGCTGGATCCGTTCGCTGCTCGAATGGGTGCCGGAGCCGATCCGCGAGGTGCTGCGTCCGGTCGTGAAGCACGCCTTCCGGATGGGCAAGGTCGCCGAGGTCTACCCGTACCCGCAGCAGCATTACCTCAACGCGCTGTCCAAGGCCTGGATGGCGACGACCATGACGCTCTCTATGGCCGAGAGCGGCCTGACGGGCAACGTGAGCAGCATCACGCAGCAGAGCAACAGCGAATGGCACGATGCCATGCGCCGGTTCTGCAGCTCGCTGTGGGGCACGACGGCGTGGGGAACAAGCACGGCGGGCTACGAGTGGAAGCATGACTCGGCCTCCTCGCCCACCGCCACGCATCCGGTGATGACGGTGCTGTTCGACACTGCTCAGAAGGTCAGCGATCTGCTGTACCAGTTCGCCGAGGCGGCCGTGTACCTCAACGGCGAGGTCTGGGACGTGTACTGGGACGCCGTCGAGGAGGCTATTCCCAAGATCGACGTGAACCTCAAGGACGGCGTTGGCATGGACGACGTCAAGGGGCTCATCAAGGGCCTGGGGAAGGGCGTCGCCAAGGGCGCCGCCCAGCTCAGTGCGGGCATCGTCCTCAACATCGATACCGCGAAACTGAACGCGATCGTCACCGAGTACAACTCCCGCGTCAACGCACTGGTGCCGAAGCTGGACGCGCTGACGGGGCCGCTGGACGAGGCGCACCGGAGCGCGCCCACGTTCCACGCGGAGGAGGCCCGGGCCGAGTCGTTCGGCGCCAGGGCACTGAACGACTTCAAGAACGAGCACAAATACATGGTTCCGGGTGAGAACCCGAAGGACCATTTCTATCCGCTCGACCTCGCGAGTCAGGAAGGGATCGGGGGAAGCCACGGTGTGGACAAGCACATAGGGCTCACCGACGACCAGCTGACTCAACGGCTGCGCGACCAGAACAACGCGCCGTCCGCTTCGGCGTACAAGGATCTCGGCTCCGCCCAGCGGTTCACCCAGACCGCGCTCGACGACATCGACAACGCGGACCGTATCGAGAAGTGGATCGAGCGGGTGCAGCAGCGGGAAAGGAACAACCCCGCCTGGGACCCGAACAATTCCAAGATATCCCCGCCGCTGACCCTCACCTTCCCGGATGTCACCGGCCGCACCGTTGAGCGCGCCGACTATGATGCGCACGGTATGGGGGCGACCGCGAGCGAGGTGCACTCCGCACAGGTCGCCCTGAAGTACAGGAAGGGCTTGGACCCTCCCTTCGTGGTGATCACGTCATACCCCGTGTCCCCCTGAAACCTTCGGACGCTCTTCATGGAGATGATCGCGACGTGATCTCGCACACCGGCACCCTCTTCAACGACGGACCGGTCAGACGCGTGGTCGAGACAGCACTGCGTGCCCAGGAGTCGCAGGGGGCCCTCGGCCTGGACGACGAGCTCAGGCGCTTCGTCCGCACCATGTGTGCCGCCGACACATCGCGCTGGCTGTTTCCCGTCGCGTCCGTTGCCGCCCTGCTCGACCACACGGCCGACCTGTTTCGGTCGGAGGGCGCGGCATTCTTCCCGCGTGCGTTCACCGAACGGCTGGACAAGGCGCGAGACGGTGTTCCGGGGGACGAGTACCTGCGCACGCTGGCCAGCCTGATCAGGATGGTCGACCAGGAGCCGGATGCCGGATTCTCCCATCTCCCCCTGGCGGACTGGGAGGCGGCAGCCCGTTTCCCGGAGCTTTTCGGGTTCGGCGCCAACTGGATTTATGACGGCGAGTACCCTTTGCTGTCCGACTCGATCGCGGCGTTCATCGATGCGGAGCATCCGTTCTGCAGCGAGACGTTCTCCCGACTGGCAGCCGATGCCCAATCAGTACTCGTGCTTTTTCCGAAGCCCGCAGCGCTGTCCGCCAACGTGACACGATGGATTCCCTGGGCTTCGCACGACGCACTGCGTCAGATCACGCGAAGAATCGACGACCACATGCGGACCGAGCATTCCGGTTCCTGAAGCACGCACCGCCCACAGGAGGTTCTGCGCATGACCGTGCGGACCCGTTCGGCTACCTACCCCGACCGAGAAACCGCCCACTGGGCCACCCAGCAGGTGGTGAACGGCAACGAGCAGAACATTCACCGCTGGCTCGCCCAGGGCACCCGCGCCCGTCTCGCCATCGAGGCCGCTTGGCCCTCCCGCGAGGCGCCCGTCGGCCGCGTACTGCTGCAGGCGATGATGCTCGCCGGGCGCGAGCCCGTCGATGTGCGCGCGGCACGCGTCGTCCTCAAGCGTGATCCGAACAGCCCGCACGGCTTCGTCGTGCTGACCACCGTCCCGATCTACCTGTAGAGGTCCAGCGCCGTGTCCATGAAGCCGCTCGAATTCGACCGCCGCTACGGTGAGTTGAACCAGGTGATGAGCGCGTACACCGGCATGTCGGCCGACGATGAGCCGGACAACCCGAGCGAAGCTCTCCAGGCCTACCTCCGCCACACCTGGCACACCCGCCCCTGGGCCCTGGCCACGGCCGAACAGCAGCTCCGCGAATACGCCCGCAACCCACCGGGCCGGCTGCGCCTCAGCCTCGGCGAATTCTACCCGGTTCCGGACGTCGGACTGCCCGAATCTGCCATCCAGGACTGGCTGTTCGTGATCGCGGACTACCTGAAGAGGTCCATCGAGGAGGGCGAGGTCCCACCCACGTCCACCCCTCGTACCCACTGGGAGTGGCACGCCCGATTCGCCGAGCTCGGCCAGTTCCTCGGCGGCTGGTTCTCGCAGGACATGCCGGACGAGTTCCCGGACCACGACGCGGCCGTACGCGACTACACCGCCACCACGGACCCGCGGCTGGTTGCCCGCCTCACGGGCGAGCTCCACGAACTGCTCGCCCTCGGCCTCGAAGAGTCCGAATACGCCCTCGCGGTGGCGGAGCTGGGCATGGAGGTCGACCCGCCCCAGCCGTACTCCCCGAGCGGCTGGCTGGCCCACCTCGCGGACGGTCTGGGCGGATTCACGGCGGACTACGGACCCGGACCGGCCGCGAGCTGACCGCATGCCCGTTTCCGCGGCCTTCGCCCTGAGTGGCAGTTCTCCCCACCACCCCGCCTGTTGCACGGCCGAGGCCCGGCGGTCCCCGGGGCGGTGGATCCGCTGGAGTGGCAAAAGTGCCCCGGTGAAGGAGTCGGTCCGCGGTTCGACCGTGCGGCAGCGTAGGCCGGCCAGCGGCTGACGGCCCGTTGCGGCGTCCCTCTTCTCCTCGGTGCCTCTTCAGCGCCGGCCACCGGCTTTACGGATCTGAGAACGCGAGGTCATCGACGCAGCGGTGAGCAGGGTGGTGCGCGCCCTTGCCGAACAGGGCGCCGTGGGCGCTGCGGATCTTGGGCGCCGCCGTGCCGACGAGCGGGTGGACCTTTGTAGGTGTGTCATGCAAATGGCTGGGAAATGATCTTCGAACGCTTGGGAAGGGCTCGCGCATAGCCTCCGTATGTGCAGGTCAGACCCACCCGCGAACGGTCCACCGCAGCTGAGAGCCCCAACCGGAGTGATCCGGTTGGGGCTCTCTCTTGTTGTCCGGCGGCGAAGTCCCCGCCCGGCTCAACTCGCCTCCGCCCGGCGGCCGGTGGTCCTGTCTGGGCCGCGCGCCGGCCGGGTCACGTCGTCAGCAGCCGGTCGAAGAAGGACCGGTACTGGCGCAGCGCGATCCGCAGGTCCTCGGTGGCGACCTCGTTGCCCTGGTGCCACTGCTTCTCCAGACCTTCCTTGTGCGCGGCGAAGGTCGTGGCGAGCAGTTGCATGACCTCGGCGACCAGAGCGTCCGCGGACCGTACGGCCGCCTGCGGGTCGTCCACGAAGCCCTGCTGGATGTCACCCCAGCGGGAGCGCATGTCGTCTTCCGTGCCGGAGTCCAGAAGCGGAACGGCTTCTTCGTCATGGCTCGGGGTGTCCGACTTCCGCGGGGTCTCCTCGGTGGCCGACGCCTTGATGTCCTCCGTGGCCGGCTCGGTGCGCTCGCCGGGTTCCGCGGGCCCCGCGTCGGTCATCTCCTCGGCCGAAGGTTGCATCGGCGGCTTCGCCGGGGGAGTCACCGGTGCTGAGGGCGCCGCGAGCCGGGTCGGCTCCGCCGGTTCCGTGTCCCTCTTCGCTATGTCCTCGGTGGACAGCTTCTCCTCGCCCGGTGCGAAGCGACCGGGGTTCTCTCGCCCGAGTCCGCCTTCTCGCTGCATGTCACTCTCCCTTGCTCACGGCTGTCGTCGGCCGGTGTCGGGTGAGCTGTCGGTCTCGTCCCTCAACAGCTCGTCGAACAACGCGCGGTAGTGGACCATCGCGCTCCGTAGTTCTTCGGTGGAGGTGTTGCCGACGCCGACACGGCTGTTGATCTCATGGGCGGTCCGGTAGTGCTCCAGCGTGCGGGCATGATCGACCGACAGGTCCCGGGTCTGCTGCTCGTAGCCCTCGGTCGGGTATCCGCGTTCGCCCATCAGCAGGATCACCAGCCGGTCCGCCTCGCCCACCGCCTGGTCGGGGCTGTCCACGAACCGTTCCTGCACCGCGTTCCAATCCCGCGCGTACCGGTCCCGGGTCGCCGGCGGCAACGGTCTGATCTGCAGGTCCTCATGGCGCTGTTCCCGTGAGGCGAGGTCGCGCTCGGCGTCTCGACGGCTCTCGCCCTTCTGTACCGCCCGGTCGTACTCGGGGCCGAAACGCTCCTGGAGGCGTCGGCGTCGCGCGGTCTGCTGCGCGGTCATGACGAGCAGCGCGACGACGATCACGGCAACCACAATGATGACGATCAACCACACCGTATCCATGGCACTCTCCGCTCATGAGCAGCCAGGGGGACCGCTTTACCCATCGGGTTCCACGTTCTTGGAGCAAAATGCACAATTCTGTCCATTACTCCTGAATCGCTCCGGACCGGCGCCGTCCGGGCAGCCCGGAGGGCGGTCGTGGCGATCCGGCGGGCCTCGTCGTTGCGCCCACACTCTCGGCGGAATCGGCTATTTAATGCCTGATGTCCCTTTGATCTCGCTCGGTCGGGAGAAGCCATGCTGCGTCGGCTCGGTGAATGGTGTGCGCGGCGCTGTATCTGGGTCATCGTGATCTGGCTGGCCGGCCTGGCGGGGCTCCAGGCGCTCAACCACGCCTACGGCGGCGACTACTCCGACAACTTCGCGCTGCCGGGCGTCCAGTCGGCGGAGGGGCTGGACGTACTCAAGGCGCACGATCCCGCGGCCGGCGGGTACGGCAGCCAGATCGTGCTGCACGACCCCGCGAAACCGCTCACCGACTCCAGCTCGCAGATGTCCACGGTGATCGGCAATCTGCAGAAGCTGCCGGACGTGCTCTCCGCCCAGAACCCGTTGCCGCCGGCCGGCAGCACGCCACCGCCCCCGCCGCCCGGACCGAACGTCGGCCCGCTGTCCACGGACGGTGAGACCGGCTACATCACCGTCCGTTTCGCCGTGCAGCCCTCGACGTTGCAGGAGTCGTACCTGGACGATGTCGACGAGGCAGTTGAGCCGCTGCGGGCCGCCGGCGTGGAAGTCGAGTACGGCGGGCAGCTCGGCGAGCTGGCACGGCCCGAGGCCAACGACCGGACCAGTGAGCTGATCGGCTTCGGGGTCGCGATCGTGGTGCTGCTGATCGGGTTCGGCAGCGTGCTGGCCGCCGTACTGCCCCTGGTCACGGCCCTGGTCGGGGTGATCTTCGGGCTCGCCGCGCTGGGGCTGCTTGCCGCCGCGTTCACCTTCGCCACGGTCTCGCCGACGCTTGCCACCATGATCGGCATCGGTGTCGGGATCGACTACGCGCTCTTCCTGATCACGCGGCACCGGCAGAACCTCATGGACGGTCTCGATCCGGTCGCCTCGGCCGGCAGGGCGGTCGCCACCAGCGGACGGGCGGTGCTCGTCTCCGGCTGCACGGTCATCATCGCCCTGATGGGTCTGTCGGTCTCCGGGATCAGCTTCATCTCACTGCTCGGTGTGGCCGCCGCGGTCACGGTCGTCTCGGCCGTCCTGGGCGCGCTCACCCTGGTGCCCGCGCTGCTGGGACTCATCGGGCGGGCGATCGACAAGTACCACGTGCGCAAGCCGATCGCGGAGACGGACGCGGAGCCCGGTCAGGAGGCGCACGGCACCTGGCACCGCTACGCGATGCGCGTGGAGCGGCGGCCCTGGTGGTTCCTCGCCGGGGGAGTGATCGCCATCGCCGTCCTCGCCGTCCCGGTCTTCTCCATCCAGCTCGGACACATCGGGGACGGCGCGGATCCGAAGTCGTTCACGGACCGGCGTGCGTTCGATCTGATGTCGGACGCCTTCGGGCCCGGCTCCAACGGGCCGCTCACCATCGTGATCGACCAGACCTCGGTCGCCGCGGCCGACCGGCCGGCGCTCGCGAGCCAGGCGCAGAAGGCGCTCACGGATGTCCCGAACGCCGCGCTGATCACTCCGCTGAAGCCGACGCAGGACGGTGGCGTACTCGTCGGCACGGCCTACTCGACGCAAGCGCCGCAGGACGAGCGGACCACCGAGCTGACCAACCACCTCGTGGACGACGTCCTGCCCGAGGCGGTCGCGGGCACCTCGGCCAAGGGCTATGTCGCCGGCACGACGGCCGCCCAGGTCGACTTCCTCGACATCGTCTCCAGCCGGCTGCCGGTGATCATCGCCGTGGTGGTCGCTCTCGCGTTCCTCATCATCCTGATCGTCTTCCGCGGCGTGCTGGTCGCGGTGAAGGCGGCCGTGCTGAACGTTCTGTCCATCGCCGCCTCGTACGGGGTGGTCGTGGCGGTCTTCCAGTGGGGCTGGGGCGGCCCGGCGCTCGGGGTGTCGGGCACGGTGCCCATCGAGAGCTATGTGCCGATGATGATGTTCGCGATCGTCTTCGGGCTGAGCATGGACTACGAGATCTTCCTGCTCTCGCGCGTCCACGAGGCCTGGGTGCGCACGGGCGATGCGAAGGCCGGCGTGGCGCACGCGCTGGAGATCACCGCCCGGGTGATCACCTGTGCGGCGCTGATCATGGTGAGCGTCTTCGCCGCCTTCATCGTCAGCGACAGCATCGTGATCAAGATGATGGGCCTCGGGCTGGCGGTGAGCGTGCTCATCGACGCGACCGTGGTGCGGCTGCTGCTGGTGCCCGCGGTGATGACACTCCTGGGCAACGCGGCCTGGTGGACGCCGCGTTGGCTGGACCGGATCCTGCCGCACGTGGACACCGAGGGAGAGCATGCGGACAGGAGCAAGGCACCGCACTGACGCCGAGTCGGATTGCTGCGGGTGCAGCCATGATGGCGGTGTGACACAGGTCGTCCACATCCGTCTTCCGGCACCGCATCCCGCTCGGCGCCCTCGACCGCGAGTGACCGCCGGCGTCGGGCGAGGCAGCCCTCGCCCGACGCGGTGTACCAGGGGAGAGCCCCTGCCGGGAGTTCCGGCAGGGGCTCGTGTCCGTCAGGCCACCTGTGCCTTGTCGTACACCGCCTTGGCGTCGTTGCCGAAGTACGGGCCGAACATCCGGTTCGGCAGGAAGACATAGCCGAAGCTGTTCACCGACGCCTGGAGTCCGGTGCCGGTGGCCTCGTCGAAGGACGTGAACCAGGGGCCGCCGCTGGAGCCGCCGGTCATGTTGCAGCCGAGGCTGTGGTCCTGCGAGAAGAGGAAGTCGCGGGAGGAGTTGCCGCTGCAGTGGATCAGCCTGCTGCCGTCGTACGGGGCCGCCGCCGGGAAGCCGAAGGCGTACATCGGCTTGTTGTAGCCGCCGTTGAAGTTCAGGCCCTGCGCGCCGACCGTCGCCGCGAGCGTCTTGCCGTTCAGCGGGGCGACGACCGCCGCGCCCACGTCGTAGTTGATGTCCTCGCGCGCCACCCACTGCGGTGTCGAGAACGTCTGGCTGGCGGACCACTGGCCGTACGGCGCCTGGCCGTTGTCGTAGCCGGGGACGAAGACCCAGTTGGTGTGCCAGGTGCCCTGGTACTTCACGCAGTGGCCCGCGGTGATCACCGTGCTGCCGTTCTGGCTGGTGACCGAGTTGCCGGAGCAGGATGCCGTACGGCCCTGGAGGGTGAAGAAGACGCGGCCGGACGTCTTGACGACGGCGCCGCCGCTCGTCCAGGGGCCGCCGGGCTGCGGGAAGGACAGGACGGACGCGCCGGATGCCGTGCCGGTGGGCAGGGTCGGCGGGATCACGGTCGGCGTGCCGGCCGGGGCCGGGGCCGCGAGCGTGCTGCGTCGCTCACGCGGCAGCAGGTCGAGCGGTGTGGCGCCGCGCATCCGTTCCGCGGTCCAGAACCCCTTCGTGTGCTGCTGGGTGAAGGCGGTGGGCGTGGGGGCGGGGGCGGCGTGCGCGGTGGCGGCCGAGAGGGCGCCTGCGAGCAGGGTGCCGACGGTCAACAGGATCCCGGCGGCGGTGCGATGGCGTCTCACGCATGTCTCCTTCTGCCGTGCCCGCGCGTGAGGCCGCGCGGGCAGGGTGGGGGATGAGCCGGTGCGGATCGGCGTGCGTGAGGCAGAGTGCCACGGGAAGCGTGTGTTGTCAGGAGCGCGACAAGACCTTGGCGAAGCAGCGGCTGCTGTCGTACTCGCGGTAGTGGCCGAATTTCTGCGGCGCGGGCGTGTAGCCGCTGGAGACGTAGAGCGCGATCGCCTCGGGCTGCGCGATGCCCGTCTCCAGCACCATCCTGGTCCGGCCGGCGGCCAGGGCGTCCGCCTCCAGGGCCGCGAGAATCCTGCGGGCGACGCCCAGGCCGCGCGCCTCGCGGATCACGAACATCCGCTTGAGCTCGGCGTCGCCGTCCTCGTACCCCTCGCCGCCGACGGCGTCCTGGGACCGCCAGCCGCCGGTGGCGACCGGGCGGTCCCGGTCGTCGTACGCGATCAGATACAGACCGCGCGGCGGGGTGAACATCGATGCGTCGAGGGGTGTCACATCACCCTCGTCCCCGTACCGCTCGGCGTACTCGAGCTGGACCTGGTCGTTGAGTTTGGCGGCATCGGGGTGGTCGAAGGCAACCGGGCGCACATGCATGGCACCGAGCGTACGTGCAGCCGTTTCGCGGTCGTGGGTAAGGTGCCCGGATGCTCACCGTGACCTCCGTGAATGTGAATGGGCTCCGCGCCGCCGCCAGAAAAGGCTTCGTGGAGTGGCTGGCCGGCACCGCCGCCGACGTGATCTGTCTGCAGGAGGTGCGGGCCGAGCCGGAGCAGCTTCCGGCGGAGGTGCGGCAGCCGGACGGCTGGTACACGGTGCACGCCCCGGCCGCCGCGAAGGGCCGCGCCGGCGTCTCCCTCTACACGCGCCGGGAGCCGGACCGGGTGCGGATCGGATTCGGGTCGGAGGAGTTCGACGGCAGCGGACGCTACGTCGAGGCGGATCTGCCCGGTGTCACGGTCGCCAGCCTCTATCTGCCGTCCGGCGAGGTGGGGACCGCGAAGCAGGACGAGAAGACGCGCTTCATGGACGAGTTCCTGCCGTATCTGGCCGGACTGAAGGAACGGGCCGCGGCGGACGGGCGCGAGGTCGTCGTGTGCGGTGACTGGAACATCGCGCACCGCGAGGCCGACCTCAAGAACTGGCGCGGCAACCGGAAGAACTCCGGCTTCCTGCCCGAGGAGCGGGCCTGGATGTCCCGCGTCTTCGACGAGGCGGAGTACGTGGACGTGATGCGGGCGCTGCACCCCGACCAGGAGGGGCCGTACACATGGTGGTCCTACCGCGGGCGGGCGTTCGACAACGACTCCGGCTGGCGCATCGACTACCAGGTGGCGACGCAGGGGCTGGCGGGGCGTGCGGTGAAGGCGTGGGTGGAGCGGGCGTCGTCGCACGGGGAGCGGTGGAGCGACCACGCGCCGGTGAGCGTGGCGTACGAGTCGGCGCTCGGGTAGCGGGGGTTCTGCCGGCCGGACCAGGGCTGAGCGCTCAGGCCGCCAGGGTCGGTCCGGCTCGGGTCGGTCCGGTTCGGCGCGCCCAGGCTGTTCGGCTCAGCGCGGCCCGGCTCAAGGTGCTCTGCGCGCGGCCCGGCTCAAGGTGCTCTGCGCGCCGCCCGGCTCGAACTCCTCAGCGGGGCGGGCGGATCGGGCCCGGCGCGCCGGCGGCTCGGCTCGCTCGGCTCGTTCCGGCCCGGCCTGCGCGCCGCCCCGTCGCCTCGCCTCAGCCCGCCGCCGGACCCGGTGTCTCGCGCAGCCGCCGGTCCAGGGCCATCGACAGTTCCGCATCCACCACGCTCTTGGCCAGCGGGCGCAGTTTCTCCACGTCCGACGCGGCCGTGTGCGCGCTGAGGACCTCCACGAACAGCTCCGCCAGCGCCTCGGCGTGCGTCCGCACCCGGCGGCCGGCGTCCAGCACCGCCGCCAGTGGTACGCCCTCCCGTACCAGCGCCGCCGACACATCCAGCAGGCGGCGGCTGATGTGGACGATCTCGTCGCCGTCCGTGGCGAGATAGCCGAGGTCCAGGGCCGCGGCGAGGTTCTCCGGGGTGACCTCGCCCTCGAAGTAGTCGGCCAGTTCCTCGGGGCTCAGCCGCACCGGTGTCTCCTCGGTGGGTTCGCCGAGACCGAGCACCTCCCCGACGTCCCGTCCGCTCTCGAAGGCGGTGGCGAGGTCGGCTATCCCGTTCAGGGTGTGTCCGCGTTCCAGGAGCGCGGCGATCGTGCGCAGTCTGGCCAGGTGGTGTTCGTCGTACCAGGCGATACGGCCCTCCCGGCGAGGCGGCTGGATCAGCCCGCGCTCGCGGTAGAAGCGCAGGGTGCGCACCGTGATGCCGGCCTCCGAGGCCAGCTCCTCCATGCGGTACTCGCGTACTTCAGCCACAGGGGAAGCCTATGTTGTACCGCCGGTAACTTGTCGCGCCGTACCCCTACCGCTCGGTATGCCGCTGCTCTACTCTCCCAACTGTGCCAGTGATTGCTGGCGCGGTTCGGGGCGGGTTGTGACGTAAAGCGAGAGGCGGCGGCATGGGCCAGGGGAAGCAGGCAGCGCACGCACATGTGCGGGTGGCGGTGATCGGATCCGGGTTCGGCGGCCTGGGAGCCGCTGTCCGGCTGCGCCGCGAGGGGATCACCGACTTCGTGGTCCTGGAGCGGGCGGACTCCGTCGGCGGGACCTGGCGGGACAACAGCTATCCGGGCTGTGCCTGTGACGTGCCCTCGCATCTGTACTCGTTCTCCTTCGCGCCCAACCCCGAGTGGCCGCGCACCTTCTCCGGCCAGGAGCACATCCGCGCCTACCTCGAACACGTCGCGGACACCTTCCACCTGCGTCCCCACCTCCGCCTCGGCCACGAAGTGCGGATGATGACGTGGGACAACGAGAAGCTGCACTGGACGATCGAGACGTCGCAGGGCACTTTCACGGCGGACGTCGTCGTCTCCGCGACCGGACCGCTGTCCGACCCGAAGGTCCCCGACATCCCGGGGCTCGCCGGCTTCCCCGGCCAGGTATTCCACTCCGCCCGCTGGGACCACGACCACGACCTGCGCGGCAAGCGCGTGGCGGTGATCGGGACCGGGGCGTCCGCGATCCAGATCGTCCCCGCCATCCAGCCGGAGGCCGGAAAGCTGACGCTCTTCCAGCGGACCCCGCCGTGGGTGATGCCGCGTGTCGACCGGAAGATCACCGGGGCCGAGCGCTGGCTGCACCGGCAGCTGCCGTTCACCGGGTCCGCGCGGCGCGGACTGCTGTGGGGCATCCGGGAGTTGCAGGTCCAGGCGTTCACCAAGCGGCCGAACGAGCTGGGGCTCGTCGAGTCCCTGGCCAAGGCGAACATCGCCAGGTCCATCAAGGATCCGGCGCTGCGGGCCCGGCTCACCCCGTCGTACCGCATCGGCTGCAAGCGGATCCTGCTGTCGAGCACGTACTACCCGGCCCTGGCCCGGCCCAATGTGGAGGTCGTGGCGTCCGGGCTCGCGGAGGTGCGCGGCTCGACTCTGGTGGCGGCCGACGGCACCGAGACCGAGGCCGACGTGATCATCTTCGGTACCGGATTCCATGTCACCGACCTGCCGATCGCCGAACGGGTCGTCGGGGCGGACGGCATCACGCTCGCGGAGGCGTGGAAGGACGGCATGCAGTCGCTGCGCGGCGCCACCGCCGCCGGTTTCCCCAACTGGATGACGATCATCGGCCCCAACACGGGCCTCGGGAACTCCTCGATGATTCTGATGATCGAGTCCCAGCTCTCCTACATGGCCGACTATCTGCGGCAGTTGCACATCCTCGGCGGACGCAAGGCGCTCACCCCGCGGGCGTCCGCGGTCGGCGCCTGGAACCGCCGGGTGCAGGAGCGGATGAAGCGCACCGTGTGGAACACCGGCGGCTGCACCAGCTGGTACCTCGACGCGAGCGGGCGCAACACCACCATCTGGCCCGGGACGACACGTGAGTTCCGGCAGGCGACGCGGGAGGTGGACCTCGCCGAGTACGAGATCCTGCGGGCGCCTGTGCCCGCCGGTGCGCCGGCGCCCGCCGGCGAAACCGCGGCGACCGGCGTGTCCGGGTCCGCCGGTGACGTCGTGACCGAGCAGCCGGAGGCCGTGCGATGAGCCGCATACCGACCGCGAGCCGCACCCTGACCGCCGTCTCGGCCGACGGATCGCGCATCCACGCCGAGCTGTACGGCCCCGACGGCGCGCCCGCCGTCGTCCTCGCCCACGGCTGGACGTGTTCGACCGAGTTCTGGTCCGCGCAGATCCGGGAGCTGGCCGGTGACTTCCGGGTCGTCGTCTACGACCAGCGCGGCCACGGCCGTACCGCTGCCGCCGCCGTGAGCACGGACGTACTGGCCGACGATCTGGAGGCGGTGCTCACGGCCGCGCTGGCTCCCGGCGAGAAGGCCGTCCTCGTCGGGCACTCGATGGGCGGGATGACGCTGATGGCGGCGGCGGGACGGGCCGCCTTCGCGGAGCACGCCGCCGCGGTCCTGCTGTGCAGCACGGGCAGTTCCCGGCTGGTCGAGGAGTCGCTCGTGCTGCCGATGCGCCGCGGTCCGCTGCGGACCCGGCTCACCGGCATGGTGCTCGGCGCGCGCGCCCCGCTCGGGCCGGTGACGCCCCTGTCCCGGCGGCTCCTCAAGTACGGGACCATGGGGCCGGGCGCCACTCCCGGGCAGGTCAAGGAGTGCGCCCGGATCGTCCACGCCTGCGCGCGGGCCGCACGGGTGGCCTGGTCGCAGGTGCTTGCCGGCCTCGACCTCGACGACGGCGTACGGCAGTTGTCCGTCCCCACCGTCGTGCTGGCGGGCACCGCCGACCGGCTCACGCCGATGGTGCACGCCCGGCGGATCGCCGCCAATCTGCCCGACTGCCGTGAGCTGGTGGAGCTCGACGGCACGGGCCACATGACACCGGTGGAGGCCCCGGCGGCCGTCACCGCGAAGATCCGTGAACTGGCCGGTGCCCATGGGGTCAGCGACTCCTCCGCGGACGCCCAGAGCGCGTCCGGGGACATCAAGAGCGCGAAGGAGGAGGTCGCATGAGCAGGACGAGCCTGGAGGGACAGGTCGCCGTCGTCACCGGCGCCGCCCGCGGCGTGGGTGAGCTGCTGGCCCGCAAGCTGTCGGCGCGCGGCGCGAAGGTCGCCCTGGTGGGCCTGGAGCCCGACGAGTTGAAGAAGGTCTCGGCGCGGCTCCACAGCGAGAGCGACCACTGGTACGCGGACGTCACCGACCACGAGGCGATGGCGCGGGTCGCGCGGGAGGTCAAGGAGCGCTTCGGCAAGGTCGACATCGTCGTCGCCAACGCCGGGGTCGCCGCGGGCGGGCCGTTCATGGACTCCGACCCCGTCGCCTGGCGCCGGGTCATCGAGGTCAATCTGATCGGAAGTGCCGTCACCGCGCGGGCATTTCTGCCGGTCCTCGTGGAGAGTCGCGGCTACCTCCTCCAGATCGCGTCGCTGGCGGCCGTCACACCCGCGCCGATGATGACGGCGTACTGCGCGTCGAAGTCCGGCGTGGAGGCGTTCGCACACAGCCTGCGGGCCGAGGTCGGCTACCGCGGGGTGCGGGTCGGCGTCGCGTATCTGTCCTGGACGGACACCGATCTCGTACGCGGTGCGGACCAGGACGACGTGATGCGCGAACTGCGGCAGCGACTGCCGTGGCCCTCCAACCGCACCTATCCGCTGGGCCCCGCGGTCGACCGCATCGTGGCCGGGATCGAACGGCGCTCCGCGCATGTCTACGGACAGTGGTGGCTGCGCGGAATGCAGTCGCTGCGCGGGTATCTCCCGCCGGTGATCGGGCTCGTGGGACAGCGGGAGATGAAGCGCTTCGAACCGCGTCTGGCCAGTGTTGCCAAGGGCCTTGTGGGTGCCGGAGGGGCGGCCGACGAGGCGGCGCGTACGCAGCGTAGTTGATCGAAATGCGCAGCGTGTCCGTGCGTGCCACGCTGGTCGAGGCCCAGGGGGCACACCAGTCCCCGCTCTCCCTCACACCCCTCTAGGAGTGAACAAGCATGGGCATTCAGGACCAGTTCAAGGACAAGGCGCAGGAGCTCAAGAACCAGGCCAAGCAGGCCCCGGCCGGCGCGAAGGACGAGGCGTCCCAGCGCGGTCAGCAGGGTCAGGAGCGCCGGCGCCCGCAGGGTCAGCAGCAGCCGCAGGAGCGTCGTCGGCCGCAGGGCAACGAGGAGCCGCGCGAGCGGACCTCCCGTGAGGAGCCCATGCGCGAGCGGACGCCCCGCGAGGAGCCCATGCGTGAGCAGCAGAAGTTCGGTCAGGACGACGACGCCTGACGCTGCGCGTGACTGAAGAGGCGCATCCGCGCGAGTGGATGCGCCTCTTGCGTGCCGTGCCCGCCCTCACCCGCGCCCCGGTGTCCAACTGCCTCAGCGGGGCGGGAGCTTGGGGCGGCGGAGGTCCGGCACGGTGTCGTAGCCGGGAGGTTCCGCCGCCGGCCGGCGGGTCAGCATCTCCAGCGCCAGCTGCACGGCGTCGTCCAGCTGGACATGGCGGCCCTCCGCCCAGTCCAGCGGCGAGCGCAAGGCGTCCAGGTCCGGTTCCACCCCGTGGTTCTCGACCGACCAGCCGTAGGCGTCGAACCAGGCCGCGTTCATCGGCACCGTGATCACCGTGCCGTCTCCCAGCCGGTGGCGGCCGGTCATGCCGACCACCCCGCCCCAGGTACGGCTGCCCACCACCGGGCCCAGGTCGAGCAGTTTGAAAGCCGCCGTGATCATGTCGCCGTCCGAAGAGGTCGCCTCGTCGGCCAGCGCGACCACGGGGCCACGCGGCGCGTTGGAGGCGTACGAGACCGGCTGAGCGTCCCGTGTCAGGTCCCAGCCGATGATCTTCCGGGTCAGCTTCTCCACCACCAGCTCGCTGATGTGCCCGCCGGCGTTGCCGCGGACGTCCACGATCAGCGCGGGCCGGGAGACCTCCAGGCGCAGATCGCGGTTGAACTGCGCCCAGCCGGAGCCGCCCATGTCGGGGATGTGGAGGTAGCCGCACTTGTCGCCGCTCAACTCGCGTACGACTTCACGGCGTTTGGCCACCCAGTACTGGTATCGCAGCGGGCGTTCGTCGATCAGCGGCACGATCGCCACCCGGCGCGAGCGTTCCTCGTTGTGGGCCGGGCAGAACGTCAGCTCCACCGTCGTCCCGCCCGCGGCGGCCAGCATCGGGAACGGACCGGTCACCGGGTCCACCGGCCGGCCGTCGACATGCGTGAGGATCTCGCCCTCGCGGATGCCCGTACCGGCGAGCGGGGAACGGGCCTTGGAGTCGGAGGAGTCGCCCGGCAGGATCCGCTTGACCATCCACTGCCCGTCCCGGCAGACCAGGTCCGTGCCCAGCAGGCCCATCGCCCGCTGGTAGTGCGGCGGCCCTTCGTTGCGGCGCGCGGGCGTGACGTAGGCGTGCGAGGTGCCCAGCTCGCCGAGCACCTCGCGCAGCAGATCGGCGAACTCGTCGGGGGAGGCGACCCGCTCGACCAGCGGACGGTACTGGTCGAGCACCGCGTCCCAGTCGATCCCGCACATCTGCGGCTCCCAGAAGTACGCGCGGATGAGCCGGCCGGCCTCGGCGTACGCCTGGCGCCATTCGGACGCCGGGTCCACGTCGTGCTGGATCCTTCGCAGATCCAGGTAGACCGTCGTGTCGCTGTCGCCCGACTCGGTGGCGGGCATGGCCCGCAGGTCGCCGTCGTCGACGACGACCAGCCTGCTTCCGTCGCCGCTGACCGCGAACCAGTCGAGATGGCCGACGAGTTCGGTCTTGCGGGCCTTGGCGATGTCGAAGTGCTCCAGCGTGGGGCGCCCGGAGGTGTCGGCGGGATTGACGAAGGTCTCGCCCAGGGCTCCGGAGATCGGCCAGCGCAGCCAGACGAGTCCGCCGCCGCTGACGGGATACAGCGCCGAGTACTTGGAGGCCGAGACCGGGAAGGGCGTCACCCGGCTCTCCAGTCCCTCGATCTCCACCATGACCGTGCTGGAACCGGCTCCCTCCTCGGGCGGCAGCAGCGAGTCGTCGACGGGGTCGAGACCACCGGCCGCGGGCCGTCCGTCCGGGGACAGCGCGAAGGGCGAGGGCGTGGCCGAGGACAGCGGTACGAGGTAGGGCCTACAGCCCAGCGGGAAGGACAGGTCGCCGGTGTGCACGTCGTACACCGGGTCGAAGCCGCGCCAGGACAGGAACGCGAGATAACGGCCGTCGCTGGTGAAGACCGGATTCTCGTCCTCGAAACGGCCGTTGGTGACATCGACGATCGTGCGGTCCGCGATCCGGGCCAGCTTGATCTGGCGCAGGGAACGGCCGATGCCCGGGTGCGACCAGGTCAGCCATGTCCCGTCGGGGGAGAAGGCCAGATCGCGCACCGGCCCGTTGAGGGACCGGATCAGCTCGGTGGTCCCGCCGTCGGAGTCCTCCGCGGCGTCGAGCAGCAGCAGCCGGCCGTCGTGCGCGGCGACGGCGAGCCGCTCCCCGTCCGGGTCCGACACCATCTCCAGGACCCGGCCGAGCCGGCCGGACGCCAGCCGCCGCGGTTCCCGCTCACCGCTCGCCCGCGGCAGATAGGAGATCTCGACGGCGTCGTCACCCTCCGCGTCGGTGACATAGGCGACCTGACCGCCGGTGCCGAGCATCTCGGGCAGCCGCACGCGTACGCCCGGGGTGTCGGCGATCGTCCGGGCGGGCCCGTCGCGGTGGGTGAGCCAGTACAGACTGCCGCGGACGGTGACGGCGCTGGCCCGGCCCGTCGTGTCGACGGAGATCGAGTCGACGTGGTTGGCGGCCGGCACCTGGTAGGGACGGCGTCCGGCGCGCGGTCCGCCGAGGCGCACCCCCAGCTTGCGGGGCATCCCCTCCGGGCCGAGGTCGTCGACGATCCACAGGTCCCCGGCGCACTGGTACACGACCCGGTGGCCGTCGCTGGAGGCGTGCCGGGCGTAGAACTCGTCGTGGTCGGTGTGGCGCCGCAGATCGCTCCCGTCGGGGAGGCAGGAGTAGAGATTGCCGATGCCCTCGTGGTCGGAGAGGAACGCGATCCGGCCGGAAACGAACATCGGGCAGTCCAGATGCCCGTCGAGATCGGCGAGGAGCCGCCGCCCGTGCAGCCACAGCCGGCCGGTCGCGCCGCCGCGGTAGCGCTTCCACGCGGCCGGCTCGTGCGGCGGCTTGCCGGTGAGCAGCAGGGTGCGCCGCTCTCCCTCCGCGTCGGTGACCGCGATGTGCGCGACGGGCCCCCACGGCAGCTTCGCGCCGGGAGCGCCGTCGGTCGGGACGTTGTACGCCCACGAGAAGTACGAGAACGGCTGGGCGTGCGAGGAGACGGCGAGGATCTGGCCGTCCGGGGTCCAGCCGCACACCCGGGTGTCGGTGGAGCCCCAGTAGCTGAGTCTGCGGGCCGGCCCGCCCTCGACGGGCGCGAGATGGATCTCGGGGTCGAGGCTGCGCCAGGTCGTGTAGGCGATGTGTTGGCCGTCGGGGGAGAAACGGGGATGGCCGACCCGGGTCCGGTCGACGGTGAGCCGCCAGGCCCGTCCCGGCCGCTGTCCCTGTGGCACCAGAGGGGCGATCCACAGATCGTCCTCGGCTGCGAAGCACAGCAAGTCGTCGTGCAGATGCGGGAAACGGAGGTACGCCACGTCGTCGCTCACCTTCCAATGCTTTCCGTGTACAGGGGGCGCGGCAACTCGTGGGGCCGGGTGAATCGGCCGGATCCGCTGTGGCCGGATCCGGTCCGTGATCCACGACACAAGCGAAACGTTGTCGTTTCGCTGAGGGGTGGGGTACCTTCGATGTGTACGAAACCGTTTCGTTCGGATGGATGGGAGGCCGATCATGACCACACGTACTCGGCTCACCCCCGAGCGCGAGGCAGAGCTGTACGAGGCCGTACTGGACCTGCTGCGCGAAGTCGGATACGACGCCCTGACCATGGACGCCGTGGCCACCCGGACCCGATCGAGCAAAGCGACCCTCTACCGTCAGTGGCGCGGCAAGCCCGAACTGGTGGCCACCGCGCTGCGGCACAGCAAGCCGGTGAATGTCGGTGACATCGACACCGGCAGCCTGCGTGGTGACTTCCACGCGATGCTGGATCAGACCGACGACTGCCAGATGGAGAGGGACTCCGCGCTGATGCGGGGTCTCGCCCAGGCCATCCACGGCAACCCCTACCTCCATGAGGCCCTGCGGGAGCTGCTGATCGAGCCCGAGATCACCGGGCTGGACACGCTGCTGCGGCGGGCGGTGGAGCGCGGGGAGGTCAGTGCGGACAACCCCGCGCTGGACTACGTGCCGCACATGCTGGTCGGCGCGTTCGTCGCCCGGCAGATGATCGAGGACCGGATCCCCGACCGGGCCTTTCTCACCCACTACATCGACGCCGTGGTCCTGCCGGCCCTCGGAGTCTGATGCCTCGTCGCCGCCCCACGGCGACTGACGTTCCCCACGTCACCTCTCCCCGCAGCACGACCCGCACCACCTGACGCGCGCCGCTCTCGTCGTCGGGCCGGCTCCCCATGCCCTGTTCACCTCACACACGGGAGTACGCCCTCGTGGCCACGTTCCTCTACAAACTCGGGCGGTCCGCCTTCCGGCGCCGCAAACTCGTCCTGCTGCTGTGGGTCGCTCTCCTCGCGCTCGCCGGAGTCGGCGCGGGCTCCGCGTCCACCGCCACCTCGTCGTCCTTCTCGATACCCGGCACCGAGGCGCAGAAGGCCTTCGACCTGCTGGAAGAGCGGTTCCCCGGGGCCAGCCCCGACGGTGCGACCGCACGTGTCGTCTTCAAGGCCCCGAGCGGCGAGAAGATGACGCAGGCGGACAACAAGGCCGAGGTGAACAAGGCGGTCGCCGACCTCAAGGCCGGCTCCGACCAGATCGCCTCCGTCACCGACCCCTACACCGCGAACGCGGTCTCCAAGGACGGTTCGACGGCCTACGTCTCGGTGACCTACAAGGTCAACGGCATGGAGCTGACCGACGAGACCCGCGAGGCACTGGAGAAGACCGGCCACCAGGCGCAGGGCACCGGACTGACCGTGGAGATCGGCGGCGACGCGCTGCAGACCGTCCCGGAGACCGGCGCGGGCGAGATCATCGGTGTCGCGGTCGCCGCGGTCGTCCTGGTCATCACCTTCGGCTCGCTGGTCGCCGCCGGACTGCCGCTGCTCACCGCGATCATCGGTGTCGGCATCGGCATCTCCACGATCACGGCGCTGGCCAATGTGCTCGACCTCGGCTCCACCACCTCCACGCTGGCGATGATGATCGGCCTCGCGGTCGGCATCGACTACGCCCTCTTCATCGTCTCCCGCTACCGGGCCGAACTCGCCGAGGGGCGTGAGCAGGAGGACGCGGCCGGCCGGGCCGTCGGCACCGCGGGATCCGCTGTCGTCTTCGCGGGCCTGACCGTGGTCATCGCCCTCGTCGGCCTCGCCGTCGTCAACATCCCGATGCTCAGCAAGATGGGCTTCGCCGCGGCGGGCACGGTCGTGATCGCGGTTCTCATCGCGCTCACCCTCATCCCCGCCCTGCTCGGCTTCGCCGGCAAGCGGGTGCTCGGCCGCAAGGCCCGCAAGGGCAAGCCGGCCACCGACAAGCCCAACATGGGCACCCGCTGGTCCCGCTTCGTGCTGCGCCGGCCGGTCATGGTGCTGCTCGCCGGCGTGGTGGGCCTCGGCGCCATCGCCATCCCGGCGGCGTCGCTGGAGATGGGACTGCCCGACGACGGCTCCCAGCCGGTCAGCACCACGCAGCGCAAGGCCTACGACATGCTGTCCGACGGCTTCGGCCCCGGCTTCAACGGGCCGCTGCTGGTGGTCGTCGACGGCGACAAGAACGCCGCCGACCGCACGGTCGAGACGATCAAGGGCCTGGAGGGCGCCGCCGCGGTCACCCCCGCGACGCTCAACAAGGCCGGCGACACCGCGATGATCACGGTCATCCCGAAGGACCGGCCGTCCTCGGTCGCCACCGAGGACCTGGTCCACTCCATTCGCGACTCCAGCGGCGACGACGTGCTCGTCAGCGGTGCCACCGCGATGAACATCGACTTCTCGCAGCGGATGAACGACGCCCTGCTGCCCTATCTCGCCCTCGTCGTGGGACTCGCGTTCCTGCTGCTGATGGTGGTCTTCAGGTCGCTGCTCGTACCGCTGAAGGCGGCCCTCGGCTTCCTGCTCTCCGTCGTCGCGGCACTGGGCGCGGTCGTCGCCGTCTTCCAGTGGGGCTGGCTGGGATCGCTGTTCGGCGTCGAACAGACCGGCCCGATCATGTCGATGATGCCGATCTTCATGGTCGGTGTCGTCTTCGGCCTGGCGATGGACTACGAGGTCTTCCTGGTCACCCGCATGCGGGAGGCGTACGTGCACGGGGAGCGGCCCGGTGCGGCGATCGTCACCGGCTTCCAGCACGGTGCCCGCGTCGTCAGCGCCGCCGCGGTCATCATGATCGCCGTCTTCTCCGGATTCATCGGCTCCAGCGAGCAGATGATCAAGATGATCGGCTTCGGTCTCGCGATCGCGGTGTTCTTCGACGCCTTCGTGGTCCGGATGGCCGTCGTGCCCGCGGTCCTCGCCCTGCTCGGGCACAAGGCCTGGTGGCTGCCGCGCTGGCTGGACCGGCTGCTGCCGAACGTCGACGTCGAGGGCGAGAAGCTTCACAAGCAGCTGACCTCGAAGGACGACGGCGTCAGTCCCGAAGACCCGGACGAGGAGCGCAACCTGGTGCGCGTCTGACTCCGGCACGAGCCCGGGGCTCCGCAGGCGAGCGGCCGTGGGCCCCCCGGTTGCGCGACGGACCCGTGGGGACGGGGGCCGTCGCCGGGGACACGGTGGTCGTGCTCGTCACCCCTGGGGGGCGGGTGCGGCCACCGCGTACGTGTGCCGCAGGAAGCGCATCAGCGCCTTGGAGTCGAACTGCACCACCGCTACGCCGTCCGAGGTATGGAACTCCACGACCGTCTGGACCCGGCCGCACGGCCAGACCTCGACATCGCCGCGACGCACGGGGACGCGCAGCCCCTTCTCCAGCAGCTCGCGGGGGAAGGTCCACTCCCGTCCGTCGGGGAAGGTGAAGCGGACGGACTGCGGCGCGTCGGCCGGTTCGTACCAGAGGGCCACGCGGACCGGCCTGTACTGAGGAGCGTCGGTGACGATGCGTGCCCATGCGTGTTCTTCGACGACGGTGGACATGTGCCGCTCCTCACACTTTGTCTGCTATGCCCTCCAATGTCCCATATTTCTCGGGCGAGGGACTCGATCACCAGTTGTGACCCGTCCGCTCTTGCAAGTCGTTCGCAACAGGGCACTATCATTGAACAGTTATTCACCTGTCCGGAGCGGAGCCCGCTATGCATGTCCCCGACGGATTCATCAACGCCCCGGTGTCGGTGGCCGCCGGTGTCGCCGCCGCAGGCGCGGTCGCCGTCAGCCTCCGCGGCGCCCGCCGTGAGCTGGGCGGATCCTCCCTCGCAATGAGCGGCGCCGAGCGCACCGCACCGCTGGCGGGCCTCGTCGCCGCCTTCATATTTGCCGTACAGATGCTCAACTTTCCCGTCGCGGCCGGCACCAGCGGACATCTGCTGGGGGGCGCGCTCGCCGCGATACTCGTCGGTCCCTGGACCGGTGTCCTCTGCGTAGCCGTCGTTCTGCTGATGCAGGGCGTGCTCTTCGCGGACGGCGGCCTCACCGCGCTCGGCGTGAACATCACCGTCATGGGCGTGGTCACGGTCCTCGTCGCCTACGGGCTGTTCCGCGGACTGCTGGCGGTCCTGCCGCGCACGCGCCGCTCGGTCACCGCCGCCTCCTTCGTCGCCGCGCTGATCTCCGTGCCGGCCGCCGCCGCGGCCTTCACCCTGATCTATGCGATCGGCGGCACCACCGACGTACCCATCGGCAAGGTCCTCACCGCGATGGTCGGCGTCCATGTCCTCATCGGCATCGGCGAGGCCGTGATCACCATGCTCACCGTCGGCGCCGTCATCGCCGTCCGCCCCGACCTGGTCCACGGCGCCCGCGGCCTGAGCACCCCGCTCAAGCTCCGCGTCGGCGGCGAACTGGTCGACGCCGAGCCCGCCGCCCCCGAGCCGGTCGCCGCGCGGTCGCCGCGCAGGGTCTGGCTGGCCGGTCTCGCCACCGCCGTCGTCCTCGCCGGCTTCGGGTCCTTCTACGCCTCCGCCAGCCCCGACGGCCTGGAGAAGGTCGCCGCCGACAAGGGCATCGACCAGAAGGTCGAGGAGCACACCGCCGCCGACTCCCCGCTCGCCGACTACGCGGTCGCGGACGTCTCCAACGCCCGGATCTCCGGCGGTCTCGCGGGCGTCATCGGCGTCGGCTCGACCGTCGTGGTGGGCAGCGGCATCTTCTACCTCGTCGTGCGCCGCCGCCGGGCCGCCGAGTCCGAGGCCACCCGCGTCCCCGGCTCCGTCTGACATGGGCGCCGGCCACAGCCACAAGCTCTACCGGCACGGGCACTCGCCCGTGCACGAGCTCCCGGCGCACTGCAAGCTCGTCGCCGTCTTCTGCTTCGTGCTGGTCGTGGTCTCCACACCGCGCGAGGCGGTGTGGGCCTTCGGGCTGTACGCGGTGCTGCTGGCCGCGGTCGCGGCCGTGGCCCGGGTGCCCGCCGGGTATCTGCTGCGCCGGCTGCTCGTCGAGATCCCGTTCGTCGCCTTCGCCCTGCTGATGCCCTTCGTCGTGCCCGGCGAGCAGGTCTCCGTCCTCGGCCTCTCGGTGAGCGTCCCGGGGCTGTGGGGCGCATGGAACATCCTCGTCAAGGGCACGCTCGGCGTCGCCGCGTCCGTGATCCTCGCCTCGACGACCGAGCTGCGCTCGCTGCTGCTGGGACTCCAGCGACTCAGGCTGCCGCCCCTGCTGGTCCAGATCGCCTCCTTCATGATCCGCTACGGCGATGTCATCGCGGACGAGATGCGCCGGATGTCGATCGCCCGCCGTTCGCGCGGCTTCGAGGCGAAGGGGGTGCGGCACTGGGGCGTGCTCGCCGCATCCGCGGGCGCGCTGTTCATCCGCTCCTACGAGCGCGGCGAGCGGGTGCACCTGGCGATGGTGAGCCGGGGATACACCGGGACGATGCCCGTGATCGACGAGGTCACCGCGTCCCGGGCCCAGTGGTCGTACGCGGCTGCCCTCCCGGTCACCGCGCTCGCGGTGTGTCTGCTGGGATGGACGCTATGACGACCGAGCCGACCGACGTGCCCGACCCGACCGACCCGGTGACGAACGCTCCGGCCGACCCGACGCCGCCGTCCCTCGAAGTGAAGGGCCTCGCCTACGCCTATCCGGACGGGCACCAGGCGCTCTTCGGCGTCGATCTGACCGTCGGGCGCGGTGAGCGGGTCGCGCTCCTCGGCCCCAACGGCGCGGGCAAGACCACCCTGGTCCTCCGTCTCAACGGCATCCTGGCCGGCGGCGTGGGGACCGTGGCCGTCGCCGGACTCCCGGTCGCCAAGCGGCATCTCGCGGAGATCCGCCGCCGCGTCGGCATCGTCTTCCAGGACCCGGACGACCAGCTGTTCATGCCCACCGTCCGCGAGGACGTGGCGTTCGGGCCCGCCGCCTCGGGCCTGCGCGGCCCGGAGCTCGAAACGCGCGTCGTGGCGGCGCTGACCCAGGTGGGCATGGCGGAGTTCGCCGACCGGCCCCCGCACCATCTCTCCTTCGGCCAGCGCCGCCGGGTCGCGGTCGCCACCGTGCTCGCGATGGAGCCGGAGATCCTGGTGCTGGACGAACCGTCGTCCAACCTCGACCCGGCCTCGCGGCGAGAACTCGCCGACATCCTGCGGTCGTTGGACGTCACCGTGCTGATGGTCACGCACGATCTGCCGTACGCCCTGGAGCTCTGCCCCCGGGCGGTGATCCTCAGCGAGGGCGTCATCGCCGCCGACGGGCGTACGCAGGATCTCCTGGGCGACGACGCCCTGATGCGCAAGCACCGCCTCGAACTGCCCTTCGGCTTCGACCCGAAGTCCGTGACCACGGGCGCGTGACCGAGGAAACCCCGACGCGCTCGTGCCCGGCGTGCCCGTACTGCGACGCCACCCACGACACCATCGACGTCCCGACCCTCCTGAGCTGACCCGCGAGTCACGAGCGATCGCGTCCGATGCACCATGGAGGGATGAGCGGGAGCGGGAGATCAGCAGCAGTGGACGTCCGGGGCACGGTGTCGGCAGGCTTCGAGCCGGTCCAGGACGCCTTCCAACGCAACTTCGAACAGCGCGGTGACCGGGGCGCGGCCGTCGCCGTCTACCGGGACGGCAAGAAGGTCGTCGACCTCTGGGCCGGCACACGCGATGTGGACGGCCCCGAACCGTGGGCCGTGGACACCGCGCAGATCGTCCGCTCCGCCACCAAGGGGGTCGCGGCGGCCGTCGTCCTCCTGCTCCACCAGCGCGGCCAGATCGACCTGGACGCCCCCGTCGGCACGTACTGGCCCGAGTTCAAGGCGGCAGGCAAGGACCGCGTCGTCGTACGGCAGTTGCTCTCCCACCGTGCCGGCGTGCCCGTGCTCGACCGTCCGCTGACCCCGGCGGAGGCCTGCGACGGTGTCAGCGGGCCGGCCGCTCTGGCCGCGCAGCACCCCGCCTGGGACCCGGGAACCGCCCACGGCTACCACGCGCAGACCTACAGCTGGCTGATCGGCGAACTCGTCCGCCGGGTCACCGGCCGGACCATCGGCCGCTGGGTTGCCGAGGAGATCGCCCGCCCGCTCGGCCTCGACTTCTGGATCGGACTGCCCCAGGACGAAGCCCACCGCGTGGGCCGCATCGGGCCGGTGCCCGAGCCGGAGACGGCCGACGGCGGCGGACTCAAACTGCGGCCCAAGCCGGCCGTCGTGGAGGCCTACCGCAACCCCGACTCCCTCACCCGCCGCGCGTTCGGAGCCATCGACCCACTGCCCGACGAGAACGACCGCGCCTACCGCGCCGCCGAACTCCCCGCCTCCGGCGGCATCTCCACCGCCCGTGCCCTCGCCCGCTTCTACGCCTCCACCATCGGCACGGTCGACGGCGGCCCGCGCCTGTTCGCCCCGGCCACTCTCACCCTCGCCCGCACCGAGGAGTCGGCCGGCCCCGACCGCGTCCTGATCGTCAACACCCGCTACGGCCTCGGCTTCATGCTGCACGGCCCGGCCGCTCCGATGCTCGGCCCCGGCTCGTTCGGCCACCCCGGCCGCGGCGGCTCCCTCGGCTTCGCCGACCCCGAGTCGGGCATCGCGCTCGGCTATGTGACCAACGGGACGCGCAAGGGCGTCACCGCGGACCCCCGTGCCCAGGCGCTGGTCCGGGCGGTACGTTCGGCGCTATGAGCAGCGGAAGCGGCAGCGGCGGACCGAGGCGGTTCGAGGGACAGGGCGCACTGATCACCGGCGCGGCGCGCGGGATCGGGGAGGCGATCGCACGACGGCTGGCCTCCGAAGGCGCCCGCGTCCTGGTCACCGACCTGGACGCGGAGGCGGCGGCACGGACCGCCGAAGACATCCCCGGAGCCGACTCCCTCGGCTGTGACGTCGCCGACCGCGCCCGGGTCGAGGCGGCCGTGGCGTACGCCGTCGAACGGTTCGGCGCCCTGCACGTCCTGGTCAACAACGCCTACTCCTGCACCCCCGACACCCCGAGGCTGGAGGACCAGCCCGACGACACCTGGGAACGGGACCTCGACATCTCGCTCACCGGAGCCTTCCGCTGCGCCCGCGCCGCCCTGCCGCACCTGGAGGCCTCCGGTGCCGGCGCGATCGTCAACATCGGCTCCGTCAACGCCGAACAGGACTTCGGCAACCACGCCTACAGCGCGGCCAAGGCAGGCCTCGCCTCCCTCACCCGTACGCTGGCGGGCGACGCGGCCCCCCGCGGCGTCCGCGTGAACCAGGTCAACCCGGGGACCGTCCGTACGCCGTCCTGGGCGGGCCGCGAGGAGAGCCTCGCGGCACTCGGCCGGGTCTACCCCCTCGGCCGGGTCGGTGAGCCGGAGGACATCGCGGCGGCCGTCGCCTTCCTGGCCTCGCGGGACGCGGCCTGGATCACGGGGACCGTCCTGCGGGTGGACGGCGGCCTGCTCGCGGTGAACACGGGGTTCGAAGAGGTGATCGCCCCGCACCGGGTGACATGGGCGCAACGGGACTGAGGTGTGGCCGTCTTGACGTTGCCGGTCAGGGTGCCGGCGGGGCAAGGTTTCGCGGCACTCGTACGGGTCGCGAGTGGCTGTCTGCTGTCGGGATCAGCTGACCGATCCCGTGATGCCGGACCGGAACGCCGCCCGACGAGCTGAGCCGGACGTCGGATCCACGGCGGTGTCTCGCCGGCAGGACTACTGCGCGGAGCGAAGGCCGCGGTCGGGCAGCCGCGGGAGCACTACTGGGCCGGTTAATCGATTGCGGGCCTTCAGGATGGGGTGTCTGATCCGGGCTATGACGATGGTGCTGGGAACGCCGGCGGTCGACGGGGTGCGCGAGGCCATGGCCGCGCTGCGGGAATGGCAGGACGACGGAGCGCCGATGCAGTTGCATTCGGGGGACATCGGCTGGAATTACCGGGTGGGAACGACCGAGACGGCCGCGGTGGTCCGGACGTGGAGCCGGGACGGACGAATCCTCGCGGTCGGGATGCTGGACTCGCCGACGCTGGTGCGCCAGAAGGCAGGGCCCGCGGGCCCGTCGGGCACACCTCCCATGCCGGGCGCGTCAGGCCGGACCTGCCGGCGCGCGGCCGTCAGGCCGGGTCCGCCGGGCCGGCGGCGACGCAGAACTCATTGCCTTCCGGGTCGGCCATGACGATGTGGTGGCCGCCGACCTCGTGCTGGACGGAGGCACCCGCCGCGACCAGCCGGTCCGCCTCCGCCCGGATCCTGCCCCACCGCTCCTCGTCGCTGCCGTGCCCCGGTACCCGGATGTCGATGTGCAGCCGGTTCTTCGCGGTCTTCGGCTCGGGCACCTCGAGAATCGACAGCCGGGGGCCCGCACCCTGCGGATCGCAGAGCCACGCACCGTCGTCCTCGTCGTCCTCCGGGAGGTCGAACTGCGCGAGCCACTCCTCCCGGGTGGCGAACGGCGGAGGCGGAGGCTCATCGATGTATCCGAGCGCCGACTTCCAGAACTCCGCCAGCCGTTGCGCGTCCGTGCAGTCGAGGGTGAGATCGATTCTGGCTGTCATGAGGCCGACCGTAACGCCCGCCTCTGACAACGTCCGCCGACCGCAACGCCCGCCTCCGCCGACGGCAACGCCCGCCTCGACCACGTCCGGCGGCGACAGCGGCCTCCCACGACGACGGCTGTTCAGCCCGCCCGCAGCATCAGACCGATGCCGACGACCATCAGCCCCGCCGCCGCGATGCGCGGGGCGCCGAACCGCTCCTTGAAGAAGACCGCGCCTATCGCCGCGCCGACGATGATCGACGACTCCCGCAGCGCCGCGACCGGCGCCAGCGGCGCCCGCGTCTGCGCCCACAGCACCAGCCCGTACGCCGTCATCGACAACGCCGCGCCGAGCAGGCCGCGCACCGCGTACGGCTTCATCCGGGCCACCAGCTCGCCCCGGTACACATGCACGGCGTACGCCGGGATGAGCAGCCCTTCCAGGATCATCAGCCAGGCGATGTAGCCGACCGCCGACCCCGAGGCGCGCACGCCGACCCCGTCCACGACCGTGTACGCGGCGATCGACAGGCCGGTCGCCAGCGCGGCCAGCAGGGCGGGCCAGTGCGGCTGGCTGCCCTTCCCGCGGAAGCCCCACAGCGCCACCCCGACCAGACCCGCGGAGGCCAGCACCACACCGGCCAGCTGCCAGCCGCTGAGCCGCTCGCCGACGAACACCGCGGCCAGGACGGTCACGACCAGCGGGGCGGTGCCCCGCGCGATCGGATACATCTGGCCGAAGTCGCCCAGCGAGAACGACCGCATGAGCAGGGCCTGGTAGCCGATGTGCAGCAGCGCGGAGACGACCAGATACGGCCACGCCCCGGCGGCCGGCACCGGGCTGAAACAGGCCAGGACCGCCCCGATGACCGCGGCCCCGCCGCCGATGAGCGTGAAGCCGACGAGCTGATCGTGGACGGTGTGCGCGATCGCGTTCCAACTGGCGTGCGTGACCGCCGCGATGAGGACCGCCGCGGCGACCAGTACCGTCACGCCGTCCGCTCGCGGACGTCCACCAGGGTGCCGCCCGCGTGCGCGATCAGGGACTTGGGGTCGAGCGGAAAGACGGTGTGCGGGGTCCCGGCCGCCGCCCACACCACCTCGTGGGCGAGCAGCCCGCGGTCGGCCAGCACCCGGGTCCTGGTGACATGCCCGAAGGGCGGTACGCCCCCGATCGCGTAGCCGGTGGTCTCGCGGACCAGGTCGGCGTCGGCCCGACCGACCTTCGCGGCGCCGAGCTCCTCGCGCACCCGCTCGACGTCGACCCGCGAGGAGCCGTCCATCAGCACCAGCACCGGTTCGCCGTCCGCCTGGAAGATCAGTGACTTGACGATCTCGCTGACGTCGCAGCCGATGGCCGCAGCGGCCTCGGCTGCCGTCCGCGTGGCGTCCGGGAACCGGCGGACCGGCACGTCGAGCCCCAGCTCGCGCAGGGCCGCAGCGAACCGGGGATGGGCTTCCGTTTCGTGAGTGCTCATGGCCGCACGCTAGCGGTGGTTGTACGGGGCACGCGAACAGATTCCGGATGGTGGAAGCGCCGACGGCCGTGCGTGCGACGAACCTTCCGGGACCCGTCGCTCTCGGCCCGTAGCGCTAGCGGGCGTTGAGCACCTGTGCGACCACCGGGCCCGCCGCGTCGCCGCCGTGACCGCCGGACTGGACGACGGCCGCGGCGGCCAGATCCCCGGCGTACCCGGTGAACCAGCTGTTCGACGTGCCCTGCCCGTCGACCTCCGCCGACCCCGTCTTGGCGCCCTTGTCGCCCTGCACCACGGACATCGCGGCCTGGCCGGTGCCGTATCGCGCCGTCGCGCCCATCATCCGGCGCAGCGCCCCGGCGATGGAGCCGGGCAGCCGCTGCGCGGAGGCCAGTGGGCGGTCGTCGAGGCCTTTCGGCACGATGATCGGCTGGAGGAAACCGCCGTTCTTCACGGTCGCGGCGACGGAGGCCATGTTGAGGGCGTTCATCGTGATTCTGCCCTGGCCGATGTACGAGGCGGCGGTCTCCGCGCCCGTCGACTCGGGCACACTCCCGTCGACGCTGACGGCGCCGGTCTGCCAGTCGAGGCCGATGCCGAAGTACTTGCTCGCCGTGGCACCGAGTGCCGTCCCGGACACGTCACGGTCGTCGAGCGGCTTGACGGCCTTGATGAAGGCGGTGTTGCAGGAGCGGCGGAAGCTTTCCTCGAACGTGCCGCTCGGGATGGAGAACCCGTCCAGGTTGGTGAACGTCCTGCCCATCCACTGCACGTTCGCCGGGCACTCCACCTTCGCGGACGGACTCTTGACGATGCCCTGGTCCATCATCATCGCCGCGGTCACGATCTTCATCGTGGAACCGGGGGCCTGGGCGCCCATCATGGCCGTGTTGTACCCGTCGGCCGGGCTGTTGGCGACGGCCCGGATCTCACCGGTACTGGGCTTGACGGCGACGGCCGATGCCTGGCCGTACTTCTTCACCGCCCGCTCGGCGGCGGCCTGGACCTCCGCGTCCAGCGTCGTCATCAGCCTGCCCTCCTTGCCCTCGCTCAGTGTCAGCAGGGTCCGGTCGGCGACAGCCTCGTCGGTGGAGGTGACAACGAGTTCGATGCCTGCGGTACCGCCCGCGGCCTCGCCGTACTTCTTGCGCAACGCGTCCAGCACGGCGCCCAGCGAGGGGTACTTCTCCTTCGTCAGCTCCCGGCCCTTGTGGTCCACGGCCTTGATCGGCGGGGCGGACGCCTGGTCGGTCCTGAGTGAGGTGTTCTTCGTCAGCTGCGGGTGCACGACGGCCGGCGCCCAGTCGACGAGCGCCTTGCCGGTGCTCAGCCCGCGGACCACGGTGAGCGCGGAGCTGTACGTCCAGGGCTTGCTCTGCCCTTCGTACGACACCGTCGCGTTCACCGTGAACGGCACCTTCGCGCCGACCGCCTTGCCGGGGGTGATCACGGCCTTGGAGACATGGGCCTGCTGCCGGTATCCCGCGAGCAGCGGCTCGGCCTCGACGGCGTTGTTCGTCAGCTGCGCGGCCTTCGTCGCCTCACCGCCGGCCCACGCCGCGAGGAAGTCCTTCGCGGTCTCGTCGATCTCCTCGGCACTCGGCGGCCCGGCCTTCCGCTCCCCGGAAGCGGACCTGGTTCCGACGCCGTCACCGTCGTCGGTCAGCCCGCTGTACAGGTTGTAGCCGCCATAGCCGACACCACCGGCGACCACGGCGAACACACAGCCGATCACGGCGACTTTCGCCCCACTGCGCATGACTTGCAGTCCCTCCCCAGGAGCACACTTCCTTGAACGCGTTCAAGGGCATGTATCCCGTGCACTCTACGGGACGGTGGTGATCGTCTTCGATGCTGTTACGAGACCGCGACGATCGTCCCGGAACCGCGGGAGTTACGGCGGATTTGCCCCGCCGGCACCGGGCTTCGCGGTGTGGCAGGCACGGCAGTCTCCCGGTCCCGCACCACGGAAAGCCCGGTCGCAGGAGTCGCAGTTCTGGAGCGGGAGCGGGGCCTGAGTGGCGGGTGAGCGGAACGGTGGCGGCGGCGGGAGCTGCGCGGTGAGCCGGTGGGCGAGGAAGCCGGCGGGCCGGCGCACACCGTCGGGCGGCAGGTCGGTGGTCAGGGCATGCCGTACGGCGGCGGGGCCGACGTCCCGCTCCAGCCACGCGGCCACTCCCGGCGCCAGGGCTTCCGCGTCCCGTGCGGAGAGCAACAGGCGCGGGTCCTCGCGGTGCAGCCCCGCCAGAAGGCCGGTGGCGGCCCGCAGGAGGGTTTCGGCGGGGAACGCGGGCTGCGGAACGCGCGGGGCCGTTGGTGCGCGGTGCGGCGACCGGCGCGGCTCGCTCGCGACCGGCCGGGCCGGGCGGGTCACCGGCTTCTCCGCGACGGGGCCGGGGGACGACGCCGGCGCACAGGACCGGTCGGGCAGGGGCCGGTCGGGCACGGAGCGCTCGGTCGTGCACCGGTCGGCGGCTCTGCCGGGACGACGGTTCCGCTCGCCCCCCGGCTGGTTGCAGGAGACGGTGCGGGTGACGATCCGGCCGCCGGGGACGCGTTCGCGTTCGCGCCGCAGATAGCCGTGGGCCTCCAGCTCGCGCAGAGCACCCGAGATGCGGTCCGCGCCTTCGGGAAACCGGGCGGCGAGCGTCTTGATGTCCACGCGGGCGCCGGTCGGCAGGGACTGGATGTGCACGGACAGGCCGATGGCCAGCAGCGACAGCTCGGAGTGCTGCGCGAGGTGGTTGCCGATGACCGTGAAGCGGCTGGTGTGGCGGGTGTTGGCGTGCGTGACGCCGTACGGCTGCCGCTCGCGTGGCTCGATACGGGCCCGCGCGCGGACGACGCCGGGTGGTGCGTCGGCAACTCCGGGCGGGGCGTGCGAGGGCACGCTAAGGTGCTGTGTATCCATCAGGAAGTGGCCTTCCTCGGTGGTCAGGCCCTCGATCGGGATTGCGAGTCCCGGCCGGGGGCCGTCGCATTTCTGCGGTCTCCGGCGGTGTGTCGCGGTGAGCCTAGAACACGTAACCCGGCTCCCGACCAGTCCAGTTGGTGAGGTTCACCCCTGGGGGTGAGTGCGGCCGACGGGCGGGAGGGGTAGGGCTCGGTGGGGTTCTTTTCCTGGTTCCGTCCTTGGGAAAGACCGCGCGGACGACCGGAACGCGGATGACCGGAACGCGGACGACCCGAACCTGGACGACCGGACGACCGGAACGCGGACGGCGGTGCTCCGGTGCGACGTGCGAGGACGCACTCTCGGCCGGGTGCGCCGACCGCGTGGCGGCGCCCACGCCGTCGCGCCGGGGAAGGATGCGAACCACCTACACCCAGGTGTCCAGCCACATCCTGTTCCGCCAGTCCTCCACCGGGATCGGCGTCCCCGTGTACAGCGGGTGGAAGTAGATGAAGTTCCAGATGATCAACAGCACCAGCACGCCCGCGCCGATCGCGCCGATCGCGCGGCGGCGTTCGTCCGAGCCCGGGGGCCCCAGGATCGCGCCGATCATCATGGCGACCGCCAGACACAGGAACGGCACGAACACCACCGCGTAGAACAGGAAGATCGTGCGCTCCTGGTAGAAGAACCACGGCACCCACCCGGCCGCGATGCCGCACGCGATCGCGCCCGCGCGCCAGTCCCGGCGGAACAGCCAGCGCCACAGGATATAGGCGATCGCGAAGCAGGCAGCCCACCACAGCAGCGGGGTGCCGAGGGCCAGGACCTCGGACGCGCACTTGTCGGCCGCGTCCGACGGGCAGCCGCCGATGCCCGCGGACGGCGACTCGTAGTAGTACGAGACCGGGCGGCCCAGCACGATCCAGCTCCAAGGGTTGGACTGGTACGTGTGCCCCGACGTCAGGTTGACGTGGAACTGGTAGACCTCGGTCTCGTAGTGCCACAGGCTGCGCAGCCAGTCCGGCAGCCAGGTGAAGCTGCCGCCCTTGCCCGCCGTCCCCGCCCAGTCGCGGAAATAGCCCTTGTCGGTGACGATCCAGCCGGTCCACGACGCGATGTACGTGACGATCGCCACCGGCACCGTCGAGACGAACGCGGGCACCAGGTCCTTCTTCAGCACCGCCTTGTACGGCCGCACGGCGCCGGCCGTGCGGCGGGCGCCCACGTCCCACAGCACCGTCAGCAGACCGAACGCGGCCATCACGTAGAGGCCGTTCCACTTGGTGGCGGCGGCCAGTCCGAGCATCAGGCCGGCCGTCAGCCGCCACGGCCGCCAGCCGAACCGCAGGGTCTCCGCGATCGTGGCGTCCGGCCGCAGCACGCCGTCCTCGTCCACGGGCAGCGCGGCCGCGAGTCTGCGGCGCGCCCAGTCCCGGTCGACGACCAGCGCCCCGAAGGCCGCGAGCACGAAGAACATCAGCACCAGGTCGAGCAGCGCCGTACGGCTCATCACGAAGTGCAGACCGTCGACGGCGAGCAGCGCTCCCGCCAGACAGCCGAGGAACGTGGAGCGGAACAGCCGGCGTCCGATGCGGCAGAGCATCAGTACCGACAGCGTGCCGAGCACCGCCACCATGAACCGCCAGCCGAAGGGCGTGAAGCCGAACAGCTGCTCACCGATGCCGATGACCCACTTGCCGACCGGCGGATGGACCACATAGCCGGGGTCGGTGGGGATCGGGACGGACGAGGGGTCCCGCAGGATCGACTTGTCGATGTCCTTCGGCCAGCTGCCCTCGTACCCCTGGTTGATCAGGGCCCAGGCGTCCTTGGCGTAGTACGTCTCGTCGAATATCACCGCCTTCGGCGAGCCCAGGTTCCAGAACCGGAGCACGCCCGCGACCAGCGCGACCAGCAGCGGTCCGCCCCAGGCTGCCGTGCGCAGCAGGGGGTTCACCACCGCCGGGGGGATGCCGAACACCGGCCACAGCCGTTCGGAGGGGCGGGTGTAGGGCGGCACCAGGCGTTCGCGCAGCCCGATCACGGGCCGGGGCGCGTAGCCGAATCTGCGCAGCCGTTGCTGCCTGCCGGCGGGCTGCTGATCGGCGTCCTTGCCCTGAAGGGTCTTCGGCGCGGTACTGGTCACCGCGCCATCGTAGGGAACGCCACTGTGCGAGTCGTGCGCACGGCCCTGGGAGGATGGCCCGTGTGACAGGAACGCTGGTACTCGCAGGGACGCCCATCGGCGACGTGGCGGACGCGCCGCCGCGGCTCGCCGCCGAGCTGGAGGGCGCCGACATCGTCGCCGCCGAGGACACCCGGCGGCTCCGCCGCCTCACCCAGGCCCTCGGTGTACACACCACGGGGCGGGTCGTGTCCTACTTCGAGGGCAACGAGAGCGCCCGTACGCCGGAACTCGTCGAGGCGCTCGTCGGCGGTTCCCGGGTGCTGCTGGTCACCGACGCCGGAATGCCCTCGGTCTCCGACCCCGGCTACCGGCTGGTCGCCGCGGCCGTCGAGAAGGACATCAAGGTCACCGCGGTCCCCGGCCCGTCCGCCGTCCTCACCGCGCTCGCCCTGTCGGGACTGCCGGTCGACCGCTTCTGCTTCGAGGGCTTCCTGCCGCGCAAGGCCGGCGAAAGGCTCGGCCGGCTGCGCGAGGTCGAGTCCGAGCGGCGCACGCTCGTCTACTTCGAAGCACCCCATCGCCTGGACGACACCCTCGCCGCGATGGCGGAGGTCTTCGGCGCGGAGCGCCGGGCCGCCGTCTGCCGCGAGCTGACCAAGACCTACGAAGAGGTCAAGCGCGGCGGCCTGGGGGAACTGGCGCTCTGGGCGGCCGAGGGCGTACGCGGCGAGATCACGGTCGTGGTGGAGGGCGCGCCGGCCGCCGGACCCGGAGATGTCGATGCCGAGGAGCTGGTGCGCAGGGTGCGGGTGCGCGAGGAGGCGGGGGAGCGGCGCAAGGAGGCCATTGCGGCGGTCGCCGTCGAAGCAGGCCTGCCCAAACGCGAGGTGTTCGATGCCGTCGTGGCGGCAAAGAACGCGGATCGTCCGGCCCCCGGGAACGGCAAAGGACTATCGTGAAAGGCAAAGCGCAGACCGTGTCCTGACCCTTTGTGCATGGGAAGCCCCAAGACCAATCCATTAATCGACAGGCGCTGATGCGCTCCCGCCCTCAGAGGCGTCCACTGGACCGGTGGAGAGGAGCTGGCATGAGTGAGGTCACAGGCACCGCCAAGGTCCATGAGGCATACGCCTTCTGCTGCATGCGCTGTGGGCACGGCTGGGAGCAGTCCTACGACATAGAGCACCACGTGGACGGCGCCGGCCGGGAATACATCGTCTACCGGGCGGACGGGGTGCGGGTGCCGTCGCCGCTCTCCAGCCCGACCTGCACCAACTGCGGGGGGCATGTCGTCAGGATCATGCGGTCCGGGCAGGTCTCCTCGGTACTCGACCTGATGGCGCGTCCCGCCCCGCGACGCACCGCGAAGTCGGCGCGTCCCGCCGGGGAGACACCGGCGGAGGGGGACGCGGTGCCGCAGCCGGACAGCACGGTCGTGCGGCAGGCGGAGAGCCCGGAGAAGCCGGCGCACCATTGGCATCTCTCCGATCTGCTCCATCCCTTCCACCGCAGGTGAACTCGCCGGCGCGGGCCTCGTAGGATCGCGCCCATGAGTGCGAAGTCCGACCCGCCGCCGCTGCCCGACCCCCTGCGGGTCCCGGTCGCCGATTCCCACACCCACCTGGACATGCAGGAGGGCACGGTCGAGGAGGCGCTGGCCAGGGCGGCCGCGGTGGGAGTGACGGCGGTCGTGCAGGTTGGCTGCGACATCAAGGGCTCGCGCTGGGCCGCGCAGACGGCCGCCGACCACGACGCCGTGCACGCCGCCGTCGCGCTCCATCCCAACGAGGCGCCGCGGATCGTGTTCGGGGACCCTGACGGCTGGTCGCGGCAGGGAGCCCGCGAGGGCGGCGGCGAGCGTGCGCTCGACGACGCGCTCGGCGAGATCGACGCGCTCGCCGCGCTGCCGCAGGTGCGCGCCGTCGGCGAGACCGGACTCGACTACTACCGCACGGGCCCCGACGGAATCGCGGCCCAGGAACGCTCCTTCCGCGCGCATATCGAGATCGCGAAAAGGCACGACAAGGCCCTCGTGATCCACGACCGCGAGGCGCACGCCGATGTGCTGCGCATTCTCGACGAGGAAGGCGCACCCGCCCGGACCGTGTTCCACTGCTATTCCGGTGACGCGGAAATGGCGGAGATCTGCGCGGCCGCGGGCTACTACATGTCCTTCGCCGGCAATGTGACCTTCAAAAACGCGCAGCCGCTGCGGGACGCGCTCGCCGCCGCGCCCCGGGAACTCGTACTCGTCGAAACGGACGCGCCGTTTCTCACGCCGGCGCCCTACCGCGGACGGCCTAACGCGCCGTATCTCATTCCGGTCACGCTGCGCGCCATGGCCGCGGTCAAGGGGCTCGACGAGGACACCCTGGCGGCGGCTGTCTCCGCCAACACCGCCGAAGCATTCGGTTACTGACGGACAACGGGACGAGCCCTGCCGAGGGCTCGCACTGGAGGTCGACGCGACACTGCGTAGCCGAGTCGCTTTGGAGAGTGATGGCAGCTCCGATAATGTCCCGGGCCGCAACGCCATCGGGCGGACCGGAACCGGACCTTACGGAGCGTCGTGAGCCATTCGCAGGGCAGTCACCGTGCCGCACGAGGCGTTCGCCGCGCCGCGACCAGAGCCGCTGAACCGTACGAACCACCCGGCCCCACGGAGCCGTCGCTCCCGCTGGACCCGCGCACGGCGCCGGGCTGGACGCCCACGTACGCCGGTCCGGCAGCGGGGGGAGCGCCGGGCCCGTACGACATGGCGGTGACGCGGGCCGGGAGCCCGGGGCCGTACGACGGGGCGGTCACCGGTCCCCGTCAGTCCGACCCCTACGAGATCCCCCCGCCCGGGGAGCCCGGCGCCGGATCGCCCGACGCGTACGCCACCGCCTACGCGCCGACCGTGCCCGCTCTCTCCCTGCCGCGCCAGAACTCCGCCGTCCGCGCCGCGGGCCTGCCCGAACCTCCCGGGCCGACCCAGGAGGAGACGGCGCCCTCCGGCCGGGCCGAGGCCCGCAGGGCCGCGCGGCGGCGGAAGACCTCCGACCGGCCCGACGCCTTCCGCAAGCTCGTGCCCCAGGCTCTCGTCGTCGCCTTCCTCGCGGGCGGCACGTCGGCGTTCGTCGCCAGCGACAAGGACGTACGCCTCACCGTCGACGGGGTGCCCCGCACCATGCACACCTTCGCCGACGACGTGCAGGAGCTGCTCGACGACGAGGGGCTGGACGTCGGCCGGCACGACATCGTCGCCCCGCCCCCCGGCACCGATCTCGCCGGCGGGGACGACATCGTCGTCCGCTACGGCCGGCCCGTCACCCTCACCCTCGACGGTCAGCGCCGCCAGGTGTGGACCACCGCCCGCACCGTCGACGAAGCGCTGCGCCAGCTCGGGGTGCGGGCCGAGGGCGCCTACATGTCCGTCTCCCGCTCCTCGGTCATCTCCCGCAGCGGTCTCGCCCTGGACGTACGGACCGAGCGGACCGTGACCTTCATGGCCGACGGGCGCGAGCGGACCGTCCGGACGAACGCCGCCACCGTCCAGGAGGCGCTGTACGACGCGGGTATCGCGCTCGGCGGCCAGGACACCACCTCCGTACCGCTCGGCAGCTTCCCCCGCGACGGGCAGACCGTGACCGTCATGCGCATCACCGGAACCCAGCAGGTGCGCGAGGAGGCCGTCGGCTACGACGTCGTCAGGACCCGGGACTCCGCCCTCTTCGCCGGCACGGAGGTCGTCGACCAGCAGGGCAGACCCGGTGTGCGCCGTGTCACCTACGCCCTGCGGACCGTCAACGGTGTGCAGCAGAAGCCCCGCAGAATCGCCGAGGAGATGGTGCGGCAGCCGGTCACCCAGCGGGTGAGGGTCGGCACCCGGCAGCTGCCGGACTCCGTGCAGGGAGCGGACGGGCTGGACTGGGGCGCCCTCGCGCGCTGCGAGTCCGGCGGACGGCCCGGTGCGGTGGACGCGTCGGGGACGTACGGCGGGCTGTACCAGTTCGACACCGGGACCTGGCAGTCCCTCGGCGGCAGCGGACGGCCGCAGGACGCCTCCTCCTCGGAACAGACCTTCCGGGCCAAGAAGCTCTACGTGCGAAGGGGGGCGAGTCCGTGGCCCCACTGCGGCCGTAGGCTGTATCGGTGAGCACCACTGAGCCCGACGCCCTCCTCGGCCCCGCCGACATCCGTGAACTGGCCGCCGCGCTGGGCGTACGCCCCACCAAGCAGCGCGGCCAGAACTTCGTCATCGACGCGAACACCGTCCGCCGGATCGTCCGCACGGCAGGCGTCCGCGAGGACGACGTGGTCGTCGAGATCGGGCCCGGGCTCGGGTCGCTGACCCTGGCGCTGCTGGAGGCGGCCGACCGGGTCGTGGCGGTGGAGATCGACGACGTCCTCGCGGCGGCGCTGCCCTCCACGATCGTGGCCCGGCTGCCCGAGCGGGTCGCGAACTTCTCGCTGGTGCACTCCGACGCCATGCTCGTCGACGAACTGCCCGGCGTGGAGCCGACCGCGCTGGTCGCGAACCTTCCGTACAACGTCGCCGTACCGGTCCTCCTGCACATGCTGGACCGCTTCCCCACCATCGAGCGGACGCTGGTGATGGTGCAGGCGGAGGTCGCCGACCGGCTCGCGGCCGGCCCCGGCAACAAGGTGTACGGCGTCCCCTCGGTGAAGGCGAACTGGTACGCCGAGGTGAAGCGGGCCGGGTCCATCGGGCGCAACGTCTTCTGGCCGGCGCCCAATGTGGATTCCGGTCTGGTGTCCCTCGTGCGCAGGGACCCCCCGAAGACCACCGCGACGAAGGCGCAGGTCTTCGCCGTCGTCGACGCGGCGTTCGCGCAGCGCCGCAAGACCCTGCGGGCCGCGCTCGCCGGATGGGCGGGATCACCGGCCGCGGCGGAGACGGCCCTGGTCGCCGCGGGCATCTCGCCGCAGGCGCGCGGCGAGGCTCTGACGGTGGAGGAGTTCGCACGGATCGCGGAGGCCAAGGCGTGAGCGCCGAGAACTCCGGGCCGGTGACCGTACGCGTCCCCGCGAAGGTCAACGTCCAGCTGGCGGTGGGCGGCGCGCGGGCCGACGGGTTCCACGACCTGGCCAACGTCTTCCTCGCGGTCTCGCTGTACGACGAGGTCACGGTCCGCCCCGCGGCCGAGCTGACGGTCACCTGCGAGGGCCCGGACGCCGGCCAGGTCCCGCTGGACCGGACGAATCTGGCGGCCCGGGCCGCCGAACTGCTCGCGGCGCGTCACGGACTGTCCCCCGACGTCCACATCCACATCGCGAAGGACATCCCGGTCGCCGGTGGCATGGCGGGCGGCAGCGCGGACGGCGCCGGTGCGCTGCTCGCCTGCGACGCGCTGTGGGGTCTGGGCTCGTCCCGCGCCGAACTGCTGTCCATCTGCGCGGAGTTGGGCAGTGATGTGCCGTTCAGCCTCGTCGGCGAGGCGGCGCTCGGCACCGGCCGCGGCGAGCAGCTCACGGAGCTGACGGTGGGCGGCGCCTTCCACTGGGTGTTCGCGGTCGCGGACGGCGGGCTGTCGACGCCCGCGGTGTACGGGGAGTTCGACCGACTCCACGAGGGAGTGCCGGTCCCCGCGCCCGAGGCGTCCGGGGCGCTGCTCGAAGCCCTGCGAACGGGAGACGCGTCCGCGCTGGCGGCCGCGCTCTCCAACGACCTCCAGCCCGCGGCACTTTCCCTGCGTCCGTCGCTGCGCACGACGCTGGACACGGGGCTCGCGGCCGGCGCGCTCGCGGCGCTGGTCTCGGGCTCGGGGCCGACGACGGCGTTCCTGGTGAAGGACGAGGACACGGCGGAGGCCGTGGCGCGGGCGCTGCGGTCGTCCGCGACCTGCCGTGCGGCGCGGGTGGCGGTGTCGCCTGCGGGCGGTGCGGTGGTCCTGTAGGGGCCGGTGCGGTGGGACCCTGCGCCGCCGCGGGCCGCGGAGGGTCGCTGCCCGGCCGCGTCCCGCTGGACCGGGCGGCTGGGGTCACGTACTCAGGGCCGAGTTGAGTATCCGCGCCCTCACCCGGCGGGCCGCCTCCACGGGACCGTGGGGCCATGGGATCAAGCGTTCGTGAGCTCGCCGCCGCCACACCCGGAGGCCGGGACCGGTACACAGACCTGCTGCGGGTCGCCTCTCTCGGCACGGTCGTGCTCGGGCACTGGCTGATGGCCGTCGTCACCGACGACGGAGTGGGCAACCTCCTCGCCGTCGTGCCCGAGCTCCAACTGCTCACCTGGGCCCTGCAGATCATGCCCGTCTTCTTCTTCGTCGGCGGCTTCTCGCACGCGCTCTCCTACCGCTCCCTGCGGCGCCGCCACCCCGAAGGCTCCGTCTACTCCGCCTTCCTGCGGGCTCGGCTCCAGCGACTGCTGCGGCCCACGATGGTGTTCATCCTCGTCTGGGGCGCGGCCGCGCTCGTGGTGCAGCTCCTCGGCGGGGACGACGGGCTGACCGGTGTCGCCCTGCGCCTGGTCGCGCAGCCGCTCTGGTTCATCGGCATCTACCTCGCCATGGTGGCGTTCACCCCGCCCCTGTTGAAGCTGCACGAGCGCTTCGGGTGGGCCGCCTTCGCGGCGCTCGTGGCGGGAGCCGTGGCCGTCGACGTGGCACGGTTCGCGTTCGGTGTGCCCTTCGTCGAGTTCCTCAACTTCGCCTTCGTCTGGCTCGCCGTCCACCAGCTCGGCTTCCTGCGCGCCGACGGCCGTATCCGCGTCCCCGCCGCCCTCGCGGCCGGCGGGCTCGCCGCCGCCGTCGCCCTGGTCGTGTACGGGCCGTACCCGCTCTCCATGGTCGGGATGCCCGGCGAGAAGGTGTCCAACATGGCCCCGCCCACGCTGGCGCTCCTGTGTCACGGGGTCTGGCTCGTCGGCGCCGTCGAGCTGCTGCGCGGCCCGGGCACCCGCTTCGCCCAGCGTGCCCGTGTGTGGCGGGGAGTCGTCGCCGCGAACGGCATCGCGATGACGGCGTTCCTGTGGCACCTGACCGCCATGCTCGGCGTCTACGGCGCCTTCCTCGCGCTCGACGTGCCCCTGCCGGAACCGGCCTCCGGCGCCTGGTGGGCGCAGGTCCCCTTCCGCCTGGCGGCGGCCGCAGCCCTGACCGCGGTCCTCGTGGCCGCCTTCCGCGCCTTCGAGCGCCCCGCCGCGAGCGCCCCCGTGACCGCACCCGCCACGGCCACGGGTGGCGGGTCCGGCCCGGTCGCCGCCCTCGGGATCACGCTGTGCCTCTTCGGGGTCCTCGGGCTGTCCATGGTCGGCTTCGGCGGCATGCTGGAGGGCAGGTCGGCGGTGCTGATCGCCGTACGCGTCACGGCGCCGGCCGCCGTCGCGACGGCGCTCGCCGGCTGGTTCCTGGTCGAGCGGGCGGGACGCCGGAACCCGAGCCGCTGACGGCGACTACGCTGGGACGTCGATCCGTCCCCCCGTACAGGAGAAAAATGGCCGTCAATCTGGTCAATGTCGAGGCAGTCAGCAAGGTGTACGGAACCCGTGCCCTGCTCGACGGAGTCTCCCTCGGCGTCTCCGAGGGCGATCGCATCGGTGTCGTCGGCCGCAACGGCGACGGCAAGACGACGCTGATCCGCATGCTCGCCAAGCTGGAGGAGCCCGACACCGGGCGGGTCACCCAGAACAGCGGCCTGCGCCTCGGCGTGCTCACGCAGCACGACTCGCTCGACCCCGAGGCCACCGTGCGGCACGAGGTGATCGGGGACCTCGCCGACCACGAGTGGGCGGGGAACGCCAAGATCCGTGACGTGCTCACCGGGCTGTTCGGCGGGCTGGACATGCCCGGCTTCCCGCAGGGCCTGGACACCGTCATCGCCCCGCTGTCCGGCGGTGAGCGCCGCCGGGTCGCGCTGGCCAAGCTGCTCATCGCCGAGCAGGACCTGATCGTCCTCGACGAGCCGACCAACCATCTCGACGTGGAGGGCATCGCCTGGCTGGCGAAGCACCTCCAGGCCCGGCGCTCGGCCCTCGTCTGCGTCACCCACGACCGCTGGTTCCTCGACCAGGTCTGCACCCGGATGTGGGACGTCCAGCGCGGCTCGGTCTTCGAGTACGAGGGCGGCTACAGCGACTACGTCTTCGCCCGCGCGGAGCGCGAGCGCATCGCCGCGACCGAGGAGTCCAAGCGGCAGAACCTGATGCGCAAGGAGCTGGCCTGGCTGCGGCGCGGCGCCCCCGCGCGTACGTCCAAGCCGCGGTACCGCATCGAGGCGGCGAACGAACTGATCGCCGACGTGCCGCCGCCGCGGGACACCAGTGAGCTGATGAAGTTCGCCAGTGCCCGGCTCGGCAAGACGGTCTTCGACCTGGAGGACGTGACCGTCCAGGCCGGCGCGAAGGTGCTGCTCAAGCACCTGACCTGGCAGCTCGGCCCGGGCGACCGCATCGGTCTGGTCGGGGTCAACGGCGCGGGCAAGACCTCGCTGCTGCGCGCGCTGGCCGACGCCGCCGTGAGCGACGGCGAGCAGCAGCCCGCGGCCGGGCGGGTCGTCGTCGGCAAGACGGTCCGGCTGGCGTATCTGTCGCAGGATGTCACCGAGCTCCCGCCGGCGCTGCGGGTGCTTGAGGCCGTCCAGCAGATCCGCGACCGGGTCGACCTCGGCAAGGGCCGGGAGATGACCGCGGGCCAGCTGTGCGAGCAGTTCGGTTTCGGCAAGGAGAAGCAGTGGACCCCCGTCGGGGACCTGTCCGGCGGTGAGCGCCGCCGGCTCCAGCTGCTGCGGCTGCTGATGGCCGAGCCGAACGTCCTCTTCCTCGACGAGCCCACCAACGACCTCGACATCGAGACCCTCACCCAGCTCGAGGACCTGCTCGACGGCTGGCCGGGCACCATGGTCGTGATCTCCCACGACCGGTTCTTCATCGAGCGGACGACCGACCGCACGTTCGCGCTGCTCGGCGACTCCACGCTGCGGATGCTGCCGCGCGGTATCGAGGAGTACCTGGAGCGCCGCCGCAGGATGATCGAGACCGCGGCACCGGCGCCCGCACCCGCCCCGGCGGCCAGGGAGAAGACGTCGGGGGACGCCCGCGTCGCGAAGAAGGAGCTCCAGAAGATCGAGCGTCAGCTCGACAAGCTCTCCGACAAGGAGACGCGGCTGCACTCCCAAATCGCCGACAACGCCACGGACTTCGAGAAGGTGGCCAAACTGGACGCGGAGCTCAGAGAACTGGTCGGTGAGCGCGAGGAGTTGGAGATGCGCTGGCTGGAGCTGGCCGACGACGCGTAGTCCGAACGCCTTTCCCACCTCGCGTAGAGAGCGCGTGCAGGTCTCGTAACAACGGCATCACGGGCCGGTCCTCCCTTGGGAACAGGGGCGGACCGGCCCCTTGTTCGACGCCCCCCGAGTGATAGAAAGAAGCACCGCTCGACTGGTACAGGACAGCGGATTTCATGTCCGAAACGCTTCCTCGCGGAGGTGGACGCTCGTCGGCTCACCGAGGCGAGCGGCTCGGGCAGCAGGACCGCACAAGGGGGAAGTGCAGATGACTCAGCCGCCCGGGCAGCAACAGCCGCACGGGGGCTCCGTCGTTTTTCGGGGCACGCAGCAAGCGGTTCCTCCTCAGCCGGCCCGGCCGCCCGCTCCGTACGGCGGGCCTCCCGCGCCGCCGCCGCAGCACGCCGGTGCGCACGTTCGGCCCGGTATGCGCCGGCTTCCGCTCAGCCTCGACGGCGCGGAAGAGAGGGAGACGAAAACGATGATGGCCTTTGGCAAGTGACCGCGTTCTGAGTCATTCGGATCCTTCGGACATCCCTACTCCTTCTCCCATCTCCCCACTCCAGAGGTAACCCATGACCCAGCCGCCAAAGCCGCCCAACCAGCCGCCGAACCAGCCGCCGAACCAGCCGCCGAACCAGCCTCCGTACGGTGCCCCGCAGCCCCCGGCGCAGCCGCCGCAGGGCCCGCCCGCCGGTGGCCCGCCCGCCGGTGCGCCCGGATACGGCTATCCCCAGCAGCCGCCGGCCCAGCCCGGTTACGGCTACCCGCAGCAGCCTCCGGGGCAGCCGGGTCCGTACAACCAGCAGCCGGGGCCCTACAACCAGCAGCCCGGTCCCTACGGCGGCTACCCGACCCAGCCGCAGTACCCGGGCATGCCCACCCCGCCCGGCAACGGCGGCGGCGGCTTCTTCAAGGGCAAGCCGGGTGTCATCATCGGCGCGGCGGTCGCCGGGCTCCTGGTGATCGGCGGCGGTACCTGGTTCGCCCTCAGCGGCGGCGACAAGGACGACAAGCAGAAGAACGTCAGCAAGAGCGACGACCCGAAGCCGTCCACCTCCGAGTCCGTCGACCAGGGCGACGGCAACGGCACCGGCGAGGAAGGCAACGACGACCTCAACGCCGGGCGCAAGCCGGGCGAGGCGAAGGTCCTGTTCCTCACGAAGAACGACGTCGACCTGCCGCGCAACGGCTCGGAGACGTTCGGCCCGTGGGTGGCAGGCGACACCGTCGTCAAGGCCATGTACAAGGAGGTCGTCGGCTACTCGGTGGCCGACGGCAAGAAGAAGTGGACCCTGCAGCTGCCGGCCGAGGTGTGCTCGGCGCCCGCGCAGACCACCACCGACGGCCGGATCGTCATCGGCGTCAAGGACGGCCTCACCGAGAAGGCCAAGTGCCTCAACCTGCAGATGATCGACCTCAAGACCGGCAAGGCGGGCTGGAAGAAGCCGATCCCGAAGGTCAGCGGTTTCGGTGGCCTGTCCGACTTCACCCTGTCGATCAGCGGCAACACCCTCGCCGCGGGCGGCTCCGGCAACTCCTACGGCTTCTCCATGGCCGACGGGAAGCAGATCTTCCAGGGCCCGAGCAGCGGCTGCAAGCCGTTCGCCTTCGCCGGCGGACCCAAGCTGATCGCCGCGGCCAGCTGCCCCACCTCGGACTACAACAAGCCCAAGCACCAGCTGTCGGAGGTCGACCCGGCCACCGGCAAGCCGAAGTGGACGTACAACGCGCCGGTCGGCTGGGAGATCGACAAGGTCTACTCCACCAGCCCGCTCGTCATCTCGCTCACCCAGCGCGAGCCGAAGAAGTGGTCCATCGTCGCGCTCAAGGACAACGGCACGCCGCGCTCGCAGATCGACGGCGGCAAGGACAAGTTCCAGCCCCGCTGCGGCGGTTCGTTCGTGATCTTCGGCCAGAACCTCGAGGGCTGCACCGGTGTCGCCGCCGACGCCAACACCTTCTACATGGCCACCGAGCCCGCACAGGCCGGCAAGGCCAACGAGGTCGTCGCGTTCAACCTGGACACCGGCAAGGCCAAGTGGCGCTCGCCCTCGGGCGGTGACAGCCAGATGACGCCGCTGAAGATGGAGGGCGGCAACGTCATCGTCTACCGCGAGGCGTCCTACGACGCCGGCGGTGCCGTTGCCTCGATCGCTCCGACCGGCGGCGCCCCGAAGGTGCTGCTCCAGCACCCGGAGTCGACCGCGGAGATCGAGAACACCTTCTACTCCCCGCACATGGTCTACGCCGACGGCAGGTTCTTCCTCGCCGCGGGCCGGGTCAGCGCGAGCAACGACGCCGAGGAGAAGGAGACGAAGACCATGATGGCCTTCGGCAAGTGACCGCGTCCGAGCACCCGACCGCCGCCCCGCATCCCACTTCATCCGAGGTACGCACGCCATGACGCAGCCGCCACCGCCGCCGCCGAACCAGCCCCCGCAGGGGGGAGGGTTCGGCGCGCCCCAGGAGCCTCCGGCCGGAGGCTTCGGGGCTCCGACCCCGCCGCCGCAGGACCCCTCGTACGGCTATCCGCAGAGCCCGCCGGCCGGTGGCCCGCCGCAGGCGCCGCCGCCGGGGCAGCCCGGCTACGGCTATCCGCAGGCTCCCGGCCAGGCGCCGGGCTACGGCTATCCGCAGACCCCGCCGGGACAGCAGCCGCCCACCCAGCCCGGCTACGGCTATCCGACGCAGCCCGTGCAGCCGCAGTACATGCCGCCGCCGGGTGGTGGTGGCGGCAAGAAGCTGAGCACGCAGATGCAGATCATCATCGCGGCGGCCGTCGCGGTGCTGCTGATCGTCGGCGGGGGTGTCTGGTTCGCCTCCACCAAGGACGACGGCGAGAGCAAGAAGGACGAGGCGAAGAACAGTTCCGGCGGCTCGTCGGAGGGCGCAACCGGGGCCACCGGCGGCAAGGCGGCCGACGGACCCGGCAAGGAGAAGGCGCCGGCGAACGTCAACTCCAAGGTCGCCTTCCAGCTGCCGGAGCCGGCCCGCACCGACCTCACCAACGTCAAGGGCGCCTGGGTCACCGACAAGGCGTTCGTCAAGCCCGGTGTGAACTCGATCGTCGGCTACGACGCGGCCAAGGGCACCCCGCTGTGGACCCTGCCGCTGGCCGGCCAGGTCTGTGCCACCTCCCGCCACCAGTCCGCGGACAACAAGGTCGGCATCGTCTTCGAGGCCGCCAAGCGCAAGCCGCCGAAGAACTACGAGCCGTGCACCGAGGTCGGCGTCGTCGACCTCAACACCGGCACGCTGAAGTGGAGCAAGTCCGTCACCGGCACTCAGAGCGGTGACGACAAGGCCAAGTTCACCGAGGTCACCCAGAGCGGGACCACGGTCGCCGTGGGCGGCACCGACGGCGGCGCGGCCTTCGACCTCAACACCGGCGCGCTGCGCTGGTCGCCCGACATCGGCGCCGACGGCTGCTACGACATGGGCTACGGCGGCGGCGCGGCGATCGTCGCGGTCCGCAAGTGCGGCTCGTACGACAAGCGTCAGGTCGTCATCCAGGGCGTCAACCCGGACAACGGCACCCCGCTGTTCTCGTACAAGCTGCCCGCCGGTGTGGAGTGGGCGAGCATCGTCAACTCCAAGCCGCTGGTGGTCGCGGCCGACGTCGGCGACACCGGCTCGTTCGGCATCTCGGACTTCTTCTCGGTCGACGAGAAGGGCGTCCTCAAGACCAAGATCTCGGCGACCGGCGACAAGTTCCAGGCGCGCTGCCGCTCCACGGAGGTCGAGTCCTGCACGAAGGTCACGGTGGGCAACGGGCGGATCTACCTGCCGACCGCCGACCACGAGGGCACGGGGGAGTACGGCGACACCAACGAGATCGTCTCCTTCGACCTCACCACCGGAAAGCCGACCAGTGACCGTGCGGACGCGGGCGACCGGTACACGATGTTCCCGCTGCGCATGGACGGCGGAAACCTGATCGCGTACAAGTGGCCTCCGTACGACAAGGGCGGCCAGGTCGTCAGCATCGACGGTGCCACCTTCAAGCAGACCGTGCTGATGGAGAACCCGTCCGACAAGTCGGTGCGCGAGGCGGAGACGAGCTTCGTCGCCGACAGCGCCGACTACCGGTACGCGAACGGGCGGTTCTACATCGGCGCCACCCTGATGAGCAAGCCGACGTCCAGCTCGTCGTCGTTCGGCAAGAAGTACCTCGCGGTCGCCTTCAGCACGGCGGACTGATCGCGCCACTGCGTCGCCGGCCGTCCGGCGACCGCACATGATCAAGGGCCCGGCACATCGGAGAACCGATGTGCCGGGCCTTGGTCACAAGTAGCCCCGTTTGGCGAAGAATTCGGCACCTTGGGGGGCTTCTGCCGAGTTAGGGGCGCGCAAAGTCGAACAAGCGTGTAGCTTGCCGGGTCAGAAGGCCGGGGGGTCATCCGCGGCGGGGGATGGGGGTTGCTCGATGGGCGTGCGGCTCATGGTGCTGGACGATCACCGACTGCTCGCGGAGGCGCTCGCCTCGGCCCTGAAGCTGCGGGGACACCGGGTGCTCGCCGCCGCGGCTCCCGCGGCGGGCGCCGCCGACCTCGTCGTCAGCAGAGCGCCCGAGGTCTGTCTGCTGGGCACCGCGACACCGGCCGAGCCCGGCGCGTTCGACCCGATCGTGAAGATCAAAAGGGAGCGGCCCCAGGTGGCGGTGGTGGTGCTCGGCCCGGTGCCGAGCCCGCGCGGAATCGCCGCGGCCTTCGCGGCCGGCGCCTCGGGCTACGTGCGGCACGACGAGCGCATCGAAGGCGTGGAGCGCGCCATGGTCAAGGCGCGGGCGGGCGAGGCGGTGGTCGCGCCACAACTGCTCCAGGGCGCGTTCGCCGACCTGCTCAACCCCGCGGTCCAGCCGGACGACGAGGGGCAGCGGCTGCTGCAACTGCTCACCCCGCGCGAGGTCGAGGTGCTGGTCAGGGTCGCGGAGGGCGAGGACACCCGGCTGATCGCGGCCGGTATGGGCATCGCGCCGAGCACCGCCCGCACCCATGTGCAGCGGGTACTGATGAAGCTGGGGGTGGGCTCCCGGCTGGAGGCGGCCGCGCTCGCGGCCCGTACCGGACTGCTGGACCGGGCGGCGATCGCCTCGCCACCCGGCCCGCTGCCCGGTTTCCCGGGGTCGGCCGGCCTGTCCGACCCGCCGCCTCCCCCGACGCCGGAGCAGTAGCCCGGGGTCCTCGCCCCGGCGCCGCGCGGGCTCGGCCTCGGCTCGGCGCCGCGCGGGCTCGGCGCCCGGCTCAGGCGTCCTCGGCCGGCGGCGGCGCGGTGGGGCGCAGCTTCAGCCAGATGAGGAAGAACAGCCCCAGGGCCAGCATGCCGAGGCCGGTCCAGAGATTGATGTTGACGCCCTCGGCCTTCTTCAGATCCGCGTCGGACGCGAGGATCCCGGCGATCGTGACGATGATCCCGTAGAGGGTGAACAGGCCGCCGATGATGAGCCGGATGTCGAAGAGCCGGGCGGCGGTGGCGGACCTGCGCTCCAGTTCGGAGACTTCACGCTGCAGTTCGGACATGTCGGGGTGCCTCCGATCGGGTCAGAAGGAGAAAGGGATGTAGCAGGCGGCGGCGAGGACGATCGCGCCCCAGCCCAGCAGGGCGGGCCTGCGGTACCAGGCGCTGTCGCCCTCCTCCGGCGCTTCCTCCATGCCCGGTGAGGTGGTTCCGTAGACCAGACCTGCCAGTTCGGCCTCGGGCTTCGGAGCGGTGAACAGCGTGACGACCACCATCACGAGCGCGCCGGCGACGAAGGCGACGATCGCGGAGACGAAGTTGGCGCCCTGGTCGCTGGGGATGTCGATGACACCCTGCTTGTAGATCCAGAAGTAGTTGACCATCGCGGCCGACGTGCCCGCGAAGAGCCCCCAGGCGCCGGACTTCATCGAGGCCCGCTTCCAGAACATGCCGATGATGAAGACCACGAACATCGGGACGTTGAAGAACGAGAACAGCGTCTGGAGGTAGCCCATGATGTTGCTGAAGCTGGAGGCGAGGAAGGCGGTGCCGATGGAGCACAGCACGCCGATCGCCGTGATCAGCCGGCCGAACCGCAGGTAGTAGCGGTCCTCGCGGCCCTGCTTCACATACTTCGCCCAGATGTCGTACGTGAACACGGTGTTGAACGACGAGACGTTCGCCGCCATGCCGGCCATGAAGGCGGCGAGCAGTCCGGTCACCGCGATGCCGAGCACGCCGTTGGGCAGCAACTCCTGCATCAGCAGCGGGATGGCGTCGTTGTAGGTGAGGTCGGAGCCCGCCGTGCCGATCTTCGGCACGAGGACGGCGGCGACCAGGCCCGGGATCATCACCAGGAAGACGATGAAGATCTTCGGGAAGGCGGCGATCAGCGGGGTGCGCTTGGCGGCGGACAGGTTCTTCGCGGACAGGGCCCGCTGCACCTCGGCGAAGTTGGTGGTCCAGTAGCCGAAGGAGAGCACGAAGCCGAGGCCGAGGACGATGGTCAGCCAGTTGGCGCCGAGCGGATTGGGGTCGCCGATGCCGGTGCCGCCCCAGGCGGTGAGGAAGGTGTCGCCGTGGCTCGCGGTGAGCGAGTCGCTCAGGCCGTCCCAGCCGCCGACGCGCTTCAGACCGAGGAAGGTCAGGGGTATGAGCGCGGCGAGGATGACGAAGAACTGGAGGACCTCGTTGTAGATCGCCGAGGAGAGCCCGCCGATGGTGATGTACGCGAGGACGAAGAACCCGGCGACGACGATCGAGACCCACTGCGGCCAGCCCAGCAGGGCCTCGACCACGATCGACAGGGCGTAGAGGTTGACGCCGGCGATGAGGACGGCGGCGAAGGCGAAGAGGACCGAGCTCAGCAGGTGTGCGGATTTGTCGAACCGCTGGAGCAGGAACTCGGGGACCGACCGGACCTTGGAGCCGTAGTAGAACGGCATCATCACCAGGCCCAGGAAGACCATGGCCGGGATGGCGCCGATCCAGTACCAGTGCACGACGGCGACGCCGTACTGCGCGCCGGTGGCGGCCATGCCGAGGATCTCGGTGGCGCCCAGGTTGGCGGCGACGAAGGCCAGCCCGGTGACCCAGGCGGGCAGCGAGCGCCCGGAGAGGAAGAAGTCGAGACTGGTCCTGACGCTCGCCCGCGCGGCGAAGCCGATGCCCAGGACGACGGCGAAGTAGATCGCCAGGATTGCGTAGTCGAGCCCGTTGGTGGGGAGCCGAAGCCCTTCGGCCAGGTATTGCATGAAGTACTCGCTTCGTCGCGCGAACTGATCTCTGCGGAACCTACGCGTCGATGTTCAATAACTGAACAGTTCTGTTGGGGTTCTTTGTTTGATCGTGATCGAGGTGGTGGAAATGTCCGAGGTGGGTGCATGCCGCACGCCCATTGACGGCGCCTGTTGGCTTGTGATTTGTTATGTGCGGTTCTGTTTGGGAGGGTGAGGGAGTGCCAAGGTGAAGAAGACGTCGACCCGGCTCGCCGACGGTCGTGAACTGCTCTACTTCGACTCCCGGGACGACACCGTCCGCGACGCCGTCGACCGACGCCCGCTCGACCCCGTCGCCACCAGCTCCGAGATCCGCCGGGACCCCTTGCTCGGCGACTCGGTCGCAGTCGCCTCGCACCGCCAGGGCCGCACCTACCACCCGCCCGCCGACGAGTGCCCGCTGTGCCCCTCACGCGACGGCCGCCTCAGCGAGATCCCGGCGTCCGACTACGACGTCGTCGTCTTCGAGAACCGCTTCCCCTCGCTCGCCGGCGGTTCCGGCCGCTGCGAGGTCGTCTGCTTCACCTCCGACCACGACGCGTCCTTCGCCGACCTCGACGAGGACCAGGTCGCGCTCGTGCTGGAGGCATGGACCGACCGCACCGCCGAACTCGCCGAACTCCCGCAGGTGGAACAGGTCTTCTGCTTCGAGAACCGGGGCGCCGAGATCGGCGTCACCCTCGGGCATCCGCACGGCCAGATCTACGGCTACCCCTTCGTCACCCCGCGCACGGAGCTCATGCTGCGCTCGGCCGCCGAGCACCGGGAGACGACGGGCCGCAACCTCTTCGACGACATCGTGAAGGATGAACTGGCCGACGGCTCGCGAGTGGTCCTCACCGGTGAGCACTGGGTCGCCCTCGTGCCGTACGCCGCGCACTGGCCGTACGAGGTGCACCTCTACCCCCGCCGGCGCGTACCGGACCTGCGGGCCCTGGACGACGCGGCGCGCACAGAGTTCCCACAGATGTATCTGGAACTGTTGAGGCGCTTCGACCGGATCTTCGGGGAGGGCGAGCCGCCGACGCCGTACATCGCGGCCTGGCACCAGGCGCCGTTCAGCGAGCCCGGACGGGAGGACTTCGGGCTCCATCTCGAGCTTTTCACCATTCGACGCACTTCCGGCAAGCTGAAGTTCCTCGCCGGTTCCGAGTCCGGTATGAGCGTGTTCATCAACGATGTGCCGCCGGAAACCGCGGCCGAGCGACTGCGAGAGGTAGCGAGCGAGTGAGCAAGTACCTGGTGACGGGTGGGGCCGGATACGTCGGCAGCGTGGTGGCGCAGCACCTGCTGGAGGCGGGGCACGAGGTCACCGTCCTCGACAACCTGTCGACCGGCTTCCGGGAGGGCGTCCCGGCGGGCGCCGCCTTCGTCGAGGGCGACATCCGCGACGCCGCCAAGTGGCTGGACGACTCCTTCGACGCGGTCCTGCACTTCGCGGCGTCCTCGCAGGTCGGCGAGTCGGTGCTGAAGCCCGAGAAGTACTGGGACAACAACGTCGGCGGCACGATGGCACTGCTCGCGGCGATGCGGTCGGCCGGGGTGCGCACGCTCGTCTTCTCCTCCACCGCGGCCACCTACGGCGAGCCGGTCTCCACGCCGATCACGGAGACCGACCCGACCGCGCCGACCAGTCCGTACGGCGCCTCCAAGCTCGCCGTCGACCACATGATCACCGGCGAGGCGGCGGCCCACGGACTCGCCGCGGTCTCGCTGCGCTACTTCAACGTGGCAGGGGCGTACGGCTCCTGCGGCGAGCGCCACGACCCCGAGTCGCACCTCATCCCGCTGGTCCTCCAGGTGGCGCTCGGCAAGCGGGAGTCGATCTCCGTGTTCGGCGACGACTACCCGACCCCCGACGGCACCTGCGTACGCGACTACATCCATGTCGCGGACCTCGCCGACGCCCATCTGCTGGCGCTGGACGCCGCGGCACCCGGCGAACACCTGATCTGCAACCTCGGCAACGGCAACGGCTTCTCGGTGCGCGAGGTCGTCGAGACCGTGCGCCGCGTCACCGGACACCCGGTGCCGGAGGTCGTGGCCCCGCGGCGCGGCGGCGACCCGGCGGTGCTGGTCGCATCGGCGCGCACCGCACAAGAGCGCCTCGGCTGGCAGCCGTCCCGCGCGGACCTCGCGGGCATCGTCTCGGACGCGTGGGCCTTTGCCCGCCAGAGGGAGAACCATTCATGAGCGACGGTGTGTGGGCGGCGCCCGGGCGGGTCAACCTGATCGGTGAACACACCGACTACAACGACGGTTTCGTGATGCCCTTCGCGCTCCCGCACACCACGGTCGCGACGGTGTCCCGGCGCGACGACGGCGTTCTGCGGCTGCGCTCGGCCGGCGCCCCGGGCGCCGCCGCCGAACTGCGCGTCACCGAACTCGCGCCCGGACACGGGCCGGGGGGCTGGACCGACTACCCCGCCGGCGTCGTGTGGGCCCTGCGCGAAGCGGGGTACGCGGTGGGCGGTGCCGACATCCACTACGAGTCGACCGTGCCGACGGGGGCGGGCCTGTCGTCCTCCGCCGCACTGGAGGTCGTCACCGCGCTCGCCCTGAACGACCTGTACGAACTGGGCCTGGAACGCGGCCGGATGGCGCGCCTGTGCCAGCGCGCCGAGAACATCTACGTCGGGGCGCCGACCGGGATCATGGACCAGACGGCCTCGGCGTGCTGCACCGAGGGGCACGCGCTGCACCTGGACACCCGCGACCTGTCCCAGCGCCAGATACCGCTCGACCTGGCAGGACAGGGCCTCGAACTCCTGGTGGTCGACACGCGCGTCAAGCACGCGCACAGCGACGGGGAGTACGGCAAGCGCCGGGCGGGCTGCGAGTCGGCGGCGGCGACCCTGGGCGTACCCGCGCTCCGCGACATCGCCCACGACGCGCTCCCGGAGGCACTCGACCGGCTGCCCGACCCCGAGATCCGGGCTCTGGCCAGGCACATCGTCACGGAGAACCACCGGGTGGAACGGGTGATCGCCCACCTGGAGGCCGGCGACATCCGCGCCACGGGCCCCGTCCTGACCGAGGGCCACGCCTCCCTGCGCGACGACTTCCGCATCTCCTGCCCTGAACTGGACCTGGTGGTCGACACGGCGCTGGCGGCGGGCGCGCTCGGCGCGAGGATGACGGGCGGCGGCTTCGGCGGCTCGGCGATCGTCCTCACGGAGGTCGCGCTGACGCCGGCGCTGACGAAGTCGCTCCAAGAGGCGTTCACTTCGGCGTCGTTCGAGCAGCCGCGGATCTTCTCGACGACACCGTCGGGCGGCGCGCGGCGACTGTCCTGACACCTGCCCGGAGACATCGCGCGGACGGGGCCGGGCGGGTGCGGGCGGTCCGGGCCGCGCAGGCGTCGGCGGACGGCGCCGGGCGGGTGCGGGTGGGCCGGGGTCGCGGGTCCCGCGGGTCCGGGTCGGGCGGGTGCCGGTGCATGAAGTCGGGCGGGTGCGGGCGGTCCGGGTCGCGCAGGCGTCGGTGGACGGGGCCGGGCGGGTGCGGGTGGGCCGGGGTCGCGGGGTGCCGGGGGTCCACGCGGGCGGGTGCCGGTGCATGAAGTCGGGCAGGTGCCGGCGGTCCGGGTCGCGCAGGCGTCGGTGGACGGGGCCGGGCGGGTGCCGGCGGGCCGGGGTCGCGGGGCGGGGGGTCCGGGTCGGGCGGGTGTCGGTGGCCGGGTCGCGCATGTGCCACACGACCATGCGTCCGCCCTTTGCGTCCGGAAGGCCCCGCGTCAGCGCCCGCGCCACGGCGCGCATCCGCGCGCATGCTCCGTCGCCATTCCGGCGAGTGCCTCCGCACGCCCCCCAAGTCCCGCGCCAGCAGGATCTCTGCCGTCCGGGGCCGTGAACCGGGCAGTCCGCGCCGAACTGCGTCGACTTCTGTCTCACGACGAAACATCCGGCTCACGCTGCACAGGGTGAGCCATCAGTTCTGCAAATAACCTTCCCCTCCGGCCCCCCGCCCGTACGCTGATGCTCAGCACCGGTGGGGGCCGGTGTTGATCAGGGGGCGAGACAGTCGGGTACGACGTCCGGGGCGGGGTAACAGCCACAGCACGGCGGCGGCCGAGCAACCGCTGTAGCACCCCTCCTTTCCGGGCGCCGTACCCGCGCCGGTCCGTCCTTTCGAACCTGGGGGTGTCTGTGGTTCGTATCCGGGTCCTAGTGGTGGACGACCACCGCATCTTCGCCGAGTCGCTCGCTGCCGCACTCGCGGCCGAGCCCGACGTCGACGTCTCCGCGGCCGGCAGCGGCCCCGCGGCGCTGCGATGTCTGGAGCGCGCGGCATCCGAGGGCCGCCGGTTCGACGTCATGCTCGTCGACGCCGACCTCGGCACGTCCGCGGTCCCGAACAGCCCCGGCACCCACGCCGTCGTCGCGCCGCGTGCCGTGCCGGACGACGCCGAGGACGGCCTCGTCGACGGCATCTCCCTGGTCGCGGGTGTCCGTTCGGGGCAGTCGTCCGTCCGCAGTGTCGTACTCGCCGAGAAGGACGACCCGCGCCGGGCCGCACTCGCGCTGCAGGCCGGCGCCTCGGGCTGGGTGGCCAAGGACTGTTCGCTCCAGCGGCTGCTCGCGGTGATCCGGGGCGTCCTGCGGGACGAGACGCATCTGCCGCCCGCGCTGCTCACCGGCGTGCTGCGCGAGCTGACCGCGGCGCGCAAGCACCGCACCGAGAGCGAGCGGCTCGTGGAGTCCCTCACCCCGCGCGAGCGGGAAGTGCTGCGGTGCATGGTCGCGGGCCTGGGGCGCAAAGCCGTCGCCGAGCGCCTGTTTCTGTCCCCGCACACCGTCCGGACGCATATGCAAAACGTCCTCGGGAAGCTCGGGGTGCACTCGACGCTCGCCGCGGTCGCCCTCGCCCGCCGGGCCGGGGTCGGCCCGGCCGAGCTAGCCGGGGATGTTGTCGAACGGGGCGGTCAACTGGCGTAGCAGAGCGGCCAGTTCCCCGCGCTGGGCGCGGGAGAGTTCGGCGAGGATCGCCCGTTCCTGGGCGAGCAGTCCGGCGAGCGCCTGGTCCGCCCGGTCCCGTCCCTCGGGGGTCAGCCGGACCAGCACCCCACGCCGGTCGCTGGGGTCCGGAAGCCGTTCCACCAGGTCTTTCTTGGCCAGCCTGTCGATGCGGTTGGTCATCGTCCCCGAGGTGACCAGCGTCTGGGTCAGCAGCTGACCGGGCGAGAGCTGGTACGGGGCGCCCGCGCGCCGCAGCGAGGTGAGGACGTCGAACTCCCAGGGTTCCAACTGGTGCTCGGAGAAGGCGAGCCGGCGGGCGCGGTCGAGATGACGGGCGAGTCTGGAGACGCGACTGAGGACCTCGAGCGGTTCCACGTCGAGGTCCGGGCGCTCACGGCGCCATGCTGCGACCAGTCGATCGACCTCGTCCTCCATGTCGATCAGTGTAGATGGTCTGTCGATGTGAAGTCTCTTGACGTCAAGATATAATCTGCTGGACGATTGGGCATGGTCGGGCCGGACTTCAGTTCCGGTTCGGCACACCGTTCCAGCAAGGGGGCTCGATCATGCATTCCGCACCAACGTGGGATCCGCAGCAGTACCTTCGCCACTCCGGGCACCGTACCCGCCCGTTCCTGGATCTCCTCGCCCGTATACCCGACCTGCCCCGTGGCGACGGCAGGCCCGCCCGCATCGCGGACGTCGGATGCGGACCCGGCAATGTCACCACCCTGCTCGCCGACCGATGGCCCGACGCCCACATCACCGGCTTCGACCTGTCGCCCGAGATGCTCGCCCTGGCGGAGAAGGACCACGCCGGCACCACCTCCGGCGGCGGCTGGCTGGACTTCCGGCCCGCGGACGCGGCGCACTGGATCCCGGAGGAACCGTACGACCTGATCGTCTCCAATGCCGCACTGCAATGGGTGCCCAACCATCCCGAGTCGTTTCCGCGCTGGATCGACGGCCTGAACCCCGGCGGCACCCTCGCCTTCCAGGTCCCCGGCAACTTCACCTCACCCAGCCACGCCCTCCTCGGCGAACTCTGCGACACCCCGCAGTGGCGAAGCCGGCTCGGCGACCACGGACGGCGCTTCGTCCACATCCTGGAGCCGGCCGACTATCTCGCGCGACTGACCGACCTCGGCTGTGAGACCGACACCTGGGAGACGACCTACTTCCAGCTCCTCGCCGGGGAGGACCCGGTCCTGGACTGGGTCAAGGGCACCGCCCTGCGGCCGGTCCTCACCGAGCTCGCCGATGACGCGAACGCCACTCACGAATTCCTTGCCCAGTACCGCGACCTGCTCCGCAAGGCCTACCCGCCGGGCCCGCACGGCACGGTGTTCCCCTTCCGCCGCATCTTCGCCATCGCCCGCAAGGCGCTCTGATGCTCACCGCCGTCGACCATGTCCAACTGGCCGCGCCGCCCGGCTCCGAGGACGCGCTGCGCAGCTATTACGGGGACGTCCTCGGCATGACGGAGATTCCCAAGCCGCCGGTGCTCGCCGCCCGCGGCGGCTGCTGGTTCGCACGGGCGCCGTCCAGCTGCACCTGGGCATCGAGGCGGACTTCCGCCCCGCCCGCAAGGCCCATCCCGGTCTGCGGGTGTCGGACATCGAGGCGTACGCCGCGCGCCTCGCGGAGCACGGCGCGGCGGTGGTCTGGGACGACGCGCTCCCCGGCCATCGGCGCTTCTACTCCGAGGACCCTGTCGGCAACCGGCTGGAATTCCTTCAACCGATCACCTGAGAAACCCATCACCTGAGAAACCCATCACCTGAGAAACCCATCACCCGAGGAACCCCTCACCCGAGAAACCGGTCATCCGAGAAACCGGTCATCCGATCAAAACGCACGCCCCGTCGCCCTGTCCGGTGACGGGGCGGCGGGGCGTGCGGATCAGGCGAACCGGTCAGCTCTTCCGGTGCCCTATCAGCCGCGGCTTCGGCTCCAGGCCGTCAAGTCCATGCCAAGCAAGATTCACCAGATGCGCGGCGACCTCGGCCTTCTTGGGGCGGCGCGCGTCCAGCCACCACTGACCCGTGAGCGCCACCATGCCCACCAGCGCCTGGGCGTAGAGCGGAGCCAGCTTCGGGTCGAACCCCCGGTTCTTGAACTCCATCCCCAGGATGTCCTCGACCTGGGTGGCGATGTCGCTGATGAGCGAGGCGAACGTGCCCGTCGACTGGGCCACGGGGGAGTCCCGTACCAGGATGCGGAACCCGTCCGTGTAGGACTCGATGTAGTCGAGAAGGGCGAACGCCGCCTGTTCCAGCAGCTCACGGGGGTGACCGGCGGTCAGCGCGCCGGTCACCATGTCGAGCAGCTGACGCATCTCGCGGTCGACCACCACCGCGTACAGCCCCTCTTTGCCGCCGAAGTGCTCGTAGACCACCGGCTTGGAGACGCCGGCCTTCGCCGCGATCTCCTCGACCGACGTGCCCTCGAAGCCCTTCTCGGCGAACAGGGTGCGACCGATGTCGAGCAGCTGCTCGCGACGCTGCGCGCCGGTCATCCGCACCCGGCGCGCCCGCCGGGAGGACCGGTTCTTCTCCGTACCGCTGCTGCCGCCGTCGATCGCCACGTCGTCAATCATGCCGCGTCTACGGGCTCGCCCTTGCGCCGGGCGTCGATACGGGACGCACTGGGCCACCGGACGTCGTAGGCCCAGCCGAGCTTCTCGAACCAGCGGATCAGGCGCGCGCTGGAGTCGAGCTGGCCGCGCAGCACGCCGTGACGTGCACAGGTCGGGTCCGCGTGGTGCAGGTTGTGCCAGGACTCGCCGCACGACAGCACCGCGAGCCACCACACGTTGCCCGAGCGGTCACGCGACTTGAAGGGGCGCTTGCCGACCGCGTGGCAGATCGAGTTGATCGACCAGGTCACGTGGTGCAGCAGCGCCACGCGGACCAGGGAGCCCCAGAAGAAGGCGGTGAACGCGCCCCACCACGACATCGTCACCAGACCGCCCACGATCGGCGGGATGGCCAGCGAGAGCATGGTCCAGAAGATGAAGTCGCGGGAGATCCGCACCAGGGCCTTGTCCTTGATCAGGTCCGGGGCGTACTTGGCCTGCGGCGTGCGCTCCTCGTCGAACATCCACGCGATGTGGGCCCACCACAGGCCCTTCATCAGCGCCGGCAGCGTCTCGCCGAACCGCCACGGCGAGTGCGGGTCGCCCTCGGCGTCCGAGAACTTGTGGTGCTTGCGGTGGTCGGCCACCCAGCGCACCAGCGGCCCCTCAACCGCCAGCGAGCCCATGATCGCCAGCGCGATCCGCAGGGGACGCTTGGCCTTGAAGGCGCCGTGTGTGAAGTAGCGGTGGAAGCCGATCGTGATGCCGTGGCAGCCGATGTAGTACATCGCCACCAGCAGACCCAGATCCAGCCAGCTCACGCCCCAGCCCCAGGCCAGCGGTACCGCGGCCAGCAGGGCGATGAAGGGAACCGTGATGAAGAGCAGCAGGGTGATCTGTTCGATGGACCTCTTGCTGTCGCCGCCGAGTGTCGCGGAGGGAGCGTCGGCGGCGGGCGGCTTCGGGGTGTCGTCGAGCAGGTCGGGGCTTGTCGTCATGGTGGGTCCCCTGGGGGGTCAGAGATGCACGGTGAGGGCCGGGCTACGGATGCGTAACCTACGGCATCGTAAGTATGACAGTGAGGAGCCTCGCGGCAAGAGACCTGGGGACAACGCCAGGGAAATGGACACCTATCCTGGGTCTCGTCGGACAGCGCGGTCCGCAGCCTCCAGTACCCCTCCAGACGTGCTCAAACACTGCAAGGAGCCGCACCTGTGAGCAGTGCCGACCAGAACCCCACGGCCAACGCCGAACTGCGAGCCGACATCCGCCGACTGGGCGACCTCCTGGGCGAGACCATCGTCCGCCAGGAAGGCCCTGACCTGCTCGAGCTCGTGGAGAAGGTCCGCGCGCTCACGCGCAGCGACGGTGAGGCCGCAGCAGAGCTGCTGGGCGACACCGACCTGGAGACCGCGGCCAAGCTCGTCCGCGCCTTCTCCACCTACTTCCACCTGGCCAACGTCACCGAGCAGGTGCACCGCGGCCACGAGATGCGCGAGCGCCGCGCCGCCGAGGGCGGCCTGCTGGCCCGCACCGCGGACCGGCTCAAGGACGCCGACCCCCAGCACCTGCGCGAGACGGTCAAGAACCTCAACGTCCGCCCCGTGTTCACCGCGCACCCCACCGAGGCTGCCCGGCGCTCCGTCCTGAACAAGCTGCGGCGCATCGCCGAACTGCTCGAAAGCCCCGTGGCCGCATCCGACCGGCGCCGGCACGACCTGCGGCTCGCCGAGAACATCGACCTCATCTGGCAGACCGACGAGCTGCGCGTCGTACGGCCCGAACCCGCCGACGAGGCCCGCAACGCCATCTACTACCTCGACGAACTGCACGCCGGCGCCGTCGGCGACGTCCTGGAGGACCTCGCCGCCGAGCTCGAACGCGTCGGCGTCGAGCTGCCAGCCGGCACCCGCCCGCTGACCTTCGGCACCTGGATCGGCGGCGACCGCGACGGCAACCCCAACGTCACCCCGTCCGTGACCTGGGACGTCCTGATCCTCCAGCACGAGCACGGCATCACCGACGCCATCGAGGTCATCGACCAACTGCGCGGACTGCTCTCCAACTCCATCCGCTACGCCGGCGCCACCGAGGAACTCCTCACCTCCCTGCAGACCGACCTCGAACTGCTGCCGGAGATCAGCCCCCGCTACAAGCGCCTCAACGCCGAGGAGCCCTACCGGCTCAAGGCCACCTGCATCCGGCAGAAGCTCGTCAACACCCGCGAGCGCCTCGCCAAGGGCACCCGTCACCAGAGCGGCCGCGACTACCTCGGCACCACCGAACTCATCGCCGACCTCACCCTGATCCAGACGTCACTGCGCGAACACCGCGGCGGCCTCTTCGCCGACGGGCGCCTGGACCGCACCATCCGCACCCTCGCGGCCTTCGGCCTCCAGCTCGCCACCATGGACGTACGCGAGCACGCCGACGCCCACCACCACGCCCTCGGTCAGCTCTTCGACCGGCTCGGCGAGGAGTCCTGGCGCTACGCCGACATGCCCCGCGACTACCGGCAGAAGCTGCTCGCCAAGGAGCTGCGCTCCCGCAGGCCGCTCGCTCCCACGCCCGCCCCGCTGGACGCGGCCGGGCAGAAGACCCTCGGCGTATTCGACACCGTCAAGGAAGCCTTCGAGCGCTTCGGCCCCGAGGTCATCGAGTCGTACATCATCTCGATGTGCCAGGGCGCCGACGACGTCTTCGCCGCGGCCGTCCTGGCCCGCGAGGCCGGCCTCATCGACCTCCACGCAGGCTGGGCCAAGATCGGCATCGTGCCGCTGCTGGAGACCACCGACGAACTGAAGGCCGCCGACGTCATCCTCGACGGCATGCTCGCCGACCCCTCCTACCGGCGCCTCGTCTCCCTGCGCGGCGACGTCCAGGAGGTCATGCTCGGCTACTCCGACTCCTCCAAGTTCGGCGGCATCACCACCTCCCAGTGGGAGATCCACCGCGCCCAGCGCCGGCTGCGCGACGTCGCCCACCGCTACGGCGTCCGGCTGCGGCTCTTCCACGGCCGCGGCGGCACCGTCGGCCGCGGCGGAGGCCCCTCGCACGACGCCATCCTGGCCCAGCCCTGGGGCACGCTCGAGGGCGAGATCAAGGTGACCGAACAGGGCGAGGTCATCTCCGACAAGTATCTGATCCCGTCACTTGCCAGGGAGAACCTGGAACTCACCGTCGCCGCCACCCTCCAGGCGTCCGCCCTGCACACCGCCCCGCGGCAGTCCGACGAAGCACTGTCGCGCTGGGACGCGGCGATGGACACCGTCTCGGACGCCGCGCACGACGCCTACCGGCGGCTCGTCGAGGACCCGGACCTGCCCGCGTACTTCTTCGCGGCCACCCCCGTCGACCAGCTCGCCGACCTCCACCTCGGCTCCCGGCCCTCCCGCCGCCCCGACAGCGGCGCCGGCCTCGACGGACTGCGCGCCATCCCGTGGGTCTTCGGCTGGACCCAGTCCCGGCAGATCGTGCCCGGCTGGTTCGGCGTCGGCTCCGGCCTCAAGGCCCTGCGCGAAGCAGGGCTCGACACGGTCCTCGACGAGATGCACGAACAGTGGCACTTCTTCCGCAACTTCATCGCGAACGTCGAGATGACCCTCGCGAAGACCGACCTGCGGATCGCCCGGCACTACGTCGACACCCTCGTCCCCGATGACCTCAAGCACGTCTTCGACACCATCGAGGCCGAGCACGCCCTGACGGTCAGCGAGGTCCTCAAGGTCACCGGCGGGACCGAACTGCTCGGCTCCAACCCGGTGCTGCGGCAGACGTTCGGCATCCGCGACGCCTACCTCGACCCGATCTCCTACCTTCAGGTCTCGCTGCTGGCACGCCAGCGCCAGGCCGCCGAGAAGGGCGAGGAGCCCGACCCGCTGCTGGCGAGGGCGCTGCTGCTCACGGTGAACGGCGTGGCGGCAGGTCTGCGCAACACCGGCTGACCACACGGGACCGGGCCCCGCGCGACGACGCGCGGGGCCCGGCACCAACCTCCACTACAACGTGACGAAGGCCCCCACCAGCAGCGCGCCGCCCAGCGCCGCCGCCGACCAGGCCAGACGCGTCATCCGCAGACCGCCCCCGATGACCGGCGCCGCCAGAACCAGCGCCCCGCCGAGCGGCAGCCACGCGTGCAGCACCCCGCCCGCGCCGGTACGGACCAGTTCGGAGGAACCCGGCTTCACCACCACGGGCAGCCGGGCGCCCTTCTCCACCGCGACCGACTTCTCGATCGTCATCCCACCGCGGGCAGGCAGTGAACCCTCGGGCTCATAGCGTCCGGTACAGGTCTCCTCGCCACAGCGGTCGACCCTGAACGTGCCGTGTTCGCGGCCCTTGGCCAGCAGAACGTGCTGCGCCGTGCCCCATGACGACCAGAATCCGGCCACCAGCAGCAGGACAGCGACACATCCCATCGCGGCACGGCGGGCGTAGAGGAGCAGGTCAGTCCGCTTCATAGGGCGCGATCCTTGGCCATACGACCGCGCTCGGTCAACCTGAGGCCTGAACTTGTCAGGAGTTGTACGTACTTTGGGCCCGCTCCAGGCCCTCCGTCACCAGACACTCCACCGAGTCCGCCGCCCGGTCCACGAAGTAGCCCAGCTCCTTGCGCTCCACCGACGAGAAGTCCTTCAGCACGAAATCCGCCACCTGCATACGACCCGGCGGACGGCCGATCCCGAAACGCACCCGGTGATAGTCCGGACCCATCGCCTTCGTCATCGACTTCAGACCGTTGTGGCCGTTGTCCCCGCCACCCAGCTTCAGCCGCAGCAGCCCGTAGTCGATGTCCAGCTCGTCATGGATCGCCACGATGTTCGCCGTCGGCACCTTGTAGAAATCCCGCAGCGCCGTCACCGGACCACCCGACAGATTCATGTACGACAACGGCTTCGCCAGCACCACCCGCCGGCCCATCGGACCCGGCGGGCCCACCCGGCCCTCCAGGACCTGCGCCTGCGCCTTCTGCGCCCGCTTGAAACTCCCGCCGACACGCTCCGCGAGCAGATCGGCCACCATGAAACCGACATTGTGACGATTGGCGGCATACCCGGGGCCCGGGTTGCCGAGGCCCACCACGAGCCACGGGGCGTTCGCGTCCGACATCTGCGCTGCGTCTCCTCGCATGACCAACAGCTCGCACCACATGCAACCGCGGCACACGCCGCCGCCGGCACGACCTACCGACAGGGAAACGGGGCGGCGGGCCAGGCCCGCCGCCCCGTCACACAGAGCCTACGGCTCAGACCTCGGCCGACTCGTCGCCCACGGCGGTCTCTTCCTCGCCCGACGGCTCCTCGGCCTGCGCGGACAGGATCTGCAGCACGACGGTGTCGTCCTCGACAGCCAGCGTCGTGCCCTTCGGCAGCGGGATGTCCTTCGCGAGGATGGAGGCACCGGCCTCCAGGCCCTCGATGGACACCGTGACCGACTCGGGGATGTGCGTGGCCTCGGCCTCGACGGGCAGCGCGTTCAGCACGTGCTCGAGGAGGAAGTTGCCCGGAGCCAGCTCGCCCTCGGTGTGCACGGGGATCTCGACGGTGACCTTCTCGCCGCGCTTCACGAGCAGCAGGTCGACGTGCTCGATGAAGCCCTTCAGCGGGTCACGCTGGACGGCCTTCGGGATCGCGAGCTCGTTCTTGCCCTCGATGTCCAGGGCGATCAGGACGTTCGGCGTACGCAGGGCCAGCAGCAGCTCGTGGCCCGGAAGCGTGATGTGGACCGGGTCGGTGCCGTGGCCGTACAGGACACCCGGAACCCGGCTGTCACGGCGGACGCGGCGGGCGGCACCCTTGCCGAACTCCGTACGGGTCGCGGCGGCGAGCTTCACCTCGGACATGTGCACTCCTCGTCAAGGCAGACATTGTGGTGGTCACCCGGCCACGACAGGCCTGCTACGAAGAGCGCGTCGATAACGGACAGCCGCACCAGAAGTGCGGCCTCCCTCGCCGAGCAACTTCGACAGTCTACGCAACACCGCCCCTCCCACCCAATCGATCACCGGCGACCGGTACGCGGGCACGCGAAAGGGCCGCACCCCCACGGGATGCGGCCCTTTAAGCGACTACCAAAAGACCCTCAGCCCTGCTCCTCGAAGAGGCTCGTCACCGAACCGTCCTCGAACACCTCACGTACCGCACGCGCGATCGTCGGCGCGATCGACAGCACCTTGATCTTGTCGAGCTCCAACTCACCCGGAGTCGGCAGCGTGTTCGTCAGAACGAACTCACTCACCTTCGAGTTCTTCAGCCGGTCGGCCGCAGGACCGGACAGGATGCCGTGCGTCGCCGTGACGATGACATCCTCCGCACCGTGCGCGAACAGCGCGTCCGCCGCCGCGCAGATCGTGCCACCCGTGTCGATCATGTCGTCCACCAGCACACAGACCCGGCCCTCGACCTCACCGACGACCTCGTGCACCGTCACCTGGTTCGCCACGTCCTTGTCGCGACGCTTGTGCACGATCGCCAGCGGCGCGTCCAGACGGTCGCACCAGCGGTCGGCCACCCGCACACGGCCCGCGTCCGGAGAGACGACCGTCAGCTTGTTCCGGTCGACCTTCGCACCCACGTAGTCCGCCAGCACCGGCAGCGCCGACAGATGATCCACCGGGCCGTCGAAGAAGCCCTGGATCTGGTCGGTGTGCAGGTCCACCGTGAGGATGCGGTGCGCACCCGCGGTCTTCAGAAGGTCCGCGACCAGACGGGCCGAGATCGGCTCACGCCCGCGGTGCTTCTTGTCCTGACGGGCATAGCCGTACGACGGAATGATCACGGTGATGCTCCGGGCCGAAGCCCGCTTCAGCGCATCGATCATGATCAGCTGTTCCATGATCCACTTGTTGATGGGAGCCGTGTGGCTCTGCATCAGGAAGCAGTCCGCTCCACGGGCCGACTCCTGGAAACGGACATAGATCTCGCCGTTCGCGAAGTCGAAAGCCTTCGTCGGCACGAGGCCCACACCCAACTGGTGCGCAACCTCCTCGGCCAGCTCGGGGTGGGCGCGGCCGGAGAAGAGCATCAGCTTCTTCTCGCCGGTCGTCTTGATCCCGGTCACAGCACTGTCTCCTCAGACGTGTTGTCTGGCCGCGAAGACACGAAGCGCGAGCCAGCCGAATTTGTGTGCACGTATCACCGTACGCCGAGTCCGACGCACCTGTTTCCGGTCAGTTCCCGTCGGCGACCTGCTCCGTTGCCGTCGCGGCCGCCTGCGCGGCAGCACTCCCGGGACGCTTTCGAGCCACCCAGCCCTCGATATTCCGCTGCTGGCCGCGAGCGACGGCCAGCGAACCCGCCGGCACGTCCTTCGTGATGACCGACCCCGCGGCGGTGTACGCGCCGTCCCCGACCGTGACGGGAGCCACAAACATGTTGTCCGAACCCGTCTTGCAGTGCGAACCGATCGTCGTGTGGTGCTTCGCCTCGCCGTCGTAGTTCACGAACACGCTCGCCGCACCGATGTTCGTGAACTCACCGATCGTCGCGTCGCCCACATACGACAGATGCGGAACCTTCGTCCCCTCACCGATCGTCGCGTTCTTCATCTCCACGTACGTACCCGCCTTGGCCTTCGTACCGAGCCGGGTACCGGGACGCAGATACGCGTACGGACCCACCGAAGCGCTCTCGCCGATCTCCGCCGAGTCCGCGACCGTGTTGTCCACACGCGCCCCCCTGCCGACGACCGTGTCCCGCAGACGCGAATTCGGGCCCACCTCCGCGCCCTCCGCCAGATGCGTGGCCCCCAGCAGCTGCGTACCGGGATGAACCACCGCGTCCGGCTCGAACGTGGCGGTCACATCGATCAGCACCGACCCCGGATCGACGACCGTCACACCCGCCATCATCGCCCGCTCCAGCAGGCGCTCGTTCAGCAGCCGGCGCGCCTCGGCCAGCTGCACCCGGTTGTTGATCCCGAGGATCTCGCGATGATCACCGGCGACCGACGCCCCCACCCGGTGACCCGCCTCGCGCAGGATGCCGAGCACATCGGTGAGGTACTCCTCGCCCTGGCTGTTGTCCGTACGCACCTTGCCCAGAGCATCCGCGAGCAGCTGCCCGTCGAAGGCGAACACACCGGAATTGATCTCCCGGATCGCGCGCTGCTCGTCGGTGGCGTCCTTGTGCTCGACGATCCCGGTCACGGCGCCGGTGTCGTCGCGGACGATCCGGCCGTAGCCGGTCGAGTCCGGGACCTCGGCGGTCAGCACGGTCACGGCGTTGCCGTCGGCGGCGTGCGTGGAGGCGAGGGCGGTCAGCGTCTCGCCGGAGAGAAGGGGAGTGTCGCCGCAGACGACGACCACGGTCCCGTCGACGCCCTGCCCGAGCTCCTCGAGCGCCATCCGGACGGCGTGCCCGGTGCCGTTCTGCTCGGCCTGGAAGGCGGTGCGGGTGCCGGCGTACGTCTCGGTGAGATGGCCCTTGACCTGCTCACTCGCATGGCCGACCACCACGACGAGGTGCTCGGGGTCCAGCTCGCGGGCGGCGGAGACGACGTGACCGACGAGCGAACGCCCGCAGATTTCGTGCAGGACCTTGGGGGTCTTCGACTTCATGCGGGTGCCCTCACCCGCTGCGAGGACGACGACGGCTGCCGGGCGGTTGGCGCTCACGGGAATGCCCTTCGGCTTCGGGTGGTGGACATCCGAAGGATACCGGGGGGTTTCGGGGGTGAAATAAGGGCGGGTCCCGACGCTGAACGTCAGGACCCGCCCTCACGGCTCCCGGGGAAGGAATCGAACCCTCATTCAATGGACCAAAACCATTTGTCCTGCCATTAGACGACCCGGGATGGATCGCGCCCTATGTCCGTTTTTCTCGATCGCGGACGAGAGCAGCCCCTACTATGCCGCACCACCAGCCCTCGACGCGACGGTAGAGATCCGCGCTTTGCAGCACGCGCACCATCAGGCACCCGCGGTAGGCCTCGTGGGCGTTCTTACGGTTGGTGGTCGGGTTGTGCCGCTTGAGTGTGGCCTTGCCGAACCGGCCCATGTCGCCTCCGACGAGTTCTGCCCAGAAGTGCTCGGCCGCGCCGACATCGGCGGATTCGTGGATGTGGACGTGAAAGCGCAGGCGGTCTTCCGAGACGCCGAGGAGTCGGAGCCAGGCCAGATAGACCTCGATCATCCGCGGATCGCTGTTGATGAAAGTGACCCGCTCCTGCGGGCGGTGGGGTTTCCTCTTGGTGCCCTCCGACCAATAGAGCCCCGACGCCCACGAGGAAGAGCTCGTGATCGGTCATGATGCCGATCTCGTTCGCCGCGGCCTGTTCGGTCTCTCGGCGCTCCGTGTCGCGTCGCTGGAGTGTTGTCTCCCAGCCGCGCCTGGCAATGGCCGAAGCCTCCTCGCGTGTGCGCTTGCGCTCAGGCTTCGGCAGATCCCGTACCCACAGCGAGATCGAGCTCTTTGAGCAGCCCAGCTCCACCTGGATCTGGTCGTACGTCATGCCTGCCGCGCGCAGCTCTCTCGCCCGTGCCCTCAGGTCGTCCTTCGTGTTCGGGCGCTTCGTCCACTCCGGTGGGGGTTCGCCCTTGACCAGGCGGTTGAGGATGTCGTTGTTGTGGACCTTCAGGCGGTCGCGGATCTGGCGGAGGCTGAGGCCCTCCCGGCGCAGGGAGAGGGCCTGTTCGCGGAGGGTTTCGAAGTCGGCGTACCTGCCGGGTGATTCCGTCATGCGGCGAGCGTCGTCCGGAATACGGACGTCCGGGTCGAAACTCTGGCCGATTCACCAGTTCGAGCGGTTCTGGTGCATTCCGTGCCAGGGGCGACTCGCCCGCGCTCCGATACTCCCGAGAAAATGACGTACACCCGCCCGTAGGCTGGAAGACATGACCACAACGGGGGCACACCAGGACGGCACGGGCACGACCTCCCGTAGCCGGCTGTGGTGGGGACGGCGGCGCAGTGTCGCGCTGGACGTGGGGCTCGGGCTGTTCTCCGCCTTGGAATGCGCTCTGGAGGGCGTGGGGTTCGCGGAGCAGGCCGCCATCCCCGTGCCGATCGGGGTGCTGTTCGGGCTGGTCGTCGGATCCGTGCTGGTGCTGCGGCGGCGCTGGCCGATCGCCGTCGTGCTGGTCTCGATCGCGATCACGCCGGCCGAGATGGGCTATCTCATGGCCGTCGTCGGCCTGTACACGCTCGCCGCGTCCGAGGTTCCGCGTCGTATCACCGCGCTGCTGGCGGGCATGTCGCTGACGGCGACGCTCATCGTGACGTTCGTGCGGGTCCATCAGGACGTGCGGTCAGCGGGCTTCGATCCGGAGCCGGGGGCGTGGTACGTGCCGACGATGGCGGGCTTCATGTCGCTGGGTCTGACCGCCCCGCCGGTGCTCTTCGGCCTCTACATAGGTGCGCGGCGCCGGCTGATGGAGAGCCTGCGGGAGCGCGCCGACAGTCTGGAGCAGGAGCTGTCGCTGCTGGCGGACCGGGCGGAGCAGCGGGCGCAGTGGGCGCGGACGGAGGAGCGGACCCGGATCGCGCGGGAGATGCACGATGTGGTGGCGCACCGGGTGAGTCTGATGGTGGTGCATTCCGCGGCCTTGCAGGCGGTGGCGTTGAAGGATCCGCAGAAGGCGGTGAAGAACGCGGCGCTGGTGGGGGACATGGGCCGGCAGGCGCTGACGGAGCTGCGCGAGATGCTGGGTGTGCTGCGGGCGGGGGGCGACGAGCAGCGGCGGGTGGCTCCGGTGCCGTTGGCGGCGGTGGCCGCGGCTGCCGCGGCGGCGGCCGAGGCGGCTGCGGAGGACGGGCCGTGCATCGCCGATGTCGAGGATCTGGTGGGTCAGTCGCGGCAGGCGGGGATGGTGGTGGAGCTCGCGGTGCAGGGCGAGGTGCGGGTGTATGCGCCGGAGGTCGAGCAGACCGCCTATCGCGTGGTCCAGGAGGCGCTGACGAATGTGCACAAGCACGCGGCGGGGTCGAAGGTGATGGTGCGGCTGGCGCACCGTGACGCCGAGGTGGCCATGCAGGTGGAGAACGGTGCGCCGGACGCGGCGGGTGAGGCGGGGGTCGCGCGGCTGCCGAGCGGGGGGAACGGTCTGGTGGGGATGCGGGAGCGGGTGCTGGCGTTGGGCGGGGTGTTCGTGTCGGGGCCGACGGACTCGGGGGGTTTCCGGGTGTCGGCGGTGTTGCCCGACCGGGATCCTTCGGCCGAGCAGGAGCTTCCGGCGTCCGTGAGTCTCTGACGCCCGACGCCCGACGCCCGACGCCCGACGCCCGGCGCCCGGCGCCCGGCCGGCACGCGGCGACGTGTCCGGCGCGGCTGAGCGACATGCGGGCGGGGTGCGTGTCAGCCGAGGGTGAGCCGTGTGGGCTGGACGCCGTTGACGAGTGTGGCGAGTGCCTGGTCGACGTCGGGTCCGAGGTACCAGTCGCCGGTGTGGTCGAGGCTGTAGACACGGCCTTCGCTGTCGATGGCGAGGACGGCCTGGTGGTCCCCTTCCATGCCGAGCGGTGAGACTTCGGTGTCGAGGGCGCGTCCCAGGTCGGCGAAGGTGCGGGCGAGGTGGAGACCGGCGAGCGGGTCGATGTGCAGGGCCGTCGGTGCGGTCTGCCGGCCGGGGCCGGGTGCGGTGATGTGCAGTCCGCCGAATTCCGCCCAGGCTTCGACGGCCGCGGGGAAGACGGTGTGCCGGTGTCCTGCGGGTGAGGCGTGGGAGCGCAGGGTGTCGGCCCAGTGTTCGGCGAGCTTGATGTCCCAGCGGCCGGGCTGCCAGCCGGCGTCGCGCAGGGCGGCGTCGACGGCGACCGGGAACCGGGTGGTGCTGAGGTGGTCGGGCATTGGTGCTGGTTCAGCCGTTCTCGGAGGCGCCGGGGGCGGTGGGGTCCACTGCCCGGACACCGAAGTGGTCGAGCATCGCCGTACAGGAACGGCAGGGCGGCGCGTAGCTGCCGTGCAGCGGGTCGCCGTCCTCGCGGATCCTACGCGCCGTCAACTTCGCCTGTTTCAGGGAACGTTTGGCCTCGCTGTGGGTGAGGGGTCTGCGCTGGGCCCGCTTGGAGCGCTGGTTCTCGGCGGCGGTGAGGTGCCGGGAGAGCAGGATGGCTTCGGGGCAGCGGCCGGTGAAGCGTTCGCGCTGGCCACTCGTGAGGGTGTCGAGGAAGTCCTGTACGAGGGGGTGGAGTACGGGTGGCTGGTCACCCTTTCCGGCGGTGCTGGTGAGGGTTTCGCCGCGTACCCAGAGTGCTGCCGCGACGGCGGGCAGGATGCCGTCGCGCCGGTGGTTCAGTGCGGGCGGGCGGGCTGTTTCCGTGCTGCTCCAGCTGAGACGAGGATCACCTGTCGTGCCTGACGTACGTGGTTGCGCTGTGTGCATGGTGCTGCAGTCCCCTCCCGTGCACTCCCCCGAGTTGCGGGACAGCCTGCCAAATGGGCGCTTGGGTGGGGAAGCGGGGGCACTGAAACGTGTCGGTCCGTCGTCGTTCGGTCACTCGGTTGTGACAGTTGGTGACGGAACCGGAGGGCCGGTACTGCCTGTTGCGGCACCGCATAGGCTGTCCTGAACGAGTCAGAAGCAGCAGGGGGCAGATCGCCATGACGACAGGTCGGCAAGGGCTGGGGGCGCCTCCCGGCCCCCGGGCCGGGGGACACGTCGCGCCACCGAATGCGGCCTACGCCGGTCAGGTCGTGAACTTCCCGGACCCGGTTCGGGCTTCGCGCCATCCGCGGGGTGTGCGGGTGGACGAGAACGGGTTTCCGGTGTTCTCGCCGTATGCGCGTGCCGCAGCGGAGATCGCGGAGCCGCCGGAGGGCTTCGGTGTCGATGAGCTGCGGCTGACCGACTATGTGTCGGCGAACGCGGCGCTGCACGCGGACGGCCATGAGCTGTGGGACACGGTTCCCGCGGTGGCGACTCCGCACGGCTGGACGTGGCACCACGTGGCGGGGACGCGTCGGCTGGAGCTGGTGCCGGTCGAGGTGAAGGCGCTGTTGCGGCATCACGGCGGGCTGGCGACGACGGCGGTCGACGGGGACAAGCGGGGCACGCGCCCGTTGCAGGAGACCCGGCCGGCGCACTTCGGGCTGCCGAAGGGTTCGGTGTCGGTGTCCGAGCAGCAGTTGCTCGGCGTGGAAGAGGATCTGGGCTATCGGTTGCCGGGCGCGTACCGCTCCTTTCTGAAGGCGGCGGGCGGTTGTGCGCCGGTGGGTGCGGCGCTCGACGCGGAGCTGGGGCTGCTGGTGGACCAGCCGTTCTTCACGGTGCGCGACGAGGCGGCGGTCAATGATCTGGTCTACGTCAACAAGTGCCTGCGGGACCATCTGACGAAGGACTTCCTGGGTGTGGCGTTCGTCCAGGGCGGGATTCTGGCCGTGAAGGTCAGGGGCTCGGGTGTCGGTTCGGTGTGGTTCTGTGCCTATGACGACGCGCGTGACCGGGACGGGTGGAATGTCCAGGAGCGCGTGGACCGGCTGCTGTTGCCGTGCGGTGAGGATTTCGACGCCTTCCTGCAGCGGCTGGCGGGCAATCCGCCGGAGCTGGAGACCGTGGCCAATCTGATGGTGGACGGCGGCTTCGCGCGTGCCGTCCCCGTCGCGGACGAGAGGTGACGCTCCGATGGTGACCTTTGCGCAGGCGCAGGAGCGCGCGGAACAGTGGGTCAACGGCGATGTGCCCGGCTACCAGCACCGTGAGGTGCGGGTGCGGGAGTTCGAGCTCGGGTTCGTGGTGTGGGCGGAGGACCGCGAGGGCGGTGCGCGTTCGGACGGCGGCCGGCAGCGGCTGGTGATCGCGCGGGACAGCGGTGAGGCGACGCTGTGGCCCGGGCTGCCGGTGGGTGAGGTGATCCGCCGGTACGAGGAGGAGTACGGGATCCAGGACGCGCCGGCGGTGGTGCCGGAACAGCCGCAGCGGATCGATCTGCATCAGACGTCGTTCCTGCTGAGCCCGCCGGAGTGGTTGCAGGACGCGGCGGACAAGCTGGGGATTCCGGAGCGGCGGCCGTCGGCGGACGAGCCTGCGGCGCCCGCGGCTTCGGACGCGGTCCCGGCGGCTCCGGCGGCACCGGCCGCTCCTTCGGCTCCGGCGGCTGCCGGTACGCCGTCGGCCGGGTCCGACTGGTCTGCGGCGGGCTCCTCTTCCGGTCCGGGTGCGGCCAACGCGTCGCAGGCGGGCGGGAGTTCGTCGGTGGGTGGTTCGTCGTGGCCGGAGGCCGGGTCCTCGGGGGCGGATGCCTCACGGGGCGGGTCGGTGTGGCCGAGTGCCGGTTCGGACAGCGACGATTCGGCCGCTGCGGACGGTGCGCCGTCGTCGCGGACGGGTGGTACGCCGTGGACGGACACGAGTGCCGCGGGCGGTGACGAGGCGTCCGTGCCGCTGCCGGCGACGGTGTTCGCGCCGCCGATCTCCGGACGGGACGACGACGACACTCCGCCACCGGTCGTGGGTGCGGATGCGCCGACCGCGTTGATGTCCGGGGGCAGTCAGCTGCCGCGGACGGCGGTGGCGCCGGCGGTGGGTGAGCCGCAGCCGGGTGCCGCCGACATAGCGGACGCTGCGACGAGCAAGGCGCAGGCTCCGCCGCGGGGGGTGCGTGCTCCGCGCGGGGGCGGGTCGACGACTCCGCCGCCGCCCGGTGCGCCCGGTACTCCGGGCGCGCGGCCGGGTGCGACGCCGCCGCCGTCGGGGCCGGGTGCTCCGGGCGCGCCGGCGGGTGGATATCTGCCGACGCAGCTCGTCCCGCAGACGGGCCCGGAGGGTCCGCAGCCTCCTGGTGTGCCGGGTGCTCCTGGTGTGCCGCTGCCTCCTGGTCCGCCTGGTCCTCCTGGTTCGACGCCGCCTCCTGGTGGCGGTGTTCACCATGCCGCGACGATGTTCGCGGATCCGGGTCAGGCGGGTCCTGGGGCTCCGCAGCCTCCGGGGCCTCCTGGTGTGCCGGGTGCTCCTGGTGTGCCGCTGCCTCCTGGTCCGCCTGGTCCTCCTGGTTCGACGCCGCCTCCTGGTGGCGGTGTTCACC